>NZ_JBEZEY010000033.1:0-64750 GCF_040649135.1 Micromonospora sp. NPDC049047
CCGGTCACCCGCAAATGCCCCGGCATCTGGGCATTCAGGCCCTCCCGGAACAGATCCGCCTCCGGACCCACGAACTGACTCGTATCCAAACCCGTAATCTGCGCCGCCGCCTGCGACGCCGCCGCACCAAACCCCTGCCACCGACCCGCCGACGACCGAACCGCCGACGGATCACCATCCATCCTGAACAAATGCGCTGGGAATTCAGCCATCGCGCCCGGACCTCCCCGTGTCCACGCCAACCAGCCGCGCCGAATATCGAACATAGACGTGCGACGAACTACGATGGTGACTTCAGTCGCAAATCTCGCACAGTCTGCAACGCAGACGGCGCGGCCGATCTCCGCTGACGGGGTCGGGGTCGCACCGGGGCCTTCTACGCGGTGACGTGTGGGCGGACAGCCAGGCACCGGTGGCGCAGGTTGATCTGGTCGACGGCCTCGGCGTACTTGCCGTGGTAGACGCCGGCGAGGACCACCATCGGGTAACGGGCATCCGCGGCGGTGAGCGCGCTGATCGGCAGCGTGAGGTGGAACAGTTTGCGGATCTCCACAAGCGCCTTCACGCCGGGGTGGTGGGTGACCACGACGTCGATCGGCCCGGCCGCTGCCTCGGTCCTGGCGTGCTCCGCCGCCGGATTGATCGAACGGAAGCCCTCCCCCGCCAGGACCGACAACCGACCGGCGCGCGTGCCGTCGGACGTGCCCACCGCCCCGAGATCGATGAGGACGACCTCGGGATCGGGGACGTTCGTCGCGACGAACAGGCCGACTCCCCCGCCGTCGCTGCCGATCAGCAGCAGACCCGGCGCATATTTCCGGACCTCGTACGTCAGGTTGCGCTCGGCGATCTCGTCGGGACCGTAGACGTAGACGTCGCCTTCGTCGTCCACCGGCCGCACGCCCGTCCACACGTCGAGCAGGGCCTCCGGCGGCCGGGCGCCCACCTGCGCCTCGACCCTCTCGGAGATCGCCTTCCGATCATCGTCCACACGAAACGCTCCCCCCGGATGGCGCCGCTCCCGACCACTCAGCTCGGCGAGCCAGGCCCGGAAATCTTCCTGACCACGCAGGTATACCCCGTCCCCTGCTGAGATCAGCGCCAGCCAACCGGTCGAGTGCCGTCCGAAGGTCACGTGGGACGAGCAGTCGACTCCCGACGACGTGTGCCACCACGACGACGCGCCCGGGGCCCCGATCGATGCCCGGACGCGGTCGTACCAATCGATTAGCCCTGCAACGTCCCCCGGACCTGACCGCGCATCTCCTGCACCGACGTCGTGGTCTGACCCAGAGCACCCTTGACCGAGTCGAGGATCTGCTTCACGGTGTCCGCCGCAGTGTTCCACTGCATCTGAATACCGTTGTAGATCTCCATCTCGTCGCCCTCCCAGTTGGCCTTCACCCGGGTGACGAAGTTGGTCAGATCATCGAGACTCGCCTGCACCCCGTTCGCGACCGACGCAATATCGCCCTGCGCCGACCCCGCCGTCGACTCGTCGTAACTGAAGACATCACCCATGATCCCCGCACCCTCTCCCGTCAGCCCCGGAACTTCGCACTGTCCCAGTTCGCCGACCCCATCGTCGACTGCAACTGGCTCGTCTGCTCCGAGTGGTACGTGTCATAGAGCTGCCCCGCCGAACCAACCCGGCTCGTAATATCCGTCAACGCCTTGTTCAGATCAGCCATCGCCGTGTTCCACCGCTGCGTCAACTGATCCCAACTCTGAAACGCCGAACCCTTCCACACCGCCGGCAACGGCTCGATCGCACTGATGAACGACCGCGCCTGACTGTTCAACGCCGCGACCGAAGTGTCCAGATTCGACGAGTGTTGATTGACCGCATTGTCGGTGATCGAAAACTTCGCACCCATCCGAAGCCCCTCCCGTGAACTCGACCCACAGTCACTCGAACATAGACACCCAACGAACTTCCCGCCCTACCCGAGTCGCATATCTCGCACAATCTGCGCGACCAGGCCAAGAACGATCTCCCGCGTGCCGCTCGCGATGCCTTTAAAGGATCTTGGGGGTGGACGACGCGCCGCTGCCGAAGCCGCTCATATCGGCCGGCCACGGCGGCCCAGATAGCGGGCCGCCGTGACACCTGCGCGGGACTCAGCAGCCGAGCCTCCTGGTGGAGAGCGCGACGTCGTCGATCCAGAGGTCGAACTCACCCGGAGTGGTGCCACCCTGGTAGAGCTGCCAACCGATCTTCACGGTGTTCACCGTCGGCAGCACGAAGGGCACGTCGTTGCCGCCATGCTCGGTCGTGGAAGCGGTCAACTCCGGGTTCGCCACGCCGTCGATCCACACCGAGACGCGGTTGTCCGTCGGGTCGAGTTTCCACTCGAAGCACTGCCAGGTGTCCTCGGTGACCGGGGCGGACTCCCGCCAGTTTGTCCAGTCGCCGGTCGGGCCGCCGTCGGCGCCCACCCCCCAGAAGGTTCCGGGGACAGTGGGTGCGTACTGACCGCCGACGGGACGGACGACCTCCGGGCTGCCGGTGCCGGTCGCCTCCACCAGTGTGAAGTGCGCCCAGTCGGGGGCGGTGGGGAAGGCGTCGACGCGCAGCCGCATCCGGCCGTAGAAGCGGTTGCCCGGCGCGGCGAAATCGTCGACGCGCAGGAAGGCCCGCCCGTTGTCCACAGTGTGGATGTGCAGCACCTGGTTGCCGCGGCGGGCACGCTCGACGGTGAGAGTGCCGTTGCGCGTGTCGACGCCCCAGTCCAGGGTGCTGGCCCCGCCCGGCGGCAGCCGCTCGAAGTCTTCGCAGAAGAGCAGGCCACGGGTACACGAACGCGGGGAGACACCGGACGCGGCGGCCGGGACGCTGCCGGCAGCGGTGCCGAGGATCAGGGCGGCGGTGCACACCGCGAGGAAACGGCGCATGGTCATCCTCCATGACGTGGGGCCCTCCCGCGGGCGGGCGGGGCCAGAGTGCGTTCCCCGAACATCCCGATCGCTGCTCACCGCGTCGCCGATCTCGATGCGTCGGCACGGCGGCGGGGTGGGCGTCTCGGTGTCGGGGGAATACGGGGCGGGGACACGTACGACCGGCACCTGCCCGTCGTCGTGACAGTGGCCCGGCGATGCGGCGTCGTGCGCCGAAGTGGCGCGACGCCGGCACTGCACTGCTCCCGTGCTACCCGTTTCCAGCACGGTTGCCCCCGTGCCGCGGCGATGCGAGCCATTCCAGCACACTCGCAGCCGATCCAGCAATATCGACTAGTGTCGCTACCTCATCGCCTCTGTGCCGTGCTCGGCGAAGCGCCGCCCGGCGTCACCCCGGCCAGTCCACCGTCTCGAGGACGGGATTGCTCCGGACGGCCTCGATCAGGGGCGTGGGTCCGCTGACCCTGGTGCCCTGCAGGTCGTAGTCCGTCCAGACGAACCAGGACCGGTCGGTGGGCCACAGATTCGTCGGGGAGAACAGGTAGCTGCCGCCGCGCTCCTCGAGCAGTTCGGGAACTGCCGACAACGGCCCGCGCCACACGTGGACGTGGTCGTAGTCGTTGGCTGGCAGGGACGCGAAGAAGGCGACGCAGTCAGTGCCCGACCCGTCGACCGAGTGCCGGCACAGGGTGTCCAGCAGGGCCGTGAGGCTCTCCTCGTCCAGGGAACCTTCGGGTGGCGGCTGGACGGCGACCGGCCAACTCTGGTGCGGGAACCAGCGGTGGCATGGCGGGTATCGCGGATCTGGTGCCTGTCCCGGTTGCTGCGACCAGAGCACGCGACGCCAGGCGCTTCCCGGCCGGACGACGAAGCCCAGCGGCGTACCGGTGTCGATGGTGCCATCGTCGAGGTCCACCCCGCCGACGATCAGCGGCGCGAGGTCGCCCGATTCGAGCCCGCGGCGGCGCACCTCATGGTGCGTGCCCCGCCCGGCGTGGCTGGCGTTCTCGTACATGGCGTGCAGAATCCACGTCGACGCCCCCCACCCGGCGGGAGCGTAGCCGGTGTGCGTCTCGTGCTCGGGCCGGCCGGCGAGCCAGGCCAACAGGGCGGCTGGGTCTTCCACGCGCTTCATCGACACGGTGCCATCGTCGCGCACCTGCCAGTCCGACGTGCGCGCTGCCTCCGGCGAGGACCGCTCGCGGCCCCCGCCGGGAGATGGATTCAGAAGGTGGCGATGGGGTTGACCGGGCTGCCCGAGGTGCCGGCGAAGCGGACCGGCGCGACCGCCAGGTGGAAGTCCCACTGACCGAGCTGGGCAGCTGTGCTCGCGCACGCCTCCAGGTCGCAGTTGTCGAGCAGCCACAGGCCCATCGCGACGAGACTCACCGCGTGCACCGGCATCAACACGTCGTCGTACCCCGACGGCTGAACGTCCTGGGGCGTGTCGGCGCCAATCAGCGCGACCTGCCGTTCGTGCAGCCACGGCAGGCAGGACGCGTGCCAGCCGGCCTGCGTGAGACCGATGGCCGCACCGGTCTCGTGCCGCGAGCGGCCGAATCCGGTCCGTAGGAGCACCGCGTCCCCGGGTCGTACCCGCACCCCCTGGCGGCGCTCGGCGGCCTCCAGGTCAGCGGGGAAAACCCCCTCCCCCGGCTCCAGCCACGGCACACCGCGGACCGCCGCGACGTCAAGCAGGACGCCCCGGGTGACGATCCCGTCCGCCGCCGCCGTGACGGCTGCCCACGCCGATCCCGCAGCGGCGTCGACAGACGAATGCGACCGCCCGTTGTACATCGCGCCGTCCCAGAAGATGTGGCACGGCGAGTCGACGTGGGTGAGGGTGTTGCCGTGGAACGTGAGGCCGAGCCGTTCGGACGAGAAACCCCAACGCCGGTCGGCGTGGAAGGCGGGCACCGGGATGTTCTCGGCACCCGGCATGTCGGCGGCGCAGGGGCACGTCGTCGTCGACCGTTCCATGTCCTGCGGCACGGTGATGTCCCACGCGCACGACACGCTCCGGCCGTGCCGGACCGCCCGCGCCGCCGCCAGCCGGACGTCGTCGGTGATGTGGTTGAGCGTCCCGCGCTCGTCGTCGTCGCCCCACCGTCCCCAGTTCGACAGGGTGTCGAAGTAGCCGAGCACGTCGTCTCGGCTGGGCACTGACCGCCCTACCGTCATCCGGGCATCCACTCCTCTGGCCACGCGGGTCGAGGCGTCGCAGGCAGCGGCAGTGTGCCCGCTCACGCACCTTCAACGAGCCGCTGAGCTGGCGTGACAGTACCTCAGTGGGCCAGCGGCAGGTCGGGGCCGGGAAGGACTTGACGCACCGTCGCCCAGCGGCCATGGTCGACATATATCGACAGACTCAGATGTATCGCGACTCGGGAGGACTGATGAAGGCCCTTGTCACCGCCGCCTCGGTTGCGGCCATGCTGCTCCTGACCACGGGCGGCGCGTCCGGCGGCCGGCCGGCGACGGACGCGCCCTGCGCCGGCCAGATCCATCCGAACCCGGGCTTCGAGCACGGCGCCACCGGCTGGACCGCCGGCCCCCGCATCGTCGTGGTCGGCGACGCGACCCGACCCGCACACACCGGACGCGGGTACGCCACCTTCGCCGGACTGGACGTGACGCGGGGCGACCTGCTGCGCACCACCGCAACGGTGCCGGCCAACTGTGACCTGACGGTCCGCTTCTGGGTCCGGACCCTCACCACCGAGACCAGCCGCAGCGACTACCTGAACGTCGGGCTGGCTGTCACCGGGATCCCCCCGAAGACCAGGTTCTCGCTGGCCTTCGACGGCGGCGCGCAGTGGCGGCAGTACACGATGGCGACCGGGACGGCGACGACCGAGCGCACCGCGACCGTCAGTTTCGTCGCCAGCGAGACCGCCGGCAACGGCGCCACCGCCTTCGACGTGGACGACGTGACGTTCACGTTGAGCTGACCGCGGTGTGGCCCCCGCCGGGACGCCCCTTCGGCAGCACGGCGGGGCCGAGGTGAGCGCGGCGCTCAGGTCCAGGCTCTTCCGGCCCGCACCCAGGCGTCCTGGTCCACCGGGGTAGGGCCTTGACGCAGCCACGTGTTGATGCGCTGCGCGTGCTCCTCGGGGGTCCCCGCGGACGACTCCACCCGGAGTGCGCCGTCGAAGTAGCGGAACGCCTCCGCGCGCTCGCGGACGAGCGCTTCGTCGAGATCCGTGGCTTGGTGGCGCTCCCGGAATCGGCTCGCAGCGTCGTCGGGAGTCACGAGGAACTCGACGACCCAGAGCGGCGCGGCGGAGCCGGCCAATGCTTCCACCAGGCTGGCTCGCTGGTCACGGCGAGCGTAGGTGCATTCGAGGAGTACGGTCTCTCCGCGATCGACAAGCATCCGGGCGAGGAGATGCGCGCCTGCGTACGCGTGCATGCGGTCGTCACGATTCCGGTCGGATTCGGGGAAGAGGAGGTCGAACAGGGAGTCCACCTCCAGGTGGACCCGACCTGAGTAGGCGCGTTCCTTGGCCAGTACCTGTCGGGCAGTGGTCTTGCCCGAGCACGGTGGGCCGGACAGCACGACGATCCCGTTGCCTGTCATGTTCCTCGCGGTTTCCGACGTTCGAAAGGCGAGCACGGTCCGGCAGGCCCGGAGAACGTCAGAATCCGGAACCACTGTCCCTACGACAACCCTCACGGCACGGGTGCCTGTCGCACCTGGGGCAACCCGTCCGCCGTCACCATGACCGTCACCTGCACCTCAGGCGACGGCGAGCTGTCGGTGCTGTCCCGCAGCGACCGGTGCACCGGGCACTCGCACGACGGCCGCAGCGCGTCCGGGCAGCTGGCGAGCGCGGCCTTCAACCGTCGCACCCCGTCGACGGCGACCCACCAGGACCAGGCCATGTCCCACGGCTCCTCCCACGGCATGTGGAAACAGTCATGGTCAAAGCGCACGAGGCGGCCGGTCTCGCACTGCGGACAGGCGGACAGGCTGGTCCAGCGGTGGTTGATCTGGTGTCCGGAGGTGCCGTGCGGGACGCCCCAGCTGTCGATTCGCACCAGGACCCGATCCTCCACCCGGCAGGTGGTGCAGACGCTCACGGCCGACCCTCCCCGCTCTCGTACGACCACCACATCGTAGAGATCGACAGCACTGGTCACGGCCCCGCCGATGGCCGGACGGCTGGTTCCAGGAGGTGCGGGAGCCGGTCTCACGGTCATCGAGATCACCGGCCGCGCAGGTACTTGAGCACCTCCAGGGCGAGTGTCATGGTCCCGCCGACGGCCACGCCTCCCCCGACCACCGCCGACGAAAAATCCACTCCACTGTGGTGGAGCAGTGCGGCCGTGATGATTCCGACGCCACTGGCAACCACGATGGCGGATCGGTCGCGACCCGCCGCCGACGTTCCTCCTCGCGAAACGCCGTCCGGGGGTACGCACTGTCCAGCCGACCGGCGGCCTGCTCGTCGTCGCGTAGCACTGGACCGCCCTGGCGCCCCGATTGCGCGCCGGTGGTTGGATGTGCCAATGGGTCCGTGGGAAGTAGCGTTTCTCGTCATCGCCATTGTCGGGTCGGTCGCGGCTGCGGTCGGAGCCGCGTCCCAGGAGAAGCGCCGCTCGGCGATGCAACTCGCGGCCGTCCAGCGCAAGCTCGATCTGATAATGGACCACCTCGGCATCGCCGAGCCGATGGACCCGGAAGTCGTCCGGCATCTCAAGAGCGGCCAGACGATTCATGCTGTTCGCGCCTACCGCAACCAGACCGGTGCCAGCCTGGTCGAGGCGAAGCAGGCGGTGGACCGGCTCGCCCGCGAACTCCACCTCGAGCGGTGACGCCGCGGTCGTCCGAAGAGCGACGACAGTAGGGGCCTGGTGACCCAACGGTCAGCGGCACTGCTCCGGCCCAGGGCGTTGGAGTCCTGGGCCGGGGCAGTGCCGCGGTTGTCGCTCCTGTCGATCAGCTGATGGTGATGTCGCTGCACCACATGTAGGTCTGGTCCAGGTGGGACGCCCGCCAGATCACGAACAGGATGTGGTTTCCGCTGCGCCCGGAGGTCGAGACGTTGAACGAGATGTTCTGCGCCGGCGCGTAGCGCCCGGTCGTGGCGACCAGGTCAAGGTTGCCCCATCCGAGCCGCTGGGTGCTCGGGTTGAACCCCTGCTTGGTGACGTAGACCCGGAAGTAGTCGGCACCGTGGCTGGCCTGGTCGTACAGCTGGACCGTGAAGCTACGGCTGACGGGCGTCGACTTCCACGCACCCGGCTGGTTCACCGAGTCGTTCCTGGACAGGCCGTTGCTGCACAGTTGCCCGTCCGGGGTACGGGCTTCGTACTGACCGGCGAGGCCGTCGCGCAGCTGGCTCATCCAGTTCCACATGGTGTCGGGGTTGGCCTGGAACGCCTGCCAGCACATGGGGTCCTGTTGCTGCATTGCCGGGTTCATGTGCTGGTTGCCCCAGGTCTTCCAGCACTGATAGGCGCGACTCGCCGGGTTGATGATGGTGCCGTGCGCCTGGGCCGCCCCGGTGAAGGGCAGCGTGCCAACCACCATGGCGAACAGCAGGACGAGCGCTTGGAGGGATCGACGGACGGTTGACCGGGATCGTCCGCCGGATAGATCGGACGTGTGTGGACGCACTGTTCATCCTCCGCTCTTCGGTACTAAAGATCACAATGGGAACGCTCCCAAACCAACTGTTACATCGATGTCTGTAAATATCAATGTTGATCTGTCTAATTTCGGACGCGGCCAAAGGCCCCCGCCTCGACGGCGCCGCGCGGATGGGCCCGCACCGGCGCACCGGTTCACAACTGTCGAAGGGCCAGATACGGGCCGGCCTGCGGTGCCACAGGCCCGGATCCGACGCCCGGGTGGGCGCGGGAGTGACCGCCCGGCTTTGCCAGAGCCCAACCCCGGCGTCGTACCGGCGGCGTCAGAGCCCGGCCGCGGCGTCGTACCGGCGGCGCTGGTCGGCCATCTCCGACTCGGCAAGCGCCTCCTTGAGCGCCAACTCCTCGTACTTGTCCGGGAACATCTGCCGCAGCCGGTCGACGAACCTGACGTCAGCGGTCGCCTC
Organism: Micromonospora sp. NPDC049047; assembly: GCF_040649135.1. Classification (NCBI taxonomy): domain Bacteria; kingdom Bacillati; phylum Actinomycetota; class Actinomycetes; order Micromonosporales; family Micromonosporaceae; genus Micromonospora; species Micromonospora sp. NPDC049047. The sequence continues at coordinate 8,961 of NZ_JBEZEY010000033.1, forward strand.
GACCACCTGAATGCCCGGCGGATCGGTGGACATGTCCATGATCACCGGGCCGGCCAGCTTGACCGCGACGTCCCAGGGACGCCCCCGCTCGGCGACCCCGCACAGGTGGAATCCGTACACCGTCCGCACGTCGGCGAGCGCTGTCGCCTCGGCCGGCTCGTAGCCGTACACGCGCACCCCGCAGATCACCGGAGGCTTCTCCGCGGTGGCCGCCTGCTGGGCATCGTGCCCGGCGTGGTTGTGCTGGCCCGGGTCCACCTGTTCGAGCGTGGTACGCATCCGGGCCACGATCTGCGTCTGCAGATCCGCCGGCTTCGTCTCCGGGTCGGTCCGGTTGACGAGGACGACAGCGCCGGCCGACACCGCCAGCAGGATCACCGCCACCCACACCAAGCGGTGCCGGTACCAACCCACGAGACTCTCTCGGGAAATCATGACTGCTTCTCACCTCGTCGCCGGTTCTGCACGCTGGCGGACCGAATCGGACGGCCCCGGGCTGTCGAACGTCGAACGCGTCGGCCGACGAGGACACGGACCGGGGGCTACGTACGGCGGGCGCGGATGGCGGCCTGGCAGTGTGCCCGCCGCCCTGAAGATGACCCGGCGATGCGATGCGCGAGCGCCCGCCACGGCGACGCCGCTGCTGGCACTGCGCTGCTCCCGTGCTTGCCGTTCCCAGCGCGGTTGCCCCCGCGCTGCGGCGATATGAGCCATTCCAACACGTCTGGACGCACTCTCGCAACATTGACGAGCGTCAGCGCGGGTACGGATCACCGCGTTCCGGGCCGCCTGGGCCGAGGGCATCAAGCTCGCGCCCGGCCGCTTCCAGGTGCGTTTCCCCCAGGTGGGTGCCGGCTCGCGGGGCGTGCCGCACGTGACGCCGGTGAACCGGACCGGGCACTACTGCGAGGTGGTTCGCTGGTTCCAGTCCGGCGCCGACGAGATCGTCGACGTGCAGTGCCACCGGCCGGGCGGCACCCGCGAGGACACCCCGTTCACCGTGCTCTGGACGACCAGCTCGGGCGTGCTGCCCGCCGGCACGTCCCACGCGTACGTGCAGTGGGGTGGCGGCGTGGTGGCGCAGTCGTACAACTCCACGGGCGTGGTGAACACTGTCGGGCCGCTGGGCGTCGGGCAGTACCTGGTGCGGCTGCCCGGGGTGGGGCTGGGCGGGGTGCTCGCCGGAAACGTGCAGGTCACCGCCGGGCAACCGAACGCCGGGCCGCGCCGGTGCAAGGTCTACTCCTGGAGCGCCGTCGGCACCGACGTGCAGGTGTACGTCTTCTGCTACAACCAGGCCGGCGCGTTCATCGACACCGACTTCACCCTCTCGTACCACCGTCGGCGGCCGGTGATCGGCTCCCTCGCCCCACCGTCGTACTTCGGTTATCTGGGTACCGCCGTCGGCGGTCCGACAAACGATAATTCGGTCCTCGGGGTCGGTGCGAACACTGTGGCGCCGCTGGCGCCCGCAGGCCGCTACCTGGCGACCTTCCCGCAGGTCGGCCTCAAGGAGACGCACGTCCAGGTGGTCGCCCAGGGGGCCGGAAGTAACTACTGCCACCTCACCCAGCCCTGGCCGTACACCACGAACGCCGACGTCGACGTGATCTGTTTCGACAACGCCGGCGTGGTCACCCCACACCGCTTCCTGGCCACCTTCACCTCCCGGCTCTGACCCCGGGCCGAACCGGCGGTGGTCGTCCACCGGTCACCGCCGGGTGCGGGTCAGGGCGTCCAGCGCACGCCGGGGTTCACCCGCCCGAACCAGTCGAAGACGGCCATGTTGTCCCACTGGTTTCCGGTGCCGTTGATGTTGGCCGGGTCCCAGCCGTTGCCGTTGATGGCGTACCAGGTTGGTTCCCAGTAGAAGACGCCGATCGCTCCCGCGTTGCGGGCCGTGTTCTGCACCCAGTCGAACTCCTGGGCCTGCCCGGACCAGGTCGCGCTGATGCCGTCACAGGTCGCGTCGCCGATGGCGTTCGGCTCGCTGTCGGCGTTGTTCCGGGTGAAGGGGTACGCGGTCTCCGCGATCACCACCGGCTTACCGTACCGGCCGCGTAGGTCGACGATGTTGTTGTAGAGGTTCGCCAGGGTGCCGTGCCACACGCAGTAGTACGACAGGGCGGTGATGTCCCACTGCACACCCTGGGCGCGGATACCGTCGTAGAACCACCTGGCGTTGGCGTTGCTGTCGCCGTTTGCGGTGTGGATCATCACCGGGATGCCGCCGCCGCACGCCTTCGTCGCGTTGTAACCCTGCTTCAGCAGGCCGGCCAGCGGGGCGAAGTCGTTGTTGACGACCTTGCCCTCGTTCCACAGCATCCCGACGTTGATCTCGTTGCCGATCTGCACACTGTCCGGTGGGGTGCCCTGCTGGCTGAGGCTGGAGCAGACGTCGTACGTGAAGGTGTACACGTCGGTACGCAACTGGCTCAGGGTGTGGCCGGCCCAGGCAGCCGGCTTGTACTGCTTGCCGGGGTCGGCCCAGGTGTCGGAGTAGTGGAAGTCGATGAGCACCTTGAGGCCCTTCGCCCTGGCCGCCCGCGCCTGGGCCAACACCCTGCTCTTGTTGTTGTAGCCGCTGCTCGGGTTGTTCCAGACCCGCAGTCGGACGTAGTTGACGCCGACGGACTTCAGGATGTCGAGCGGGTCGCGGGCGACGCCACCGGCGTCGTAGTACCTGGCACCCAGGTCCAGGCTGCGCTGCAACGAGGAGACGTCGGCCCCCCGCATACTGAGCGTGTTCGCGGCGGCGGCGGGCGCGGTGGTGCCACCGAGGGTGGCGCCGACGGTGAGGATGCCGGCCGTGACCGCCCCGAGCAGGGCCCTGCGTCGACGGTGGGGTGTGGTCGAAGAGGTGTTCACGCGACTCCTTCTCGGGCGGGGGACGGGCCGGGCCACGATCAGCCCACCGTGCAGGCGGCACCGTTGAGCGAGAAGCTGGTCGGCGGCGCGGCACTGGCGCTCCACCGCCCCTGTACGCCGAAGCTCGCGGAGCCGTTCGGCGCCAGGGCCCGGTTCCAGTCGACGTTGCCGGCGGTGACTGTGGCGCCGGTCTGGTTGAGCGTGGCGTTCCACCCCGAGGTGATCTGCTGGTCGCCGGGGAAGCCGAAGGTGACAGTCCAGCCGTCGATGGGCGCCGCCCCGACGTTCTCGACAGTCAGGGTGGCCACGAAACCGCCAGGCCACTCGGACTGGTTGCGGTAGGTCACCCGGCAGGTCGAGGGCGACGGCGTGTCCGTCACCGGGATGACCACGGTCAGGGTGGCCGTCGAGGTCGAGCGGTGTCCGAGGGTGTCCCGGGCGGTCATCCGGAAGAGGTACTCCAGGCCCGGGCGGAAGTAGCCGGTGATCGTGGTGGTGGTGACGGCCCCGACGCTGGCGGTGTAGACGACATCGTCAAGCACCTGGTAGTACGTGATGTCGTAGCCGGTGATGGCACAACAGCCGGGCGTGGCGGCCGTCCAGGTGAGGGTGACCGACCCGCTCCGGACCTCGCTGGCGGCCAGGTTCGTGGGCGCGCTCGGCGGGAAGGGCGAGGTGCCCGGCGTGCTCGGCACCGTCGGCGGCGTGGTCGCGTTGGGCGCTGCGACGGCCGCTGGGGCCCCGCCGGGCGTCGGGGCGATTCCCGGGTACGCCACGGTGCCGGCAGCGGCCATCGGTACGGCGGCCAGTGCGGTGGCGAGCACCGCCGCCGACACGACGACGACGGCCAGCGGACCCGGCCGCGGACGGCGGAACAGCGAGGACGAACAGACGCCTGTCATAGGTCGACGATGCGACAGGCACATCGATGATCGCCAACGTGTCTCACGCCTCGGCCAGCCAGATCTCGGGCGGGACCGCCTCCACGGCGTCCGGCTCACGCTGCACGCGTTCGCGCCGTGCGGGCGCGGCACCCAGCCCTGGGAACGAGATTCCCCGCCCTCGCGACGTTCAGGATCGCGGGCCTGACCCGTTGGGCGGAACAGCTAACGCGCGGTGGCGCGGGCGGCGGTGTCGACGAGGTCTGCGACCGCGCCGGGTTGCGAGACTGCCACAGCGTGGGAGGCGGCGACCTCCACTGTCGTGGATCCCGCCCGCTCTGCCAGGAAACGCTGCAGGTCCGGCGGAATGCCCTGGTCCTGCGTGCTGATCAGGGTCCAGGAGGGGATCGTCTTCCAGGCGGCCTTGGTCACATTCTCCTCCTGGGCACTCGCTGAGGCGGGCCGCTGCGTTACCGCCATGATTTCGGCGGTCGCGGGGTCGACGTCGGCGGCGAACACCTCCGGGAACTTGTCCTGCAGGATGTACTGATCCATTGTCGTGCCACCGTCGTCGGCAGGGATCGGCACCATCTTGATGGCGGAGGTGAGTTGACTTCCGGGGTGTTTGACGAGCAACCCGACCACACTCTCGCCCACGTCCGGGCTGACGCTGGCGACGTACACCAGAGCCTTGACGTTGGACGCACCGTCCGCGGCCTCGGTCATGACCACCCCTCCGTAGGAGTGGGCGGCCATCACGACTGGTCCGGGCAGGCTGTCCAGAAGAGCGCGAATGTAAGCGGCGTCCTTCTGCACGCCGCGCAGCGGATTAGCGACGGCGATGACCGGGTAGCCCCGCCGCTTGAGGTTGGCAATCACCCCACTCCAACTCGACGAGTCGGCGAATGCCCCGTGGATCAGCACGATTGTCGGCATTCCTGCATGTTGGGCAGTCATGTCTGGAGCAGAGCTCATCTGGAATTCCTTTCGAGAGGCCTCGCCGCCCGCTGCGTGTGATACGCGGACCGGATCGACAAGGCCGGTCGACGGAGCAGGTATCCGGCAGCTCGCCCAGTCAGCGATCCCGGCGGCCGGCACCCGACCCGGAGCGCGCGGACAACTCGACGCCGCGCGCCCGGTCCAGACCGAACGTTCTATTCGCTACGATGGTCGGGTGACGCGCGACGAACCCGATGCCCGGCCCTCTGCGGCACGACTCCGGCTTCTTCAGACGGCGACCAGGATCTTCTACGCCGAGGGCATTCACTCCGTCGGCGTCGACCGGATCATCGCCGAGGCGAAGGTGACCAGGGCCACCTTCTATCGGCACTTTCCCAGCAAGGACGACCTCATCCTGGCCTACCTGCGTGAGGTACAGCAGATGGAGCGCGGCATTGTCGACCAGGCAGTCGCCGCCAATCGATCCTCCGCCGATCCCCTTCTGGCCATCGCCGGTTCCATCGCTCAGAACATCCAGTCCCCCGGGTTCCGTGGTTGTGCGTTCCTGAACGCCGCAGCGGAATATCCCGACCCGAACCATCCCGTGCACCAGGAACTCATGGCCCACCGGCAATGGTTCCTGGACACCATCACCACCCTCATGGCACAGGTCCACGAAGGAACGGCGGATCCTGCGGCGCGCCACTTCGTGATGCTGCGCGACGGTGCCATGGCGGCCGGATGCCTCTCCGACCCCACGCTCGTCTCCGAGACCTTCCTGCGTGGTGTCGAAGGGCTCCTCAGAATCAACTCCGAGCGTCAGTCGACAGAGTCGGCCCGTTAGCCCCAGCGCGACAGCCCTTCAGCCACGGCAGGGGCAACGAGCCGACTTCGTCCTCTTCTCGGCGCAGCGACGCTCCGCCGGCGAGCACGCCCGTCGGCGTACGGCTCAGGTCAGCGGCCGTACGCCTCCAGCAGGCGTAGCCACACCTCGCTGACCGTCGGGTACGCGGGCACCGCGTGCCACAGCCGCTCCAGGGGCACCTCGCCGACGATGGCGATCGTCGCGGCGTGGATCAGTTCCGCGACGTCCGGACCGACGAGGGTGAAGCCCACGATGACGTGCCGGTCCTCGTCCACGACCATCCGGGCGTGCCCCTGGTAGCCGTCGGCGTGCAGCGCGGATCCGGCGACGGCGGCCAGGTCGTAGTCGACCACCCGGATCCGCAGCCCGGTGGCCGCGGCGTCGGCTGCGGTCAGCCCCACCGACGCGACCTCCGGGTCGGTGAAGACGACCTGCGGCACGGCCCGCTCGTCGGCGGTGGCGACGTGCCGACCCCACGGGCGGTCGTCTGCCGCCTCGCCCCTGGCCCGTGCCACGATGACGTCGCCCACCGCACGCGCCTGGTACTTGCCCTGGTGGGTCAGCAGCGCCCGCCGGTTGACGTCCCCGGCCGCGTACAGCCATCCGGCGCCGACCAACGCCCCTGCGCCGTCGACCACCCGCAGGGTGTCGTCGACGGCGAGCCAGGCACCCGGCGTCAAACCGACCCGGTCGAGGCCCACGTCGTGCGTGTTCGGCGTACGGCCGACCGCGACGAGGATTTCGTCGGCTTCGATCTGCGCACCGTCGGTGAGCACGATGCGCACCGTGCCGTCGCCGTCGCGGCTCACCGACGTGGCCTCGACACCGGGGCGCACCGACACGCCGGCGTTCCGCAGGGCCTGCGTGACCCGTTCACCGACGAAGGGCTCCGCCCGCCTGAGCACTCCGTCCCGCGCGAGCACCGTCACCACCGATCCGAGGCCCGCGTACGCGGTCGCCATCTCCGCGGCCACCACGCCACCACCGATGATCGCGAGCCGGCCGGGAACGTCGCTGGCGGCGGCTGCCGCCCGGCTGGTCCACGGTGCCGCCTCGGGCAGACCGGCGATGTCCGGCACCAGTGCGCTACTTCCGGTAGCGATGACGACCGCGTGTCGGGCGGTGAGCGAGGTCGTGGTGCCGTCCGCGGCGGTCACTTCGACGATCCGGTCGGAGCTGATCCGTCCCTGGCCCCGGTACAGCGCGATGCCGGCTGTGTTGAGCCAGGACACCTGACCGTCGTCCTTCCAGTGCGAGGCGAACTCGTCCCGGCGGCGCAGCACGGCCGCCGCGTCCAGCTCGCCGGTCACCGCCTCGCGCGCTCCGGGCAGCTGACGAGCCGCCCGGAGCGCGGTCTGGCTGCGCAGCAGGGCCTTGGTCGGCATGCAGGCCCAGTACGAGCACTCACCACCCACCAGTTCCCGCTCGACGATCGCGGCGGTCAGGCCGCCCCGCACGACGCGGTCGGCCACGTTCTCCCCCACCGGCCCGGCGCCGATGACGACGACGTCGTACGTGGAGTTCTCCACCTCAGTTTCCCTTCGCGACGCGGCCGAGTCGGATGGCCGCGATGAGGAAGAAGATCGCGCCGGGGATGGCGTAGCCGATCGCGTTGGTGAGCGCGGGGTTGTCCGCGGAGGCAGCCGCGAAGAACGACCCACCGGCGATCACCGAGATGCCACCGCTGATGATCATCGGCCATTGGCCGCCCATCCTGCGGCGGGTGAGGCCCACGATCAGCTGGATCAGCCCGGCCACGACCGCCCAGGCGCCCCAGACGCGCAGGACCGCCGGGATGCCGGACGCGCCGGCGATGCCCAGGCCCACAGCGGCGAGCAGGCTGATCGCGATGTTCAGGTACAGCAGGGTGGGCGATCCGGTGGCCCGGGACGTGCGGACGTCGACGATGGCGGCGGCCACGTCGAAAAGCGGGTAGACCACGAGCAGCGCGGCGGTGAGGGGGTTGAGGTGCTTGGCGAGGGGGAACGTCACGGCAGCCCAGACGATCGCGAAGGCAAAGCGCCCGAAGTACAACCGCCGCAGGGCAGCGGCCGTCGTGGAGATGCCGGGAACGGCAACGGTGGTCATGGTCATCCTTCTGTTGATCGACGAGCGAAGGGACGCCCAGCGGGGGTCGAGCCACCGCCGGGTCGCGACGCGGGTGCTACTCGATGTTCGAGAACAGCCCCGTGATCTCCACCTGAGCGCCCTGGAGGCCGCCGAAGACGGTGCCGGCAACGGGCGTCGCGACTGCGGCGGCGGCGTCCTCGTAGCTGGCGAAGTACAGGTCGAGCGTCCGGTACGCGGGGGTGGGCGAGCTGTCCTCCTTCGGCCACACCTTTGCCGACTCGGTCCGCTGGAGCTTCGGGAGCGTCTCTGCGGCCCGACGCACGTCGGCGTAGACCTTCTCGAACTCGTCGGGGGTGGCCGGATTCCCGATGATCAGGGTGATCTTGGTGGGCATGGCGCTCTCCTTCAGTCACCGCCGTCCACCCGACCTCCGCAGGGTGGAACGAACGTTCTTTCTTAGAGAACCGTAGCCACTCGGATCGCTCCGGTCAAGACCGATCGTTCTATCTCCGTCGGCGACGGCACGGAAGGCGATGCGCCGCACGCCACGACCCCGGGAAGAAGCGCCGTTTCGACAGCACGGCGCGATACGTGTCCGGTTCACCGAATCGACGAGGTGGCCGGCCCGGGGGCGGGCGGTACGTCATGGCGTGGCGATGGCGTCCAGGACGTTGAGCCGGGCTGCGCGCAGCGCGGGGAGGACCGCCGCGAACACGCCGACCACACCGGCTCCCGCAAGGTAGATCGCCATCTGCCCCCAGGGCACGACGAGCTCGCCGATGCCCTCCTCGTCGAGACCCTGCACGGCCGCCGCCCCCAGGACACCTCCGACGACCACACCGAGCAGCGCGCCGAACAGCGAGATGATCACCGCTTCCACCATGATCATCCTTATGGTCTGCGTCCGGTTCAGCCCGACCGCCCGAAGCAGGCCGATCTCCCGCACCCGCTCGATGACCGACAGGGCCTGGGTGTTCACCACACCCAGGATCGCGATGAGGATGGCCAGGCCGAGCAGCATCTGGATCATCAGCCGGATCTGGTCGAGCGACTCGGTCTGCTGATTGGCGAAGCTGGACAGATCGACAACGGAGACCTCTGGATCCTCGGCGAGCAACCCCTCGATCCGCGGCTTGACCTGATCCACCGGCACGTCGTCGGCGAGTTGCACGTACCCGAGCGAGATCGTCGGTGCGCGCAGGTACCGCGCCGCGTCCTCCGGCAGGGCCATTCCACCGGGTAGATCGGATTCCGGGTAGATGCCGGTGACCGTGTACGTCCGCTGCTGCCCCTTGGCGAACTGGACGGTGACCGGGCTGCCAAGCGACAACCCCAGGTCGGTGGCGTGGTCCTGATCCACCACGATGTCCCCGGGCCCGAGCGTCCGCGGATCACCCTGAACCGGGTGCAGCGCGAAGACCTCGGTCAGCGCGCCCAGGTCGTTGATGACCGTCACGTACTGTTGGTCGCCGTTGACAATGGCCTGGTCACGGTAGACCGCTGCCGCCGCCCTCACCCCGGGCAGCGCCGCCACCTCGTCGAACACCTCGGCACGCACACCCGGCTGCTGGAGTCCGGTCTGCTCACCGCGTACCACCAGGTCGGCATGCAGTGACCCGGAGGCCAGCCCACGAATACTCTCCGACGCCGAGCCGAGAACCACGCTGACGGCGGTGATCAGCGCGATCCCCACCATCAGCGCGGCTGACGTGATCGCGGTGCGGCGCGGATTCCGGCCGGCGTTGAGCCGGCCCAGCCGGCCGGGCATGCTGCCGGCGAAGACCGTGCCGAGCAGCGCCACCGCGGGACGGCTGATGACGGGGGTGAGCAGCGAAATCCCGACGAACGACGCGAGCACCCCGAGCAGTACGGCGACGATCGCGCCGGGCACCACATCGGTGAGGCCGAGGACCAGCAGCACCGCGCCGACTCCGCTGATCACGGCACCGGTCGTCGCGAGACGGGTCAACGGCCGGTCCGGCCCGGCGGTGTCCACCATCGCGGCGATCGGCGGGACACGGGAGGCCCGCACCGCCGGAACGATCGCCGCGATCACGGTCACCCCGATGCCCATCCCGAAGGCCGCGGCGACCGCCGACGGCGGCACGCCCAGCCCGGCCAGCGTCAGGCTGCCGCTGTAGCGGCTGACCAGGGACGCCAGCCCGGCGCCGACGCCGACTCCGGCAGCCAGACCGAGCACCGAGGCAACCAGCCCGATGGCTGTCGCCTCCGCCAACACCGAAAGCAGCATCTGCCGGCGGCTGGCGCCGATCGAGCGCAGCAGGGCCATCTCCCGGGTACGTTGGGCGGCGATGATCGAGAACGTGTTGAGGATCAGGAAGAGGCCGACGAACAGCGCGACGGCGGCGAAGCCGAGCAGGATCTGGCCGAAGAACGCCAGCCCGTCCCGGAAGCCCGCAGCGGCCTCGTCGGCCAGGTCAGCACCGGTGCTCACCTGGTATTCGCCGCCGAGCGTCACGCGCACCCGATCGCGAAGCTCGACCGGCTCGACCCCCTCCGCGGCCCGCACGTTGAGTCTGCTGAACACGTCAGCACCGCCGAGCATCAGGCGCTGCGCGACCGGCTCGGTGAAGGCGACAGACATGGTGCCACCGAGGGTGTCCCGCCCGCCGCTGTAGCCGAAGATGCCGACCAGCGTGAAGGCGCGCCGAGGCTCGAGCGTCAACACGTCGATCGAGTCACCGACCGCGAAGCCGCCGGCCTCGGCGAGCGATGCGTTGATCGCCACCTCGTCCGGCGCGAGGGGCCCCCGCCCCTCCCGCAACCTGACAAGCGGGCTCTCCCCGGTCCAGTTCTCGCCGACGCGGGGTGCGCCGACCGACGGGATGACCTTGCCGTTGCCGCCGACCACCCGGACGCCGTCGACCGACACGACACCTGTCACCCTCGCCACGCCGGGCACCGCCGCGACTCTGTCGATCAGGGACGCCGGCACACGTGTCGGCGCCGCACCGCCGTCGACCTCGGCGACGTCCACTGTCGCCGTGCCGGTCACGCCCACATCGGTGTCCGAGTACACCGACGAGAACATCAAGTCGAAGGAGCGGCCCAGGGTGTCGGTGAGGACAAGCGCGCCGGAGACGAAGGCGACCCCGAGGACGACCGCCATGGCGGACATCGCCAGCCGTAGCTTGCGACTCAGCAGGCTTTTCCAGGTGGCCCGAAACATCAGTCGACTACCGCCGTCCGGTCGAGGTGTCATCGAGATGCGTTTCGCCCCCGGGCGGCCCGGGTCGGTCTTCGCGGCTTCAACCTATCGGCGGGCCGGGATTACCGCGTCGACACTGCGGACGATTCCACTGATTCGAAAGTGGAAGCAGAGCCTCAGGGGAATCCCTGATGCGGAATCGCAAAAACCCTGAGGACCACGCCTTCGGCGGCTTGTCGCAATCGGTGGCTGTGCCTGGCCCGGGCGACCGGTCGACTGGGTGTCGCGCATTCGACCGCGCCACACCCTGGGCCCGCCCCGCACCGGGCGTGACCTGCTGCTCGACCGCCGCGCGGGATCGCGCCAGCACCTCCGGCACCGCACCGCCCACAAAGTACGGTACCTTTCCCGAAGGATTTCGACGGACGTCACTCGGCGACCATCGGTCTTGCCACCCCCGTCACCGCATTTGCCACCGAAATCGGAAGCAGGCCATTCCCGGACGACTCTTAGACAGGGCACGGCGACGGGCTGGTGCCGATGAGTCGCGGTTCGCACACCCTGGCGGACACTTGTCGACTCGGAGGGAACAACAGACGGATGTCGTTTGACGTTGGACGCCGGGTGAGCGTTCTGCTTGCCATCGCGCTGTCCGCCTTCATCTTCAACACCACGGAAAACCTGCCGATCGGCCTGCTCAATCTGATGTCGGCCGACCTCGGCGTCTCCCTGCCGGCCGCCGGTTTCCTGGTCACCGGCTACGGTCTCGCCGTCGCCGTCGTGTCGTTGCCGATGGCGCAACTCACCAGGCACCTGCCCCGTCGTTTCGTGCTCGCCGGCGTCCTGGTGGTCCTGGCCGTGGCGACCCTCGGGTCCGTGCTCACCACGTCGTACGGCGTGCTGCTGGGCGCTCGGATCGTTGTGGCAGTGGCGCAGGCGGTGTTCTGGGCCGTCATGGGTTCGGTGGCGGTGGGGCTGTTCGCACCGGAGATACGCGGCCGGGTCCTCGCCGTGACGTCCGTGTGCGGCTCGCTCGCCACCCTGCTCGGCGTGCCTGCCTGGTGCTCGCGGTCTGCGCGCAGACAGCAGCGATGCTGCTGCTCTTCCAGTCAGCGGGCAACCAGGCCCTGGTGATCATCGGCCTCGCCCTGCTCGGCTGTTCCGCCGCACCCATCTTCACGGCCGCCCAGGCCCGCATCCTGCACGTGAGTCCGGGCCGCACGGAGATCGGCTTCGCCGCGAGTTCGGCAGCCTTCAACGTCGGCGTGGCGGCCGGCGCCCTCGTCGGCGGCGCCGCGCTGTCGGCGTTCGGGGTGCGCGGCGCGTTCCTCGTGGGAGCACTGCTGACCCTCGGCACTGTCGCCCTGCTGCTGGGTGAGCCGCTGCTGGCCGGGGGCCGACGCGGAGCGCCTGCCCCCACCAGTCTGCTGAACCCGGGCACTGCTCCCGGGGGCCGGTGAGGGCTGGCTGCGGATTCGGCGCGACCTCGGCGAGCCACCGGGCCGGGTCGTTGTCCTGGTGGTCCCCCGGGTGACCGGGAAGGAAGACCCCCTACGCGGGCGGTGGCGCGGTCGACTCCCGGATCCGCAGCGACGGGCTGATGACAATCCGGTGGGTGGGGCGGTCGGGGTCGACGAGCCGGTCGGCCACGAGACGCACGGCGGCCCGTCCGATCGAGCGTCGCGGCGGTCGGACCGCGGTCAGCGGCGGGCTGAAGAGCCCGGCGACCTCGTCGTCGTAGGCGACGATGGAGAGGTCGCCGGGAACGGAGAGATGCCGTTCCTCGCAGTGCTGCACCAACGCGATGGCCTCGGCGTCGGCGTGCACCAGCAGCGCCGTCGTCGCGGTCGCCCGACACCGGTCGAGGACGTCGTTGAGTACGGTGTCCCGCTCCGGTGAGCGCGCGTCGGGCACCACTGCCAGCACCGTCGCGTCCGGGTCGAGGCCACACTCGGCAGCGGCGTCGAGCCAGCCACGCCGTACGTGCTGGCTGGTGGGGCTGTTGGCGTCGAGCACCAGACCGACCTTGCGGTGTCCGAGTGAGGTGAGGTGGCGTACCGCCATGGCCGCGCCGAGCGCGTGGTCGGTGACCACCGATTCCATTACCGCGCGGTGGCTGCCCACCGTGGCGGTACGTTCCAACAGGACGACGGGGACGCCGACCTGGTCGAGCCAATCGATGGTGCGCGCGGCGCTCGAGGCGGCCATGCTCGGCGCGATGATGAGCGCGTCGACGCCGATCCGCTCCACCAGGCGGGCCAGTTGCGGCTGGTCGTCCTCGCTGTCGTAGGAGGAGCCGCGCAGCACCACGCGCATGTCGAGCTCGCGCGCGGCAGCCTCGACGCCGCGAGCCACGTCCGGCCAGTAGTAGTCCAACGAGGGCACGAGCATGCCGAGGGTCCGCCCGACGAGCGGGTCCAGGCCGATGCCCGGCGCCTCGTCCACGGCCGGGGCGTCGTCCGGCAGGATCAGGGCGACCCCACCGTGGACGCGGCGTACCAACCCCTCGGCGGCCAGCTCCGCGATGTCGCGCCGAATGGTGACCGGCGCGGCGCCCAGCACGTGAGACAGGTCGGAGATGCGCATCGAACCGTCCCGCTGCAGGGCTGCCAACAGTTGTTGGCGGCGGGCGACCTGAAGCGGCCCTCGGGAGCCCTCCGCCATGGCGACGACGGGGCTGTCCTGTGTCATGCGGGACCTCCGGGGAACGCTTCGTGCGGCGGCGCGAGCGCCGGTGCCGAGACTCTCGCCCGGTTACGGCACCAGGCCGAGGCCAGCGGGCCTGCGAGGCGGTCTGCGACAGCCATGGCTCCTCGGACCGATAGCGCGACTATGAACGATTGTGATCGTATCAGATCGCTTTGCGCGTGAGGGCAACAGCGTGAGCGCTCCTGATCGGACCTGTCCACATCGGCTTGCGAAGGGCATTGACTTGCTCTGTTGTGAGCGTTTTACTTCGGAAACCCTGCGGATGTCTGTACGTCACATTCCTGGGCCATGCCCCGCTCGCCCCAACGCCACGGAGACGGCTCGATGCGACAGGACCTCGGATGACGTTCGGGACGGCCGGCTGGCCGGCACCGGGAACGGACCCGGCGGCCGCCGCCGCGACCTGGCACCGGGATGACTGGTTGGCCCTCGCCGACCGGATGCTCGCCGCCGCCCGGCCGTTCGCGTCACCCGGCCACGCCCTGATCAGCTTCCCCGGTCCGGAGGGCGGCTACGGGCGGGCCGTCGATGGCCTGGAGGGCTTCGCTCGCACCTTCCTGCTCGCCGGTTTCCGCATCGCGGGCGCCCGGGGAGTGGGCGTCGACGAGCTCGTGGACCGGTACGCGGCCGGCGTCGCCGCCGGTACCGACCCGAGCTCTCCGGACCGCTGGGTGCGCTTGGACGAGCACCCCCAGGCGAAGGTGGAGGCCGCCTCCATCGCGCTGGTTCTGGACCTGACCCGCCCGTGGATCTGGGACCGGATGCCGTCCGCGGTGCGGGAGCGGGTGGTCGACTACCTACGCCCGGCGGTCGGCGACGACACGTACCCACGGATCAACTGGGTCTGGTTCCGGCTTGTCGTCCAGACGTTCCTGCGTTCGGTGGGCGGGCCGCACTCGCTCGACGAGATGGCCGAGGACCTGCGCACGCACGACGGCTTCGCCCGCGCGGACGGCTGGATGTCCGACGGGTCGCACCGCGCCTACGACCACTATGTGGGCTGGGCCCTGCACCTGTACCCGACGCTGTGGGCGCGAATGGCCGGCGCCGCCGACCTGGCCGAGCAACGCCACGAACGGGACCTCGCCGGCCTCGACCGCTTCCTGACCGACGCGGTGGCGCTCGTGGGAGCCGACGGATCACCGTTGATCCAGGGGCGAAGCCTGATCTACCGCTTCGCCGCGGCGGCGCCGTTCTGGGTCGGTGCCATCGCCGGCGTGCCCTCGGTCAGCCTCGGCCAGTTGCGTCGCGCGGCCACCGGGATCGTGCGCCACTTCGTCGCCAACGGCGCCTTTGACGAACGCGGCCTGCTCACCCTCGGCTGGCACCGGCCGTGGCCCCGACTGGCGCAGTCGTACTCCGGGCCGGGCTCGCCGTACTGGGCCAGCAAGGGCCTGCTCGGCATCGCGCTACCCGCCGACCATCCGGTCTGGACGACTCCCGAGGAGCCGCTGCCGGTCGAGGAGCGGGACACCCTGCGGGCGATTCACGCGCCCGGCTGGCTGGTCTCCGGCACCCGTGCCGACGGGGTCGTCCGCGTCGTCAACCACGGCACCGACCACGCCGTCGAGGGTGCCACCGGCGGAGATTCCCCGCTCTACGCCCGGCTGGGCTACTCCACCGCTACCAGCCCCGTCCTCGACGACAGCGGCTGGGACGCTCCGCTCGATCAGTCCGTCACTCTCATCGACGACGCGGGTCGGGTCACCCACCGCGCCGGCATGCGCCTGCTGGGTGTGCACGTCGACAGCGACGGCGTGGGGGTGGCCGGGTCACGTGCCCTCGCCCACTGGGTCGACCCCGATCCGGGTCAGCGCGATCACGGCGGCGGCCGTCCGGGTCAGTCCCGACCGGCCGGGCACGTCACTGTGTACTCGCTGGTCCGCGGCCCCTGGGAACTCCGGCTGACCCGCGTCGACGACCTCGCCGACGGCGTCGAGGCGGCTGCGCTGCGGCTACGGATCGGCGGATGGGCCGTTGCCGGGGACGCGACGGCGACAGTGCACGACCGGGTGGCGACAGTGACCGGGGCCGGCCTGACCAGCAGGCTCGAAAGTGTTAACGGCGACGGAACGGCAGGTGCCACAACCGTCGCGCCCGGCGGGCCGCTGGCCGGCGGGCTGGTCGTGCCCTGGCTGGACCACCCCGTCCGGCCCGGCGCGTGGTCCGCCGCCCTCCTCGAGCTGTCCACAGTGCCGGCCGCCACCACCGGGCGGGCCTGCCAGGTCGTGGCCGACGAGGGCACCGACGGCCTCCACCTCGCAATCGACTGGCCCGACGGGATCAGCACGTCGACCCGGTTGGACACGGAGCATGCCGGGCCCACCGGGTGCCCTGGTAGCAGTGCGGGCCTGTCCGGGCCCCCAACCCAAAGGAGAAAGGGATGAAGCGTGCGATACCGGCCGTCATCAGCGCTGCGACGGCCCTGACGCTTGTTCTCACCGGCTGCGGCGGCGGAGACGAGCCAGTCGACCCCAATGCCCCGGTGACGATCACCCTGGCCGGCTGGAGTCTCGCGTCCACGCCCGAGTTCAAGACGCTCGCCGACGGCTTCAAGGCGACCCACCCGAACGTGACGGTGGAGCTCAAGGAGTACGCCCCGGGCAACGACTACGACACCCAGATGATCACGGACCTGGCCGCGGGCACCGCCCCGGACGTCTACGTCATGAAGAACCTCAAGAACTTCTACACGTACCAGAGCGGTGGTCAACTGCTCGACGTCTCCGACGCCGCCTCCGGTCTCAACTCGCCCGCGCTGGCGTCGTACCAGGTCGACGGCAAGGCGTACGCGGTGCCGTACCGGCAGGACTCGTGGGTGCTGTTCTACAACAAGGACCTGTTCGCGAAGGCGAAGGTGGCACCGCCGGACGGCAGTTGGACCTGGGACGACTACACCGACGCGGCGAAGCGACTGCAGACCGGGCTGAAGGCGGCCGGTTCGAACGCGACAGGCGCGTACCAGCACACCTTCCAGTCGACAGTGCAGGGCTTCGCGCTCGCCCAGACCCCCAACGCGGACCTGCTCTCCGGGGACTTCGGCTACCTGAAGCCGTACTACGAGCGGTCACTCGACCTGCAGGCGGCCGGCGCGCAGCCGACCTTCGGCACCGCGAAGACCAACAAACTCACCTACCAGGCGCAGTTCGGCAAGCAGCAGTCGGCGATGCTGCTGATGGGCACCTGGTACGTGGCCACGCTG
The DNA here is from genome assembly GCF_040649135.1 of Micromonospora sp. NPDC049047. Lineage (NCBI taxonomy): Bacteria > Bacillati > Actinomycetota > Actinomycetes > Micromonosporales > Micromonosporaceae > Micromonospora > Micromonospora sp. NPDC049047. The sequence continues at coordinate 25,664 of NZ_JBEZEY010000033.1, forward strand.
CTCAACCAGCGGCAGAGCGGCGACGCCGACACGTTCCAGTGGGGGATCGCCCCGGCGCCGCAGTTCGACAAGTCCACCACCGGCGCCTCCGCCACACCTGTCACCTTCGGCGACCCGACCGGCCTGGGGATCAACCCGAAGATCAACAAGTCCAAGGCCGCCGCGGCCAAGGACTTCCTCAAGTACGCGGCCGGCCCGGAGGCCGGCAAGGCGCTGGCCGGGATCGGCATCACCCCGGCCCAGGTCACCGACGCGGTCACCGCGTCGCTGTTCGGGCTGGACGGCGTACCGCAGGACGACCTGTCGAAGTTCGCCTTCGCCAAGCACACCGTCAAGCCGGAGAACCCGGTGTCGAAGCACACCGCCGGTCTGCAGAACCTCCTCAACGAGACGCACTCGGCGATCCTCTCCGACAGCAAGGGCGTCGACGCGGAGCTGAGCAAGGCGCAGTCCCGCGCCAAGAACGAAGTCCTCAACCAGTGAGCTGATGGCGGGCCCGGCGCGCCTGAGCCGCACGCCGGTCCCGCCCCCAGGCCGAACGCTTCCGGAGACTCCCTATGGCAACATTGCCGCGCACGAGACCCAGGAACCGGCGGCTGGTGTCGCGCAACACGGTCGCCGGCTGGTCGTTCATCCTCCCCAACTTCCTCGGCTTCGTCGGGCTCACCCTGCTACCCGTCGTCGTGCTGTTCTACGTGGCGTTCACCAACTGGAACGTCTTCGGGGTGGCCGAGTGGACCGGCACCGCCAACTTTCGGCGGATGTGGGACGACGCGAGCTTCTGGACCGCACTGCGGAACACCGTCTACTACGCCGTCTTTCACATCCCGTTGACCCTCGCGGCAGCACTCGGGCTGGCGCTGCTGCTCAACCGCAAACTGCGCGGCGTGCGGTTCTTCCGTACCATCGCCTTCTTCCCCTACATCACCTCGATCGTGGCGATCGCGGTCGTCTGGAACCAGCTTTTCAGCCCGGAGTACGGCCCGATCAACGCTCTCCTCGGCGCCGTCGGGGTGGACAACCCGCCGGGCTGGACCGCGTCGGCGACCTGGTCGATGCCGGCGGTCATCATCGTCGGCACCTGGCGGTACATGGGCTACTACATGCTGCTGTTCCTGGCCGGCCTACAGACCATCCCGGCCCAGCTCTACGAGGCGGCCGAGACCGACGGCGCCTCACCGTGGCAGCGGTTCGTGCACGTGACCCTGCCCGGCCTGCGGCACACCACGTTCTTCGTCACGGTGCTGCTCACCATCGAGAGTTTCAAGGTCTTCGACCTCATCCTCGTGATGACCGGCGGCGGACCGGGCCAGTCGACACTTGTGCTCTCGCAGTACATCTTCCAGAAGGGCTTCGAGGAGAACCAGTTCGGTTACGCCTCGGCGGTCTCCATCGTCCTGTTCGCCATCTGCTTCGGCATCACGGTCATCCAGTTCATGGTCAACAAGCGGAGGAACAGCTGATGACCGCGACCGACCTCTCCACGCCCGTCCCGGCCGTCGTCGCGCCCGGCAAACACGGAACCTCCGCCCGACGTGTCAGGTCCCGGGGCGGGCGGCTCCTCGGGTACGCCGCTCTCGTGCTCGCGGCGGCCGGGCTGCTGCTGCCGTTCTTCTGGATGGTGGTGGCGTCGTTGAAGACCAACAACGACGTCTTCACCATCCCGATCACCTGGCTCCCCGATCCCGTGGTGTGGCGTAACTACGTCGACATCTGGCAGCGCTCGGACATGACGACGTGGTTGGGTAACACCCTGCTGCTGTCGGTGATCGTCACCTTCCTACAGGTGTTCACCGGCAGCTTCGCGGCCTACGGCTTCGCCCGGGTCCGCTTCCCCGGCCGTAACGCGCTCTTCCTGGCGTACGTCGGGACGATCGCGGTGCCCTGGCAGTCGTACATGATCCCGCAGTTCATCCTCATGTCGAAGCTGCACCTGTCGAACACGCTGTGGTCGATCGTCGCGATCCAGGCGTTCGGCGCGGTTGGCGTGTTCCTGATGAAGCAGTTCTACGAGACGATCCCCGAGGAACTCAGCGAAGCGGCGCGGGTCGACGGGCTCAGCGAGTACGGCATCTACCGACGGATCATCCTGCCGTTGTCCCGGCCGGCGCTCGCCAGCCTGGCCCTGCTGATGTTCACGACCACCTGGAACGACTACCTCGGCCCACTGATCTACCTGCGCAGTCCGGAGCTGCGCACCATCCAGTTGGGGCTGAACACCTTCATCTCCCAGTACAACGCCGAGTACGCGCTGATCATGACCGGCTCGGTGCTGTCCGTGCTGCCCGTCGCCGTCATCTTCCTCCTGGGCCAGCGCTACTTCATCGAGGGCGTCGCCTCGACCGGACTGAAGGGTTGAGGTCCATGCGTTCGCGTCACCACACCATGACCGCCGTCTTCGACGGGATCTACGTCGCGCTTGTCACCAACCTGCTGCTGGTGCTCGGGTGTCTGCCGCTGGTGATGCTCGCGTTCACCACCGACGCGGCGCGGTCCTGGCCGCTCTACGCGCTCACCGCTCCGCTCTGCGCGCCGGGGCTCTGCGCGGCCTTCGCGGTCATGTCCGCCTACTCCGCCGGTGACTCCGGCGACGTGCTGCGCACCTACGGCCGCGCCTGGCGCGCCACTGCCCGGCCGGCGCTGCTCTGGACGGCGGGGGCCATGGCCGCCCTGGTCGTGCTCGCCGTCGACGCCCGCGCCGCGTGGGGACACCGGGTCGGGGCACTCGCCCTGCCGGTGCTGGCGACCCTGATCGTCCTCACCGTCGCGACCACACTGCTCGGGTTGGTGGCCGTCGCCGAACGACCCACCGCGCGGCTGCGGGACGTGGCCCGCACCTGCGTGTATCTGGCGGTGCGCCGGTGGTACCTCACCACCGTCTCGTTGCTCGCGCTCGCTCTGCTCGCCCAACTCCTGGCGGCCCGCCCCGCGCTCGCGCTCGGCCTCGCCGCCGCGCCGCTGCTCTACGTCGTCTGGGCCAACAGCCGCTTCACCCTGCGCGCCGCCCTCGACCCACCGGAGACCGCCCCCCAACCCACCTGAACCCCACGTTCCGGCCACCGAGCCGGGACGCCGACGACACACTGCCCGGCACCGGACCGGACCCACGAGGGAGAACAGCATCCATGACGGCGACCGACGTCCGTCCCAGCTCCGACGCAGAGGCCACGGCGGCGGCGGTGACCGCAGCGATACGTACCGTCGACGCGAACATCGCCACCTTCGGCGACCGGTACCCCGCGGACACCACCGACGCCGACCGCTACCCACTCCGGCCACCGAACGCCGGCCAACCCGAGGGAGGCAACGTCGGCTGGACCACAAGCTTCTGGCCCGGCATGCTCTGGCTGGCGCACGACCTGACCCGCGACGACCGGCACCTGCGGGCCGCACTGTCGCACGTGGACAGCTTCGCGGCCCGGGTGGCCGACGGGGTCGACCTGGACACCCACGACCTCGGGTTCCTCTACACCCTCGCCTGCGTCACCCCGGCCCGTCGTACCGGCGACCCGCGGGCCCGCGCCGCGGCTCTCGCCGCCGCCGACCACCTGATGACGCGCGTGCTCGAACCCGCCGGAATCATCCAGGCCTGGGGCGACCTCAACGACCCTCGCCAACGCGGCCGCACGATCATCGACAGCCTGATGAACACGCCGCTGCTCTTCTGGGCCAGCCAGAGCACCGGCGACGACCGCTACGCCGCCGCGGCCCGCCGGCACACCGCTCAACTGCGCCAGCACATCCTGCGCCCGGACGGCACCACCTTCCACACCTTCTACTGGGACCCGGACAGCGGGGTGCCACTGCGGGGCGAGACCGAACAGGGCCACGCCGACCATTCCTGCTGGGCCCGCGGGCAGGCGTGGGGCATCTACGGGTTCAGCCTCAACCACCGGCACATCGGCGATCCCGCGTTGCTCACCGCCGCGAGCGCCTGCGCCGACCGTTTCCTCGCCCACCTGCCCACCGACCGCGTCGCGTACTGGGACCTGGTATTCGGCGACGGCAGCGGCCAGGAGCGGGACAGCTCGGCCGCGGCCATAGCCGTCTGCGGCCTCCTCGAACTCGCCGACGGCCTCACCGACCCGACCAGCGCCGGCCGGTACCGGACCGCCGCCGCCGAGATCCTGCGCTCGCTCATCGACAACTACTCCACCGGCGGCCAGCCGGGCTCGAACGCGCTGATCCGCCACGGCGTCTACGACAAACCCAAGGGCATCGGCGTCGACGAGGGCACCCTGTGGGGCGACTACTTCTACCTGGAAGCCCTCACCCGCGTCACGATCCCTGGTTGGACCAGCCCCTGGTGATCCGCGACCGACCCGCACAACCCGCGTCTCCCGAAAGGTGACCATGGACTACCGCTACCACTGCTCCATCCCCGCCGAAGTCGGCCGGAACACGCTGCCCGTCAATCCCTGTCAGCTGTTGGACTTCACCCTGCTGCGGCTGTCGGCCGGCGACTCCTGGACCGGCGAGTCCGGTGACCGGGAGATCCTGGCCGTCGTCCTCGGTGGCACCGCCAGCTTCACCGTCGCCGGCCACCACTTCCCGCACGTCGGCCAACGGCCGGACGTGTTCTCCGGCAAACCGCACTCCGTCTACCTCCCGGCCGGCTCCCCGATCACCATCAAGGCCGTCACCGACGTGGAGGTCGCCCTCCCCAGCGCCCCCAGCGACCTGGCCACCGACCCCTATGTCATCGCGCCGGAGCAGGTCGCCAGCGGCCGCTGGGGAGCGGCGAACTTCGGCCGCACCTACCACCAGATCCTCACCGAGGTCGCCCAACCGGACCTGCCCGCCCGCCGGCTCATCGTCGGCGAGACCTACACGCCCTCGGGCAACTGGAGCACCTACCCGCCACACCGGCACCGGGTCGACGACCTGCCCGCCGAGGCGGCACACGAGGAGATGTACTACTACCGCGTCAACCCGGCGGACGGGTTCGGCATCAGCCGGGTCTACACCGACGAGGGCTACGAGGAGAACGTCACCATCCGCGAGCACGTGATGCAGATGATGCCCGAGGGCTACCACACAGTGGTCAGCGCACCGGGTTACACCACCTACTTCCTGTGGTTCCTGGCCGGCACCCAACGCACCCAGGGCGCCCGCGAGGACGCCACCCTCGCCTGGGTGGGCCAGACCGTACCGGTGCTGCGCAGCCTGGGCCTGTAGCGGCGGGTCCGTTACGGCGTGCTGGTCACGCCTCGGAGTCGCGAACGTCGGTTGCCTCCCGCCCGATCGGCGAGGAGGCAACCTCCGGCGGTTGTCCCCAACCCCGCAGCGCGTCGAGTACCGCGACCAGGGCCAGCGCCCCGGCCACCACGCTCAGCCCGACCATCGGCGCCCAGCGGGCCAGCACCGGCGTGCACAGCAGCAGGACCACCACCCCGATGAGACGGGTACGGGAGACCCGGCCGAAGATCTCGTACTCCAGCCGCATCCGGACGACGAGGAAGAGCACCGGACCGCCCACCACGAACAACAGCCAACTGGGCCGCGGCTGCCCGAACGGATCGTCGATCACCAGCTCGTAGCCGACCGACGTGCCGAGCACGCTGAGCACGATCAACAGGTGCGTCCGCTCCAACACCGCGCCCAGCCGGCCGGGCATTGCCGCCCGATCCAACGCGTCGGGCAGCAGCAGACCGGCGCGGTGGAAGTAGATCCGCCAGAGCAGCGCGCTGGTGGCGAACGTGACGGCGAAGGCCGCTGCCCGCTCGGCGGAGTAGTCCCGACCGCTGAAGACCACGCCGATGACCAGGATCGACTCACCGAGCGCGATGAGGAACATCTGCTGGTACCGGTCACCGAGATGCGTGCCCGCGATCCGCCAGCGACCCACCTGCGAGGCCCCGAGCCACGGCAACGGCCAGCCCAGGGCCCAGGCGAGGTAGTCGATGGCGAGGGCGGCGACCCACAACGTCAGGCGCAGTCGGTCCGGACCCAGCGCGCCGGCCAGCCACAGCGGCGCGCTCGCCGACGCCCACACCACAAGCCGGATCGGCACGAGCCGTCGCGGGTGGCCATGCAGCGCGGCGGCGACCACAAGCGGCCGCACCACCATCACCATCAGGTACGCGGCAGTGAACGGCAGCGCCCGCTCCTCCATGGCGCGGGGCAGCGTCACCGCCATGACCAGGCCGGCGAACATGGTGCCGACCACGACGGCCTGGATGAGCGGCTGCTCTGGTTCGTAGCGACTGGTGATCCAGACGGTGTGCGACCAGATCAGCCACAGTGCCAGAAAGAGCAGCAGGGTACGTCCGAACCCGATGGCGAGCGCCCATCCGGTGTCATCGCTCACGCCGGCGAATCGTTGCGAGACCCGCGTGAGGGCCACCACGAAGGCCAGATCGAAGAACAGCTCCAGGAAGGTCGCGCGACCCGAACTGTCCGGAGGACGCAGCAAACCGACGCTCCGCCCCGCCGCCATCGTTGGCCTCCGTCCACCCCTTGCTGCATCAACGAGGCGGAAGCCGGCGGAGTTGCGTCAGCGTTGATCCCGCCGTTCGGCGCCGGTCCGACCACTGCGGGTCCGTGGCCACTGCCAGACCACCGTGCCCGCCGACGAGCGCGCACCACTGGCCGCCCGTGCTGACGGTCAGCACACGGCGCTACTCGCGTAGCCAGCGGTGGATCTGCTGCGCCACGACCGGCGGGCAGTCGGGCCGACGCGCCAGGGTCAGCGCCCGGTGTCCCGGCACCACCCGTTCATACACGGCGACCGCCTCCGCGATCGCGAGCTTGGTGCCCGCACCGGCGGCGGGCCACAGCCGCTCCTCCAGCCACGCTCCGAACGTGGGGTCGTTGCTCAACATGTTCCGCAGAACCTTGGCCATCACGCGGCTGATGCTGGTGCCCAGGTCGTGGCTGTCCCAGCCACACGCGACGCGGCGGACGAGGTCGGCCGCCTCGCCGCTCGGCAACCGACGCGGGCCCAACGGCCCGATCGTCTCCGCCCACCGGCTGAAGTCCGATGCCATCTCGGCCTTCTCTCGCACCGAGAGCACGGCTCCGTCACCGAGGCGCGCGCTGATGGCCAGGACCGGCTCGGACATCTTTCGCACGACGCGCCGGATCAGCGACACGTCGAGCGGCCGCACATTGTCGAGCCGGATGACGAGCTCCACCAGCCGGGACGCCAACTGACTGTCCTCGCGGGCATCGATCGCCGTTTCCAGGCGGTCCGCGGCGGCGGTGGCGACCTCCTCAAGAGTGCCGTCCGCGAACAGGGAGTCCGGCGTGATCACCGGATCCGCCAGGAGGGTGGCGGTCTGTCGTGCCGCCTCGGTGTGCCGGGACGCGAGGAGGTGGCGAACCCAGGTGAACAGCTCCGGCGTGAGCGCCTCGCCAGCGCCGCGGATCGTCGACCCGACGGTATTCATGCCGGCGGTGGCGGCGGCCGGGCTGGGACCGTCGAGCAGCGCCCGGCTCAGCCACTCCCGGGCCACCTCGTCGACACGACAGATCCGCCCTTCGAACTTGGCTCTGCGCTGGGTCGCTCGCTTGCCGGTGGCCGGCAGCGCCGCGCGGAACCAGGACCGCTGCCGCTCGAGGAAGTGCGCTGGCGCGACGTTCAGCCAGGTGTCAAGCGCACTCGTCCGGGCGATCTGCCAGGGCGCGCTGTTCTGTGGTGCGCTCGCCTCGACCGTGTCGACGCCGACGAACGTGCGCAACAACTGCTCGTGCAGCCCGGGCTCCGCACCCGCCAACTTGATGAGCGCCGGCCAGATCCGCCGCCGGTCCAACCCCTCGATCCGGGCGAGCGATGCGATCACCGCCTGACGCTCGGCGGACGACAGTCCGTCCGCGAGGTGGTTGGAGAGCGTGGCCGCTGAGCCGAACCCCGCCCGACCCAGGTCTACGGGCAGGGCGCAGAGGATGGCAAGGACCTCCTCCGGCCAGTCGTCGGCGGCGAACTTGGCGGCGTTCACCCATCGGTCGCGGAATGCCACGTCGGCGCTCGACAGCGTGGTGGCGAACAGGTCGCGCCGGATCTCCGGATCCTGGGCGAAGATGCGAACCAGCCGGACCTGCGCGGCGTCCCACCGTTCGGCAAGGTCGGCCTCGATGACATCGCGCCAGCTGGACCAGCCCAGGCGCACCCGGACCGCGCCGCTCTCCCAGCAGCGCCTGAGCAGTTCGACAGGCTCATCCGCAGCCATGTCAGGCGGGCACGGCTGAGAGAACATGGAGATCGCGAAGGCTTCCGACATCGCCTCGTCCGCCGCCAGCGTCGCACGCAGGATCAGTCGCTGGGCGCACACCCCCAGGTCGGGATAGTGCTGCTGGAGAAACCGCAGGGCATCTTCGTCCGGGGCGAGGCAGAGCGGGCGGGCGAGATGTTCGGGCAGGCCGAGCCACACGTCGACAGGCAGTTCGGCCCGGCGCTTGCGCACCAGGTCGAGGGCCCAGGCCAGCCGGTGCACACGGAGGCGGCCAGGCGCCTTGGCCAGCAGGACGCCGACGGTCCGGGCCGCCTCGGTCACCCCGCCGCGGTCGGTGTCCTCAAGCAACGGCACGACGACCTCCAGGGCCGTCTCGGCACACGAGTCGTGCGCGTCGGCCAGCAGCGGCGCGAGGGAGTGCAGCAGGTACGGGTTCTCGTCGTGAACGGATCGGGCGACCTCCGCGATCAGGTCGGCCGATCGGCGGCTCAGGGCCGAGAGCAGGTGGATCTGGGCGCCTTCTGTCGTGCGGAGCGGGACCGCCTGGCGCAGATCCCGGTACCGGTCGTCGCTTGACCCCAGCAGCATGAGGTGTCGCGCCACCGGCCAGAAGTGCGAATGTGGATCATTCAGGGCAGTGCGCAGCTCGGCCAGCTGGTCGACGTCCGCCTCGATGGCCAGCAACCGCGCGACGGCGAACTCCGCGTAGGTCTGGTGGAAGAACTCGTAGCGGCCCGCGTGCCGGCGTATCACCCCTTCACTCACGAGAGCGCGCATACCGGTGCGAGACTCCGCGTCGGCCACCGCCGCGGTCAGTGCCAGTCGGGCGGAGCTCTGCGCCCGGATCATCGCCGCCAGTTCGAGGGCGTCGGCCTGCTGGGCCCGGCTGCGGGAGGTGACCCGGCCGTCCCGGTCCCGCGCGACGCGCGTGTCCCAGTACGACTCGTACAGGCCGGTGATCGTCAGATCAGCGGGGACGGTCCCGGTCGAGCTGTACAGGTCGCACGCGAGCGCGAGCCGCAGCGGTACGGCACACACGTTCTGCACTGTCGCCGAGCGCACGGCGTCGGAGAGGGACTCGATGAAGCGTTCGGTCTCCACCTCCCCGCGGGCCAGCTCGGCCATGAACTGCGATGCCCAGCGGAGGATCTCCGCCACGTCCAGTTTGGGCATCAGCAGACTGACGCCCCGGTGTGATCCGAGACGCAGCGCTTCGTTCGCGGACGTGAAGAGTTCGCGAAACTCCTGCTCCCGGCAGGTGAGGAAGAGCTGGGCGTGGTCGGCGGTGTCCCCGAGCACCGCAGCGATGGCTCGCACGGTGTCCTCGGTGCTGACGACGTCGAGCGTGTCCACGAGCAGGAAGACGGATCCGTACGCGGCCCGCAGGTCCGCAATCCAGCTACGGAGCCCTCGCTCGGGTTGCGGCAACGCCGCGGCCCTGGCGAAAGCGACGTCGACGCTGTCCTCGGTGGCCAGATCCGCAGACTGCGATACCGCGTTGCAGGGGACGATGACCACGGCCGGCCCGCTGCTCGATTCACCGGCCACCAGCGCCTCCGCGAGCTGCGCCAGCAGGACGCTCTTGCCGGAACCCCCCTCGCCCACGAGACAACTGATCCGGCCCGGCACGGCGGCGGCATCGATGCTGTCCGAAATGAGATCGAGGCGACTGATGGCGGGCAATGCGAAGACACTCACCGTTTTCAGCGCGTCGACGTAGAACCGCGGCGGTGGTGGCGGCGGACGGGCGGTATCCCCGAGGATGGCTCCGACGAACCGCCTGACCTGTCCGTACACGACAGAATCGCGGCTCAACGGCTTGCAGATATCGCCATGGTTCGCGTCGATGGGAATGGGCTTGACGCCCGCGAGGCCGGGATTCGCGGACGAGGCGGTGACGACCCGGACGCGCCAGGTCGGGTGCGCCTCGACGAACACCAGGTTGCGGATCCGCACCTCGTCGACCCAGTCCCGATAGTCGTCGCTCAGGTGGCGCAGGTAGACGACCTCCCGCTGCAGGTCCTTCACGGCGTCTGTCGATCGGTACAGCAGGCCGAGCGATTCGACGAATGTCGCGATGCTGGATCCGTCGTGCGGGGTGGCCAGGAACACCACACCGCGCGTCGCCGGCGCGAAGTCACGGAACTCGGTGCGCCCCTTCGCGGAGTGCATGAGGATCTCCTTCACCAGGAGGCCACCCATGCTGTGCGTCACGAAGCACAGCGGCCGGTCGCCGATGCCTCTGTTCTGCAACTGCGCCATCACCTCGACGGCCCGGTCCTGAATTGGCATCGAACGACCGCGGTATTCGCTCGACCAGGCGTCGTAGTCGACTGTCCAGACCGCGACCCGGTTGAAGTCCACGGCCAACCAGAACGGCCAGAACGAATCGCGATCCGCGTGGGACCAGGTAAGGCGGGCATCGCCGTCAAGTCCGTGGATGAAGACGACGTCAAGGACCGCATCGTCGGGATTGCTCACCGGGTGGACGTCAGTCAACTCAGACCCCGTCAGCAGGACACATCCGTGACGTCACGACTGTAGCAACCCGCCATCGACCATCTCGATCTCGCCGAAACGACGCGGCCTGGACGGCTTTCGCTACCGAGCTCCCGATGTCGCAGGGACCGTTGATTCCGTGGACCACCTGCGGCACCATGACCGCGATGAGTGAGCGCCTCGACTGGGTAGACCGCTACGCAGCCGGCGAAGAGGACTGGGTGTGGCACGAGTTGCGGCAGCTCGGCAGCCGCGTCCGTGAGCCGGCCTTCGCCGTGCAGGCGCAGGCGGTGTGCGACGAGATGGCCCGCCGCGCCCGGAGCAACATCGAAACCATTGTCTCGCGGCTGCGCGAGCAGGGTTACCGCTTCCACCGCAACGACAACGACCGGACTCCGGAAGAGCCCTACACGCCACCCGACGCCGGGGCGCACGAGCACCTCTCCTGGCTGGAGCAGCATCTCGGCCCCCTGCCGATGGTGCTGTCGTCGTGGATACGGATCGTGGGTGACGTGTGGCTGGTCGGCACCCACCCGCGGTGGCCCAACTCGGCAGCGGCCGACCCGCTCGTGCTTGAGTTGGCGGGCTACCGCTACCCGAACAGCGACATCCGCAGATACTTCGCGGACGAGATCGAGGCATGGCAGGAAGACCAGGGCGGACCGTTCCTCCTGCCCGTCGCCCCCGACCAGTGCCACAAGGACAACGTCAGCGGGGGCGGTGCCTATGGCGTCGTCCTGCCGGACGCATCCGCCGACGCGTACTTCGTCGGCGAGGCCGGCATGCCCCTGGTCTCGTACCTGAACTGGGCCTTCCAGCACGGTGGCTTCCCCCGACCCACCGAGGACGAAGCGCAGTGGCAGGTCATCGACCAGCTGAGCGAGGGTCTTGTCCGCCTCTGACCGACGCCGGGGACAACCTCATCCGACCCACCGGCACCGGGTGCCGGTCCCGCACGACCGCCGGCCCCGGTGGCGACGGGCTCATCCCGGCGGTCGTGGTCAGAACGACCTCCGCACCGCCGCGAGACCGCACGCCGCCAGGAACATGACGGCGATCAGCCCGATCCGCATCCAGGGCACGTCCCGGCTCGGTCGTACCCCGATCGACACGGCCAGTGCCAGCTGGGCCAGCAGAACCAGGCAGATGACGACGCTGAGTGAACGGTAGGCGTTGCCGAACTCAGGCCAGAACACGTAGGTGCCGTAGAGAGTCGGAAATACCACCAGCAGGCTCAAGCCGATCAACGGGATGGCCAGCCTCCACCGCATGCTGGCGCTCACCGCCGCTCCTCCCGGCCCCCGCTGGTGGCACTGTCGAGAGTGCCCACCTCGACGGCCGGGGCAGCGCTCACTGATTCGACCGGCTCCACGCGGCGACCCTACCCTGGCGATCATCCGACACACCCTGCGCTCGCGCGCCGTACCAACGGCTTCGGCGCTCGCGACCGGAAGGCGCCTCCGGACGCCGGCTGACCAGCTCGCGGGTGTCGGCAGTGGTCGGTCGGGCCTGCGCCACACCGGCTGTCCCGGGCCTCCGACTGCCGGACGCGCCTCCTCCGATCTGGACATCATCGAGACGAGCGGGCCATGGTGAGGCCGGCGGTGCCGCCGATAGCGTGAGGCAAATCCGTGCCCGCGCCGCTAGGAGCAGACGTTGGACAACGACATTCAGCTGATCAGCGACGGCGATGGCCTGGCGGTCATCGGGCATCCGGCGGCTGTCGATCGTTTCCTCAGCACCGAGCGGCTGCCGTCGAAGGACCTCGGACTGCAGCGGCTCAGCTCCGCCCTCCGTACCGGGTCCACGATCGCCAAGGGCGGCTCGGAGATCGCCGAGCATTCCGGCCGCTGGGTCCAGTTGACAGCGGAGTCCGCCCAGGCGATGAAGAAGTACAAGCTGATGACCGGCTCGGAGAACGGTGTCAGCCGGGCCGTACTTACCGACCACGGCAAGATCAACGGACTGCTCGAAGTGGTTCGGACCCCCAGCGCGCTGCTGACCAACCCGGCGATCCTGACCGGCGCCGCCGGGCTCATGGCGCAACTCGCTATGCAACAGACCATGGACGAGATCACCGACTATCTCGCCGTGATCGACGCGAAGGTCGACGCCGTGCTCCGCGCCCAGACCGATGCCGTGGTGGCGGACATGATCGGGGCGGAACTCGTCATCGACGAGGCCCTCACGATCCGGCAGCAGGTGGGCCGCGTCTCCGAGATCACCTGGTCGAAGGTCCAGGCCGCGCCGGTGCAGCTGGCCCGGACCCAGGTGTACGCGTTGCGGCAGCTCGACGCCATCGCCGAGCGACTGGAGACCCAGACCAAGGTCGGTGACCTGGCCAAGACGTCCATGGCGGCCGAGATCAAGGTCCAGGAGTGGCTCGCCGTGCTGGCCCGCTGCTTCCAACTCCAGGACGCGGTCGCCGTGCTCGAACTCGACCGGGTGCTGGATGCGGCTCCGGGAGAGCTGGAGGAGCATCGCGTCGCCATCCGGGCCGCCCGGCGGAACCGCCTCGAACTCATCTCCCGCAGCACCGATCGTCTGATCGCCCGAATGGACGCGGCCGCCGGCACGGCCAATGCGAAGGTGCTGCTGAACCCGACCACCTCCCGAGCCGTGGTGCGTTCGGCGAATCACGTCGCGACCACTGTCGTCGACTTCCATACCCGGCTCGGCCTCGGACGCGATCGGCAGTCGTGGAACGCCAGGCGATGGCTGGACGCGGCAGTGGACGTGCGGGACAGAGTCCTCGACACGGGGACCGAGGTACGCGACAGGGTCCTCGACGCCGGCACCGAGGTGGGCGACAAGGTTCGGGAGACCGGGTCGGAGGGCGTCGGCGCCGCCGGTCGTCTCGGGGTGGCGGCCTTCGGCCGGGCCAGACGGATGATGGGCAAGGCCTCCGACGGGATCGCCGAGCGGGCGCAGCGTCAGCTGGGGAGCAGAGAGGAGTCCTGATCGACACCACGGGACCAGGCGAGCCGGGCCCGATTGCCGAACGTGCGCGTCTCTGGCGTACTCGAATGGATGGGTAGTCTGCCGGTATGGCAAAGGTCGTCACCTACCTGGAGATGCGTGACGTCAGGGACCTGCGACCGGGAAAGGTGGTGCCGGAGCTTCTCCTCCGCCGCGTCGACGGTGGCCTGCCGCTGGTGCGGGTCACAAATGCTCAGGTCGGAGCCCCCTACGGGTGGCGGAGTGCCTCCCGAACGGACGACGAGTGGCAGGAACTGCTGCGGTGTCATCCGCTGCGCCAGTACTGGTTCCTCACCCTGAACGACGAAGCCGTGGGGGTGGCGAATATGGAACCCCAGCGTGACGGCGACGTGGAGATCACCACCTTTGGGCTGTTGCCGGAGTACGTCGGCAAGGGTCTCGGTGGCCACGCACTGACGCTCACCATCCGGCAGGCCTGGGACACCGCGGCCGTGGGGTCTCCGGCGGTACGGCGGGTGTGGCTGCACACGTGCTCGTTCGACCACCCGAATGCGCTCCGCAACTATCAGCGACGCGGCCTGACCGTCTATCGCACCGAGGTCGAAGCCGAGTAGCAGTCGGTGTCACGCCCTGGCCGACCTGGTCCGGGAACGCTCGGCGCGCGGTGCCGCGGAGATGAAGCGGGTCATCGAGTCCCCGCCGGGGAGTGATCGCCCCGCGCTCCCCCGGCACCCAGCTCGACGGGCGCCAGCCAACAGGAGACCTACCGCGGCTCATCGCGGTGACGGCGGGCCTCGATGTCGCGCAGTACGTCGGGGTCCCACTGGCTGGCGTCCCAGTCCTGGCTCGTCGGCGTGGGCGACAGCGGCCACCCCGGGTCCTGCCCGGTGCCCGGCGAAGAGTGTCCGGCGCCGACCCGCTCGGCGTGGGCGATCAGCCGCCGGATCCGCGCCCGGCTGTGCAGCACGCCCCCGACGAGCGCGGCCCCGCCAAGGGTGCGCAGGGCCGCCTGCCCGAACAGGACGCCCGGGGCGGTTCGGTCGACCGCCAGCCACGCGACGGTGGCGCTGAGGACAAGGCAGAGGGGAAAGACGCGCGTGCCCCAGTGACGGCTGTACGAGCGGCCGAGCGCGCCGTGTGCCTCGGCAAGCTGGCGGGTACCACGACCCCAGATGAGCCCGCTGACAGCCAGGCCGATGATGGCGACGATCAGGAGCAGGTTGGCCAGGACGAAACCGATCGCCGCGCCGGTGCTGGCCTGGGCGGGTGTCCCGGCCTCATCGCCCGCGATGCTGCCGAGGACCGCCGCGACGATCGCGGCCAGGGCGAAGAGGGTGGCGAAACCGACCACGCACCAGGTGGCGACGTCCCAACCCGCTGTCCGGACCGCAGGTGGAGGCGCCGAGGACCGGCACGTGTGGCCTTGACCGGGATGGTCGAGTTCGGCTCCGCATTTCGTACAGTGCAAAGGGGTTCTCCTGAGCGGCACGGCCGGGACTTCGCTGAGTGCGTAGAGGATCATGCCCGGTCGGTGCCGATCCAGCGACCCCGTATTCCGCGACCGCCCGCCAACGTGCCCCCACCGGTCAGCAGGTCACGGAGACCGGAGCGATGGTGGCTGTTCCGCCGATGCTCGCGGAAATGCCGTCCGTGGTGGCGGTTGCGGTGGCGAAGACCAACGAGGGGCGTCCCGCGGCGTGCCCCTGCTCGACTTCGATGCTGCTGTGGCGGTGGGTCGCGTACAGGTGGGCCGCGAGGCATCCTGCGCTGTTGGCGTTGACGACGTCCTCGCCGACGCCGATCGCCGGTGCGAACATGCGCGCGGTGGCTGCGTCGCGGGTCGGGGACAGCGTGTAGACGAAGCAGCCGAGATAGCCGAGACGACGACACTCGGCTGCGAGTCGACGTAGGTCGGGCCGCATCGCGTGCAGGGTCGGCAGCGCCAGCACCGGTACGAGCAGCCGCGGTGTTCCCGGTGAGGCGACGCACGGAAGGTCGTCGGTGGCCAGGTCGTTCGGGCTGACGCCGAGGGCGGCGAGGATGCTGTCGAGTTCTGCGGCAGTGCAGCCCTGAAGCTCCACGGTGCCCTGGTCGAACCAGACCTCGATGCCGTCGTCGCGCTGGACGGCGGTGGTGTCGAAGGTGCGGCCACCGGTCCGCTGACGTGCCCGGTGTTCCTTGGCACCGCTGCGGCGTAACAGGACCGCCTGCGCGGCGATGGTGCCGTGCCCGCAGTTGGTCAGCTCCCCGTGCGCGGTGAAGAACCGCACCGCGGGCGTGATGCCCGCGTCGGGGTCGACGAACGCCGCGTGCGAGGTGCCGGCTCGCCGGACGATCGCCCGCCGAGCGCTGTCGCTGAGCGCGATGTCATCGATCAGCACGGCGGTAGGGCTGCCGCCTTCCCCGCGGCGAGTGCAGGCGTCGACGATCGTCACGTCGTGGCCGCTACTCCCGGTCATGTCGGTGTTTCCTCCTCGGTGGCCGGGTCGCCGTCGGCCAGGGCGCTGGCCCAGTCGTGCGACCACCGCACGAGGGGGCGCAGGGCTCGGTAGGCGCCCTGCCCGAACTGGGTGAGGGCATAGGCGGCGTCCGCCTCCTGCTCGACGAGGCGGGCCTCCACCAGCTCGGTCAGCCGCTGCCGCAGGACGCTTGACGACATGTTGTCGCAGCGTTGCTGCAGCGCGCGGAAGCCGAGTGCGCCGCGCTGCAACTCCCAGACGATGCGCAGGCTCCATCGACGTCCGAACAGGTCGAGTGCCGCCATCAAGGGGCGACCGGTGCTCGACCCGCGAACCGGTCTTCCCGGCGTGGGCGCTGCCACAGTCTCCTCCCGCTTCTCCCGGTGCTTCTATTTTCGATACAGTACCTCCGTGCCAGTGATTCGGTTTTCGAAGCGCAGGGAGGGTTGTCCGGCAGCCCTGACCTCCGGCCACGCCGCCGTCCTGGCCCGGGGGCGCGGGGCGCGTGGCTCGGCACGCGTTTCCTGGCGACCACCGAAGCCTCCACCCGCCAACTGCGTCGGCACCGCCTCGTCGAGCAGGTGCGCCGCACTACCCAAACGGCAGACAGGGCTGCCTGACCATGACGTCCCTCGCTCGCATCAGCGGCGCTGCCGTGCTGTTCGACGTCGACGGCGTACTTGTCGACTCCTACGCCGCGTACCGTCGCATCTGGGACCGCTGGGCGCTGCACCGCAGCCTCGACCCGGTGATCGTCTGGGCGCACACCCACGGCCGTCGGCCGATCGACACCATCACGGTCGTCGCTCCACACCTCGACGCCGAAGCCGAATACCGACTGGTACGCGACTTCATGGCAGACGAGGGCGACGCCTTCCCGGTGTACGCCGACGCCCCGGCCACGCTGGAGATCGTCCGGGACCAGCCCTGGGGCGTGGTCACCTCCGGCCGAGCCCTCACCGTGCGGCAACGACTGCGAGCAGGTGGCCTGCCTGATCCCCCGGTCCTTGTGGACAGCACTCAGGTCACCCACGGAAAACCGGACCCGGAAGGCTACCTCCGGGCAGCCGACCTGCTGCGAACCTCGCCAGAGCGCTGCCTGGTCATCGAGGACGCCCCGGCCGGGATCGCAGCAGCTCGCGCGGCGGGCATGACGGTCATCGCACTGACCACCACTCACACCGCAGCCCAACTGGCCGACGCACACCACGTCACCGAGACCCTTGGCGACGCGATGCCAATCATCGGGAACTGGCTCGTCGTGCGCCAGGCCTCGTCACGTGGGCGCGCATCCAGCGAAGCGTCCGAGGCACGTAACCGACCTGCTGCGCGGTGAGGACGTCCGGGCCAGCGGCTGCGCCGAGGTGGGCGTCACTCATCAGCCGGCGGGTCCCACCAACGGCGCAGGTCGATATCGGGAACGTCCGGACTGGCGAAGAAGAACGGCACGCCGATGCTGTCCGCTACCGCCCGGCCTTTCTCGGAGGCTTCCGCGGCTTCCGGCCAGGGCGGAACCTCACCGGCGAACAAGCGGCGGTCGCTGCCGTGGCTGAACAACGCCAGCGGCTGCTCGTCGAAGCAGGGATGGTGGTGGCTTGGCCGACGCACAATCGCGTACAGCCTCACATGCCAGCCCTGGGTGTCCCCATCCCAGAGAGCTTCCACAGCGACAACCCGGTCCGTGATCGCCCGGACTGTCTCGACCAACTGCGGCACCTCGACCGACGGTCGTTCAGGTTCTACC
The DNA here is from genome assembly GCF_040649135.1 of Micromonospora sp. NPDC049047. NCBI lineage: Bacteria > Bacillati > Actinomycetota > Actinomycetes > Micromonosporales > Micromonosporaceae > Micromonospora > Micromonospora sp. NPDC049047. The sequence continues at coordinate 43,480 of NZ_JBEZEY010000033.1, forward strand.
CAACCCTCCGCGCGGAGCCACGCCAAGCGCTCAACCAGCAGGTCCTGGGCTTCGTACAGACCCGGTCGAGGATCAAGGCCGCCATCCACGCGCAACAGCCTGACGGCATGGATCAGCCGCTGCTGGCGTAGTTGCTCGTCGATCCGATCGAGCACCTGCGGAGACAGGAACGTCCACCACGAAACCTGCCCCTGCATCACCCCAGTATCGCCCACTGCCGTCCAGCACCCAGTGACACTTTGCGATCCAGCCGGATGAGGTCAGCGGATCAAACCTGCGGACCGCGCTTGATACAGCTGACGGCGTGCTTGTGTGGTGTCGAGTTGTTCGAGGCCCTTGACGGCCCAGAAGCGTAGCCGCTCGTCATCGCCGTGGAGCTGGACGACCAGCACTGGCAGCGCGTCCGCCGAGCGTGCGTCGCCGATGAGTTCAAGCAACCAGCAGCGCAGACCGTGGTCGGGTTCGCGGTTGAACTCGGTGATCAGTTCGTCGAGGTGCTGCGCGGCGTGGGGTCGAAGTAGGTGGAATCCGTCCTCCTGCTTCTGCGGATCGCGGCTGCGCATCAGCCGCATGGCGTACTGGAACTGGTTCGCCACATCGTCTCCGTAGACCGCCGCAACTGGAGCACGCCATCGCATGATCATTGAGGGCATGTGACGACAGCCAAGATCGTGCGGTAGCCGAGGGCACAGCATAGACGTTGCGGGGTGCCAGGTGATGTCCGAGGATGCCGTCCAGGCGGTCGCCCCACGCGGCCCGTGCTCTGTGCCGCACCGGTTGGGGAGGACCCGCGCGAGGCGGTCAACGCTGTGGCCAGATGCGGGCCGGAATCGTTCGACGCCGGTCGGGGGTTCGTCCGCAACGCGCCACGAACGCGCTCGTGGACATAGCATCGGTCCTCGGCACACGACGTTTCGCGAAGGGGGTCCGATGCGACAGTCGCAGCGGCTGAAGAGTGTCCGGTACGACATCCGTGGCCCGGTGATGCGCCGGGCGCAGGAGTTGGAGGCCGCCGGGCACCGGATCCTCAAGCTCAACCTGGGCAACCCGGCGCCGTGGGGGCTGGCCACGCCAGAGCCGATCATCGCCGACGTCGTGCAGAACATCGTGGCCGCTCAGGGATACAGCGACGCGCGGGGCATCTACTCAGCCCGCGTCGCGGTGGCCCAGCACTACCAGACTCTCGGCGTGCCCGGCGTGCAGCCGGACGACGTGCTGCTCGGCAACGGGGTCTCCGAGCTGATCGTGATGGTGCTCCAGGCGCTGCTGGACACGGGCGACGAGGTGCTGGTGCCGAGCCCGGACTACCCGCTCTGGACCGGCGCGGTAAACCTGTGCAGCGGTCGTGCTGTGCATTACCGCTGCGACGAGAGCGCGGGCTGGGCACCGGACCTGGAGCACCTGGCGTCGCAGATCACCGACCGGACCCGCGCGCTCGTGGTGATCAACCCGAACAACCCGACCGGCGCGGTCTACTCCCGGGAGGTGCTGCTCGGCATGATCGAGCTTGCGCGCAAGCACGATCTGCTGATCTTCGCCGACGAGATCTACGACAAGATCGTGTACGACGGAGCGACGCACCACACGCTCGCCGCCCTCGCCCCGGACGTGCCGGTGGTCAGTATGGGCGGCCTGTCCAAGGCCTACCGGGCTGCGGGTTTCCGCTCCGGCTGGCTCGCCACCAGCGGCTTCAGCGGCACCGACTCGGATTACCTGGACGGACTGCAACTGCTTGCCAACATGCGGGTCTGCCCGAACGTGCCGGCCCAGCATGCCATTCAAACCGCGCTCGGCGGATACCAGAGCATCGAGGATCTGACCGGCCCCGGGGGCCGCCTGCTGCGCCAGCGCGACCACGCCTGGCAGTCCCTGATCGACATCCCCGGCGTCGACTGCGTCAAGCCGGCCGGCGCCCTCTACCTCTTCGCCCGCCTCGACCCGCAGATCCACAAGATCCACGACGACGAGCGTCTGGTGATCGACCTCCTGGAGCAGCAGCACCTCCTGATCTCGCACGGCACCGGCTTCAACCTCGACACCCCGGACCACCTCCGCCTGGTCTTCCTGGCCGCCACGGACGTCCTCGACGACGCCGTCTCCCGGATCCGCACCTTCCTCTCCACCTACCGTCAGTAACCAGGCGGCGCGGCCCTCCCCCGCCACCTTCGTGCGAGCCCGAAGGCCCACTCCTGTTCAATGATCGAAGCTCCGGCCCGGGCTCAACCCGGGGCCGGAGCTTCGATCACGCGAGGAGTGTCCGGGGCGTCAGCAGGTGGCGTTCAGGCCGGCCCAGTTGGCGCGGTCGTTGTAACCACCGTCGCCGCCGTCGCCGACCAGCAGGTCGAGCACCCGTACGCCGGTCAGGTCGACGTCGACCTGACGAATGTCGTCACGGGTCAGCACACCGCTGTCGAACAGGACCCGACCGTCGCCGACCACCTGGAAGGTCGAGGTGGCTCCCTCGGGACCGACGTTGCGTACCGCGTCGTCCAGGCCGACGGTCGCGGTCAGCCTGTCGCACCTGTCGCCCAGGTAGTAACGGACCGTGGAGGGCGAGGCGACGCCGAGGCCGGTCGGGTATACCTGGCCGATCATGCTGATCGGTGACCCGCCGCCGACGCTCTGGTCGACAGTCGGGGTCATCCAGCCGCTGGTGGCGCTGATCCAGGTGTGGTGGGACAGCACGACGTCACCGGTCGGCGGCGCCGGGGCGACAAGCACCGACGACACCGACGTCTGGCGTGACGTGTCGCGCCCGACCACCTCGTAGGACGTGGCGGCGGTAAGCGCGGCAGCCCCGGCGGCGGCGGTGGCCGGCAGGGTCACCGTGAAGGCGAAGGTGGTGGACCGGTCGGGAGCGAGCAGGATCGGCGCCCCGCTGAGTGCCCGGACCGTCCAGCCGGCCGGCGCGGTGAGCCGGACCTGCGGCTTGAGGACGGGCAGCAGGCCGTCGTTGCGGACGACAACCTCGACCCGCGCCTGGTCCCCGCCACCGACCACGGGCGCGGTCCCCTCCGGCGTGGCGGAGTTACCGACCTTCGTGACCTGCGGAAGACCCACTGTCACGTGCGGAGCACCCGGCAGACCCCGCGCCGGAGCCACCCGGAGCAGCGCGGCACCGTGTGCCGGAACCGCGGCGCTGAGGGTGCCCGCGCTCTCGGTGACCTGGTTGGTCCACGCGTTCCGGACGGTGAAGCGGGCTCCGGACAGGCCGACGGACGCCGCCTTCGTGGTGATGATTGTCGAGCTCTCACCGCGGTTGAGCAGCACGACGGCCCGGTCACCGTTGGCCAGGCGCTTGACCCAGGTCTCGGTCGTGCCGGCGGGGCCGACGCGTACGGCCTGGACACCGGCCGGGTCCTGGTTGATCGCCAGCACCTCGGGGTCGGTGAGCGTGTCGATCGAGGCCTGGCTGAGCTTGCGGATGTCACTGCCGATCACCAGCGGGGCGGCGGCCGCGGACCAGAGCGTCATCTGGGTACGGAACTCCTCCTCGGACATGCCGAGCCCGGGAGCCAGGTAGTCCGGGTCGTTGAAGTGACCCGGTCCGGCGGCCTCGGGGTGTCGCGCGTTCGCGTCGTAGTTGCGCAGCACGTCCTTGAACTTGATGTCACCGACGAAGCCCACGTCGGTGTAGGTCCGCCAGGACTGCGCGATCTGCGGGGCATAGCTCCAGGAGTACGTGGACTGCTGCTGCTCCGGGTAGTTGCCCCAGTCCGGGGAGGTCACCGGATTGCACAGGTTGAAGATGATCGGTCGCTTGCTGGCGTTGTTCCGCAGCGCCCGGGCGAACTCGGTGTAGGCGGTCTTCGGGTCCAGGTCGGCGGCGATCCCGCAGAGGAAGTCCACCTTCACCGCGTCGAACTCCAGGGCGGCGAAGTGGTCCGCGTCGCGCTGGTAGTAGCCGCCGCCGCTGCCGAGCCCACATTTGCCGGGGATGTACGGGCCGGCGTCGGTGTAGATGCCCGCCTTCAGCCCCTTGGCGTGGATGTAGTCGACGAGCGGCTTGAGCCCCTTCGGGAAGCGACTCCGGTCGGCCTGCAGGTCACCGGCGGCCGTCCGCGGCTCCGGGTCCTGCCAGCCGCCGTCCAGCCAGACGATGTCGTAGCCGGCCCTGGCCAGGCCACGGCTGACGATCGAGTCGGCGACCTCCCGTACGGACTCCTCGGAGAAGTCGCCGCCGAGGCCGAAGTAGGTGTTCCAGCCCTGGTAGGGCGTCGGGCTGAGCACCTGCTGGGGTGCATGGTCGGCGGCTACCGCAGCGTCGTTCGCGGCTGCGGCGTGGACCGGGGCGGGCACGATCAGCAGGCTGGCCGTGACGGCGGACAGGGCGGCGATCAGATGTCGTCTCACGAGGGGGTTCCTTCACAGCAGTGGGCAGGCCCGTACTCCTGGGTTGTTTCGATCGATCTTGCAAGCCGTTACCGCGAGTGTCAATATTATTTAATAAATTATGTCTACGACGTGCGCGAGCTGCTCCCGGGCACCCGCTGCCACCGGCCGAGGTCGCCGACCTGGCTCCGTGCCCTCGTATGGGCCCGTCGACTCGGTAGGCCGGGGGCACCTGACCCGGCCCGCACCGCCCGGCATGGTGACCTGATCAGAAGCTCGGGTCCGTCCCTCATCCCCGTTGCGTCCGGCGTTCGCCTCGTGCTCAGCGACCGGTTACGCTCCGGCCGTCTCCTGGTTCCGCGAAGGTCTCAGGTTTCGGCCCACCTGACGTTCGGCACGATCGCGGTCAGGCCACTGAGAGTGCGTCTCTTCGGCGTGTCTGCCAGCATGTGCCGATGCTGATCGGACGGATCTTGGCCGAAAGCCTTCGCGTTGGTTGTGACATCCAGGTGCCCGGGCTCCGGATAGTCCGGATCGCTCGTGAGGACGTCGCTGGGTCGCGGGCACCGCAGCAGCCAGCAGTTTGGACGTTACTGGACGTGGAAGCGCCGGACGAGGCGGCGGATGAACTGGCCGAGGCGTTGGCCGGGTCGCTCGCGGACGGCCAGGGCTGGTACGCCGACTTTCGCGTCGGCACGGATCATGTGATCGTCTATCCGGGGCGGGTGTTCCACTACACCGTTGGCGATCACGCCGGTAGGGACGCCGCAGTGCAGTACGGAAGACTGAACGGCGTGCCAGAGCATCAGCTCGACTGGGGCGAATGATCGGCACAGCCCATCCCCCTGCGGCGCGGAAGATACGTGGCTAGCCGCTTCAACCGCAGAACCCGCAGTGCATCCGACGCGCCGTTTCACGGTGCCCTCCCCTACACACGGCCCGCCGGCCCCGACTGAAGTAGGAACGTCCACATCTCGTCAGGTTCCTACCGTTCGGCGGCCAGATGTAGGCCGAGGGCGATGAGAACGCCGCCGGTGACTGCGTCGATGCGACGACTCAGCGTGCGGCGATGCCGCAGCCACGTTCCGATCCGGCCGGCGAACACTCCGACAGCGCCGTCCACCACGAACTCCAGCGCGATCAGGATCAGCCCGAGAACGGCGAACTGGACCCAGACGGAACCGAGTGCTGGATCGACGAACTGCGGCAGAAAGGCCACCGAGAACGCGATCATCTTGGGATTGGAGAGGTTGGTCAGGAAACCGCTGAGGTAGGCGCGCCGACCGGACACTCCGGCTGCCTCCGTCCCGGGGATCATGTCGCCGCGCTGCCGGATCATCTGGATGCCGAGGTACGCCAGGTACACCGCACCGGCGATTCGCAGCAATGTGAACGCCTGCGGCACCGCGGTGAACAGGGCGGTCAAACCGGCCGCCGCGACCAGCACGTGGATCGCCTCGCTGGTGGCCAGCCCTGCGGTGGCCAGAAGACCGGCCCGCGGCCCACCGCGCATCCCGCAGCTGAGCACGAACAGCATGTCCGGGCCAGGCGCGATCATGGCAACGACCGTGACGGCGGTGAAGGCGGCAAGCAACTGCGGATCGAACGGCATCGTCTCAGCGTGCCGGGAGCCCAGCGATAGATCCATACCGGACGGCGAGCACTGAGCATAAGCTTCTCCGATGCTCGATTATCGGCGACTCAGCCTGTTACGCGACGTGGCGGTCACCGGCACCATCGCTGCCGCCGCCGAACGTGCCGGTTGCACCGCCGCAGCCGCCTCCCAGCAACTCGCCGGCCTGGAACGCGATGTCGGTGCCGCGCTGCTGGAGCGGTCGGCGCGCAGCGTCCGGCTCACCGAGGCGGGCCGGGTTCTCGCGGACCATGCCGGACGGCTGCTGAGCTCGCTCGCTGACGCTGAACGAGCCGTCCGTGACGTGGCCGGCCTGCGCGGTGGCACGATCAGGATCGCGGCGTTCGCCACCGCCGGAATCAGCTTCGTCATTCCGGCGCTCACCGTCTTCCGGCGGAGGCACCCCGACATCGAGTTGCGGTTCACCGAACTGGAGTCGGCCGAGGCGCTCCCGATGGTGCAGGCGGGGACCATCGACCTGGCGGTCACCCATGAGTACGCTCCGCTGTCGCGACCTGATCAGCGCGGACTCGACCAGCGGCCGCTCTACCGGGAGCCGATGTTGCTGGCCGTGCCCCGAGGCCTGACAGCCGCCGAGACCGAGGCTGCCGACCTCGCCGACTTCGCCACGACTCCGTGGGTCGCCGCGCTCACCAGCACCGGTTTCCAGGCCGCCACCGAGATGGCCTGCCGAGCGGCCGGCTTCGACCCCCGCGTCGACATCCGGGTGCACAGCTACCCGATGGTCCTGGCAATGGTCGGCGCCGGTTTCGGGGTAGGGCTCGTGCCGCAGCTCGCAGCCGTCGCGCAGCCCGGCGTGAGCTACCTGCCGATCGCCAGGCCGACCGGCCTGACGAGGCAGATATACGCCACCACCAGGCGCACCGACAGGTCGCCGGCAGCCCGGGCCTTTCGCCGATACCTGTGCGACGTCCTGGCCCTGACCACACCGAAGTAGGCGTCGCCCTGGCGGTTCCGCAGCAGAGGTGCACCCCATCCACCTGGTAACGGACGCGACCCCTCCGTCCGTGCGCCGCGCTCCAGGGCCAGCGACGCACGTCGCGGCAGATCGGTGCACGCCGGCGCCCCGTGATCTTGACAGGTCGAGGGCCAGAATGACGTGTGATCAACCGAGTGGCAGCAGGCGACCTCCGACTTTTCGACAGTGCCAGGAACATGTTCGACGCGGTGTCGGGCGGCAGCCAGACGTTCCTGGAGGCTCCCAGTGCACTGGCCTTCGTGGCCGCAGAGGCGGGAGAGATCTTCGGGTGGTGCTGGGGCCACCAACTGGTCCGCCCCGATGCCTCCTCGATGCTCTACCTTCATCGACTGGAGGTGGCGCAAGAACACCGTCGGAGGGGAATCGGGCGGGCACTTCTGCGTGCATTCATGTTGGCCGGTGCGCAGGCTGGTGCTACCAGGATGTTCTTGACGACCGGTGAGGCAAACGCCCCTGCGCGGGCACTCTACGAGTCACTGGGCGGTGGCCTGGCCGCACAGGGCCCCACGGTCAGCTACTGGTTCCTGTTGAATCCGCCCGAGACGGCGCCGGTTCGCCCCGTCTCGAGTCTGGACGCCCGTCAGACCTCTGCGGGTCGCGCCTTGCTTCTTACCGGCGTCGGCGGCGTCGGCAAGTCAACAGTGGCGGACGCACTCGGACGGGCGCTGACCGCAGCGGGCCACGTCACGGCCGTCGTGGACACGGACATGCTGGCCCAGTTCGGGCCGCCGCCGAATGTGGGCCCCGCGGGTGGACAACTCTACGACGAACTCAAGTGCGCCAACCTGGCGTCCGTGTGGACGAACTTCAGGGCCGCGGGCGCACGATTCGTCGTCGTCTCGGCGGTCATCGACAGCGCGGCCCAGCGAGAACGCTATGTGCAGAGCCTCGCGGACTGTGACGTCCAGGTGGTCAGGCTGATCGCGGACGGAGATACCGTCCGCACCCGCCTGCGCCAACGAGACACCGGGTCGAAGCTCGAGCAGCACCTCAGGGCGCTGGACAAGCACGAGCATTCACCACCCGAGACCGCCGTCGAGGACTTCACGGTCACGAACGACAGTGCCCCGGCCGAGGTCGCCACCGGCATCCTTGTCCGAGCGGACTGGCCGAGGCAGGTCAAGCGATCTGTCGCCGATCACCCACCGCCGTGATGGTCACCTGCGCTCCCATCGGCAGACCCCATCGTCGAGTCGCGCGTCGCTGTCAGCGGCAGATGTCCGCCCCGGTACGGCTACGGACATGCCGCGACCCACCCGTTGGTCTGCGACCAGCGGATCCAGACCGATGGGCCGCACGTGGGGCAGGCCCACCGGCCGCCCGGAGCTGGCCACCCAGCCCGCACCGGACGGCGACGTCATCAGGACGTGCCCGAGAGGTAGACCCCGAGTCCAGCCAGCAACAGGCTGATCAGGCTCGCACCGGCGCGTACCGAGTTCCACCGCGTCCAGGCCGACGAGTAGGAAGCCCACACCCGGACCGCCTCCGCAGGATCGGTCGGTACGCCTGTGGCGTCGAGGTTGTCGTTCATCGGCACGTTGATGGCCACCGTCGGGATGAACGCGCCCACCAGGTACACCCCCGCGGCGATCAGGAACAGCACCCCCGCCGACCGCATCCCGAGGATCAGCAGGAACACACCTGTCACCGTGGCGGCGACGAGCGGGCCGAAGAACGTGACGAAGAACAGCGGATTCTGGATCCTCTGGTTGATGCTCGTCATGGCCCGGATCGCGGTGCCGGCGTCGGCGGCGTTCAGACCGGGCATCACCGCCACCGAGAAGCCGTAGTAGACACCGGTGATCGCACCCGTCACCGCCACTGTCGCCGCCGCCGACCAGGCAGCCAGAGTGGCGTTCATGCCCAGTCCCCATCGGGTGACGTGTCCCATGCACCAGCGGCGGCGGCGTCCCGGGCATAGTCGGTGAAGTCGCGCGGGCTTCGGCCCAGTGCCCGTTGCACACCATCGGCGAGCTGCGCGTTGCGGCCGTCCAACACCTTGCCGAACAGCTCGGTCAGCACCGCCACGAGCTCCGCCGGTACGTCGTACCCGGCCATCACTGCGGCGTACTCCTCGGGCGAGACCGATCGGTAGCGGATTTCCCGACCGAGCGCCTTGCCGATCTCCGAGGTCGCCTCGGCGAAGGTGAGCAGCCGCGGGCCGGTCACCTCGTAGACCTCCCCCGCGTGCCTGTCGTCGGTAAGCGCCGCGACCACGATGTCGGCGATGTCGCGGGCGTCGACGAACGGTTCCGGCACGTTCCCGGCCGGGAGGGTGACCTCGCCGCCGCGTATCGGGTCGGTCAGGAAGTCTTCGCTGAAGTTCTGGCTGAACCAGCTCGCCCGCACGATCGTCCAGGCCACTCCGGAGTCCTGGACCACCTGCTCGCTGAGTCTGGCCTCTTCCTCGCCCCGGCCGGAAAGCAGAACCAGCCGTTGGATCCCGCCGGACACCGCCTGTTCGGTGAACGAGCGGATCGTCGCGCGGGCGTCCGGCGCGGCCAGGTCCGGGTAGTACACCAGGTAGACCGACGACACCCCGTCCAGTACGGGTGCCCAGGTGCGCTTGTCGGTCCAGTCGAACGGCGGCTCACCGGAGCGGGAGCCGACCCGTACCGGCCTGTCGAGTTCGGCGAGCCGGTCCACCACCCGGCTCCCGGTCTTGCCGGTGCCGCCCAGTACGAGGATTGGCTGATCATCAGCGGTCTTCGTCATGCCGACAAGTCAAGTCGAGGGCGAGCGCACCGGGAATGGGCGAGACTCTCGATCGCATGTTCCGGCGTCTCGACCACCCGCGTCGCAGGGCTAACCTGAGCGCATGGATGCGCTCGCGGGGCTGCTGGACGGGCCGAGGGCGCGCGGTGCGTTCCTGATGCGGTCGGTGTTCGACCCACCCTGGTCGGTGCGGATCCAGGATCGCGCGCCAATCACCCTTGTCACCATGCTGCGCGGCACAGCGTGGGTGGTGCCGGACCAGGGCGATCCGGTGCCGCTACGCCCCGGCGATGTCGCGATCATCCGTGGCCCGGAGCCGTACACGATCGCCGACGACCCGGCCACGGCGCCGCAGGCGGTGATTCATCCCGGCGAGCACAGCACCACGCCCACCGGGGACGAGTTGTGCGAGGTGATGGACCTGGGTCTCCGGACCTGGGGCGAACGCGCTGACGGGTCGGCGGTGCTGCTCAGTGGCACGTACCAGTTGCAGGGCGAGGTCAGCCAACGGCTGCTGAGGGTCCTGCCCCATCTCCTGGTGCTGCCGGCCGGAGCACTTGACAGCCCGCTCATCCCGTTGCTCGGCGACGAGATGACCAAGGACGAGCCGGGGCAGGACGTGGTCCTGGACCGGCTGCTCGACCTCCTGCTCATCGCCGTACTCCGGGCCTGGTTCTCCCGGCCGGAGGCGGCGGCGCCCGCCTGGTACCGAGCGCACGGCGATCCGGTGGTCGGCAGCGCGTTGCGGCTGTTGCATGACCACCCGGCGAAGCCCTGGACGGTGGCCACCCTCGCGGCCGGCACCGGTATCTCGCGGGCGGTGCTGGCCCGTCGGTTCACCGAACTGGTCGGCGAGCCTCCGATGGCGTACCTCACCAACTGGCGGCTCGCTCTGGCCGCCGACCTGTTGCGCGAACCGGACGCCACCGTCGGCGCGGTGGCCCGCCAGGTCGGCTACGGCAGCTCATTCGCACTCAGCGCGGCCTTCAAACGGGTACGCGGTCTCAGCCCGGCCGAACACCGGCAGGGCAGCGGCGGGTGCAGAGCATCCGGATCGTGACTATGCGATGAGTTCGATCAGGCCGGTGAGGTCCGTAATCTCAGCTGCGACAGGTGTCCCACTCGGCAGGGCCTGCCCACGGTGGTTGATCCACACCGCCGGGATGCCGGACGCGTGCGCCCCGTACACGTCGGCGCTCATCGAGTCGCCGACGTGCAGCACCTCGTCCGCACCCAGGTCCAGCGCGGCGAGCGCGCGGGCGAACATGGCGCGGTCCGGTTTGTAGGCACGGACGTCCTCGCTTGTCACGACGGCGGCGAAGGCCAGGCCATGGTGGGCCATCGCCGTGTCCAGGTCGGCGCGGTCGACGTCGGACACCACGCAGATGGGCACCGTGACCTGGGAGAGGAACTCCCGGGTACCTGGACGCATCGGCGGCGACTGCCAGTACCTGAACTGCGCCGCGCACAGTGTGGTCGGGTCACCGGCGCAGCCCACCTCGGCCATCACCGTGGCCAGGCTGCGCATCGCGCAGTGTCGTAGCGTTCGGAACTGCGGGCCGGCGGCGACCGCCTCGTACTCTCGGGTCCACGCGTCCATGACGTGGCCTCGAGAGACGGATGTTGCGGCGTCGGCGGCTACCTGGTCAGCTATCGCCTGCATGATCGTGTCGTCGTCTTCGACCACCGTGCCGTAGAAGTCCAGCAGGAGTCCCTTGATCACGCTCGCAGCGTAGTCGTCGTGTCGGGGGTGGGTCGTAAGTTCTGCAGCCGTGAACGCCTTGCAGACCTACCGCTACCTCCAGCCGTCCACGCTGCACCGGGGTGACCTGGCGCTGCAGACCAGCGGCGGGCCCGCGACCAACCCGCGGTTCTTCTCCGGTTTTCTGACCACTCCGCCGGCGGCTGCCGCCGGGCTCTTGGCGGTCGCCGAGGTCGCCCGCACCCGGTATCACCAGCCGGTCAGTCCGGCGAGCCTCGATCCTGTGGTCACCGGCAGCCGGGACCGGATGCGCTTCGAGTCGTTCTCCGGCTGCTGTGGGGTGTACGCGCGGCTGGACGTCGTGCCGGCCGGGTTCGACGGTGACATCGTCGAGCACGGCACCACGAACGTCGACGTGAACGCGCCGCTGCGGGAGGCGCTGGCCCGGGTGGGCGGCATCGACCCGCTGCACCTGTCGGTGGGTCCGGACGACCTGACCGTATCCACTCTCGACGGTCCGCTGGTGGAGAAGAAGGTGCCACTGCCCGGGCGGTGGCTGCGGGCTTTCGCCGAGGTCCATCTGATTGCCGCGTCCATGCAACAGCGCGCGGAGATCACGGCGGCGGAGGGGGCCACCTTCCTGCGCCGGCTGCCGGCGGGCAACGACCGGTCGGTGCTCTGGGTGGTGCCGGCCGGGCGTTCGCTGCGACTGACGTCGCGTCCGGTGCCCGGCGCGGTGTGCCTGGCCGGCGCCGGACGGCTCGCCACGCTGCGTGGACTGCTCCGGTACGCGAAGACCCTGCGGGTGTACGGGCCGTCGGCGGGCGCCGGGTCGCCGCCGCTGCCGAGCGTGTGGGAGCTCGACACCGGCGCGCTGCGGCTGTCGCTGACCCTGTCGCCGGAGCCCTACCGGGGCTTCTCCGGCGAGGGTGGCGCGCTGACCGCGCTCGCCACGGACGACGTCGCCGACGACGCCGCGCTGGTCGCCGCGCTGCTGTCCTGGGATCCGACGATCGATGTCCACGCGTTGGCGGCCTCGGCGGGGATCTCGGCGGAGCGGGTCCGGGCCGCGCTGGCCCAGCTGGGCACCGCCGGCCGGGTCGGCTTCGACGTGGCCGAGGCGGGCTACTTCCACCGGGTGTTGCCGTACGACGCCGGCCGGGCCGAGCGGGACAATCCCCGGCTGGTCGGGGCGCGGGCGCTCGTCGAGGCCGGTGCTGTCACGCGCGACGGCGAGGCGGCGACCGTACGCCACGGGGACGAGGTCTACCGGGTCCGCCGCCGGGCGGATGGCTCGTACACCTGCTCCTGCCCCTGGTGGGCGCGGCACCGCGGTCAGCGCGGGCCGTGCAAGCATGCGCTGGCCACGACGATGGTGGGCACCGCGGCGGAGGTTGGAGCATGACCGATCCATTCGAGTTCCTGGTCCGGGGCAACGTCGACGCGGCCGTCGACGCGGTCACCGGCCTCGACGAGCCGGGGCGGCGTTCGTTGGCCGACGGGCTGGTGGCCCACGTGCGCCGGCGGCGCGACACCTGGTGGTGGAACGACAAGGCGGCGGCCCTGGCGGTGGCCGCGGTCGGGTGCCTGCCCAGCGCCGCCGCAGCGGCCGAGCTGCTCGGCCGGCGCAACGTGTCGCTGCGGCGCGCCGATGCCGGGCTGGTGGTCCAGGTCGCGCGGACGCGCGGGGTGTCGTGGCTGGCAGAGTTGGCATACCGGCTGGCGGATCGGCTCCGCCGGGACGACCCGGCGGACGGCTGGGAGTTCGTCGCCGAACTGCTCACCGCCGAGAAGGCGGCCGCACCCACGGGTGACCAGTTCGTGGAGGGATGGCTCGCCCGGATGGCGTGGCCGCCGGAGCGGCAACGACCGGTCCCGCTGGTCGACCGGCTCCGGGCGGACGTGTTCCTCGACGCCCTGGTCCCGCGTCTGTTCGAGGTGGACGGCGCCGGGACGCGGATGTCCTTCGACGAGTTCATGACCGACGAGAAGCTCGCCCTGCCGAGCGCACTGGCGCAGCTGGCCGGCGAGGGCCGCCTGGACCGGACGATGCTGCACGAGGGCTGCCTGAGCCGTCTGCTACGCGGCGACCGGCCGTCCGCGTTGCGCGTGTTCGTCACCCTGCACGCCCTGCTGGAGCCCACCCCCGGCGAGGTCGACAAGCATCGCGGAGACTATCTGCGCCTGCTCGCCGACGCCCCCGGGTCCGTCGCGTCGATGGCGCAGAGAACGCTGCGGGCTCTCGACGGCCTGGAAATCGACGGGCTGCTGGACGCGTCGCGGGCCGTCCTCGTCCGGCCCGACAAGGCGCTGGTCCGCACCCAGCTCGGCTGGCTGGACCAGCTCGCCCGCCGGCATCCCGACCGGACGGCGGAGATCGCCGAGGTCATCGCGACAGCTGTCGACCACGCGGCGGCAGACATCCGCGACCGGGCCGGCACGCTGGCCGCCCGGCACGGGCACGTGGTCGCCCCACGGATCGTCATCAATGCGGTGGGCGACGACCTGCCGCCACCGGCCGCCCCGCTGCCCGCGCCACCGGCCATCACCGACCCGGACGAACTGGCCGAGGAGGTCGCCTCCCTGCGCGGCGGCCCGACGACGGCGTCCGCTCTGGAGCGGGTCCTCGACGCTGTCGTACGGCTCGCCAGTGGTGACCGGGCGCGGCTGAAAGATGCCCTGACCCCCGTGCTGCGACGGCGCCGCACCGGTGCGGAGGAACACCCGTGGGATCCGTGCTGCCTGTGCGGTCTGCTCGGCGGGGTGCTGCACGCGGCGGCCGACCCGGTCGAGGGGGGCACCAGGCGGGGACGGTGGGTCGCGATGCTGGCGGCGACGCGCCGCCGCACCCCGGGCGGACCGTCCCTCGATCCACGGGTGCCCCCGCCGCACCGGCTGCTGCGCGCCCGGCTCGCCGAGATCGGTGACCGCGTTGGCCCGCCCCGGCACCCCGGTCTGCTCGCGGCCCCGACCAGGGCAAACGGCGCCATCGACCCCGAGGCGCTGTACGACCGCCTGACCCGGCTCGGCGAGCACGGCGCGTGGCAGATGGACCTCACGCAGGCCCTGCTGCGGCTGCCCGCGCGAGTCGACGAACCCCTCGCGGCCCGGGCGGCGGCGCTCGGCACGCCCGCCGGTGACCGGCTCGCCGGTTGGCTGCGCGCCGGAGGCCTGCCGACACCGGAGCAGCGGGTGGTCACCGTGCCCCGCCGGGAGCGCCGACAGAGCTACGACTGGGGGTACGACGACCTGCCCCGGCAGCGGACGCACGTGCTGGTCAGCCCGCCGGAGGGCGTCGACGACCCGTTCGGCCTGCTCACCGTGCCGGCCGGAACCACGGACCGTCTCTTCGGCGGTTCGGCCCTGCTCTGGCCTGCCGTGTTGCCCGGCTACCGGGGACTTGTCGCGGCGTACGCGCTGCCCGACATCGCCAGCGCCGCCGACCAGGACCTGCCCGGCGGGGCCGCGATCCTGCCGCTGCTCGCCGAGTGCGGCGGCGACGGCGGTCCCGCCGTCGCCCTCGCCCTCGCGTACGGCCTGGGTGCCCGCCACGAGTCCGACCGGGTCGCCGCCGTTGACGCGCTCCTCATGCTGGCCGCCGCCGGCGACCTGGACGCTCCCACTGTCGGCGCCCACCTCGGCACCCTCGCCGCCGTCGGTGACCTCACGCTGACCCGCACCCTGCAGCCGCTGCGCGACGCGTCCGCCGCCGGTGCGCCGCTCAGTACCTGGCGCGTGCTCGCCGCCGCGTTGCCCGCACTCCTCGCGGCGCCGAAGACCCCACGCGGCACCCCGGACCTGTTGACGCTGGCGGCGGAAACGGCAGGTGCCACCGGCGCCCGAATCGACGTACCCGGACTGGCCGAGGTCGCCGCCCGCGGCGGGTCCAGTCGGCTGGTCGCCGAGGCGCGGCGCCTGGCCGACGCGCTCGACAGCTGATGCCGTCTCCGGATGGGTGGTGAGGACGGGCCTCACGCCTCCGTTCGGCCCTTACGCTGGGCGGGCCGGCTGGTTCTGGTGAACTGCCGATGTCCTCGTCGAGTGCTCGGTGATGAGTGCGGGAAACCAGGTGATGTCCTGAGGGGTGCCGTCATGGGTGCCGTGGTTGTTGTTGGCCATGTCAGCGACCCGCTGCGCATCGTCGAGGGTGGTCAGCAGCGCACTGTGCCCCGGCCGGATGCCGAGTTTGTCGAGTGCCTGGGTATCCAGCCGGTAGCAGAGCCAGCTGTGGAAGCGGCCGTCGATAAAGCCGAGCACCTCGAATCCGAGAATCGTGCCGGGTGGGGCGGCCGCTGGTTGCGCGAGGTTCATCCGGATTGGATGCGGAAGGTCGCCGATCCACTCCTCGATCATGGTGGCCAGCTCGGTGGCGACCGTTGTCGTCACGCTCATGCTCAGCACGTGCGCGGTGCGGGGGTCCGAAGGCGCACGCCTGACGGCATTGGCTGCCTGCTGGAAGGACCGTTGCCATGGCTCGAACAGAGGCTGTTGCCACGGTTCGATGTCCTGGTCGGCCGGGAGAAGGTCGACGAGACAGTCGCTGACCGTGGGGACGGCGGGCGATAGGTCGGCGGTCCAGTCCGCTCTGGCTGGCATCCAGCGGAAGCCAGCCACGAACCCGGCCAGCGTGTAGCTCTCGGTGCGCGTCACCTGCTCATGATTGACGAAGCCGACGTCCGACGCGGAGGATTATTCGCTGCTGAGCCGTTCCGGATTGGACTTTCGGAGCTGGCGGGCAGTGGCGGCAGCGTACCGGGCCAGCCTCGTGTGCTACGGTAACCGTGTTGCAGTTTTGATTTCCGTAGACGTTTTCCGGCGCCTGATGGGGCATCTGAAACCCATCCAGGCGCTTTTCGTTTTTCGTGTCGTTTCGACGCGGGTGATCAACGCAGCGGCGTAAGGGTCCGCACAGTGCGGTCTCTGACAGCCTGCGAAGGAGCAGACATGACTACAGGCACCGTGAAGTGGTTCAACGCCGACAAGGGCTTCGGCTTCATCAGCCCGGACGACGGCGGCGCCGATGTCTTCGCCCACTTCTCCGCGATCTCGGCGAGCGGCTTCCGCAGCCTCGACGAGAACCAGAAGGTGGAGTTCGACATCACTCAGGGCCAGAAGGGCCCGCAGGCGGAGAACATCCGTCCGCTCTGATCCACGCTCTGCGAACGGCGGCCCGACTGATTCAGCGGGCCGCCGTTCGGCGTTTCATGCACTGTCCGCGGCATCTCGAAGAATTGTCTTATCGGCAGAGGTCCAGCCAGCTCGGTGCCGCGAGTAGGTGACGCACGCGAAGCGGCAGTAGCGCAGTCGCCGAGGCCCACCTTCCCCATTCTCAGAGGTTCGGTGGAACGTCGAGATCGGTGCCGTCGGCGATGTCCTCGCAGGGCACATGGGTCACCAGTTCGCCATGCGCCGCGAGGTAGCGGCGTGCGCCCACGTCGCCGACAGCCAGGGCCGACACCGCCGACCAGTGGTCGCGCCCAAGCAGTACCGGATGTCCGGGCTGACCGTGGTACGTGGCGACCGCCAGCCCGACGCGGCCGCCGAACCCGCGCAGGCGCCGGACCGCGGCTGCGGTGACGCCGGGTGTGTCGACAAGCAGCACGGCGACCGCGTCCACCGGGAACGTCGCCAATGCGGCCAGCCCCACCCGCAGGGAGGACCCCATGCCGGTGTGCCACTTGGGATTGTCAGTCACCGTTGCGCCGGACAGGTCGGTACGGGCACGCACCTGCTGCGCCTCCGCACCCAACACCACGACGACCGGATCGCAGGCCCCGTCACGCAGCGTTGCGAGACCACGCTCCACCAGTTGGCGACCGTCGACGACGACAAGCGCCTTCGGCATCCCGTACCGGCGCCCCGCGCCGCCCGCCAACAGGAGCCCAGCGATCCTGGGTTCGCTCACACCACCGAGCCTAGGTCACCCCGCGGCAGCACGTACCCGCCTGCCGCAGCGGCGCGGCAGGAAGTCGGAGGATCTCCAGCCGCCGGCGCAGGCTCGCCTGCTCAGCCTCACTCCTGGTCAGAGGATCTCCAGCCGCCGGCGCAGGCTCGCCTGCTCAGCCTCACTCCTGGTCATCCGCCAGATGTCCTCCCTGATCAGGGCCTGCTCGGCCCGGGGATGATCGCGTCGCGGACCAGGGTCCTGGCGGTGATCGCCAGGTCGAGGAGTTGCTCATCGGCGCGGGGAATGTGACGGTGCCCCATCAGCAGCACCTCTGCTGGTTCGAACCGGCGTGACACGAGTGCACGGTTGGTGGGATCTTTGGCGGGTGATCGACGTTGCGCGGCGTGAGCTGGACCGGATGCGGAGTTCCTCGGTGTTGTGGCAGGAGATGCGCTACGAGCGGGTCACCGGTGCCGACGGCTACGACTGCGACGGACACGCGGCGCGGCGGGCGATGGTGTTGTGGGCGTTGCAGTACGACCGGCAAGGAGATGATCTGCCGCTGCTGCGGTGGTTGGCCGAGCAGGAGGCGGTCTGTCGACGCGTGGCGCCGTTCCAAGGGCTGAGTGAAGAGACCGAACTTGCCGGTTTCCTGCTCGCCGAGCAGCAACGCGTACAGGATGTGTGGCTGCACTGGGAGATCAAGCGGGCCAACTTCGACACCTGGTGTGGCTACGACATCGAGCACCTGTTCGCCGCCGGGACCCAGGCCACGCTTGACTTCGTGCGCGACAGCGAGCACGCCGACCGGGACGACGTGCTGGAGTACGTGTTGGACGACGCAGGCCAACCTCTCGTGTCCGAGGACGAGGTAGCGCAGTGGCGGCAGCGGAAGAGGTCCTGGTTCCCGGCCGACCCGGTCGCCGAGGACCCGCTTCGGTGGGTGCACCGGGCCAAACTGACAGGCGACGATGCGCTCGCCCGCCAGTGGCTGGACCACTGGGCGTCGGGTCGTCAGCGAGACAGGGACACGCTGACCCAGCTTCGATATCAGCTGGCCGATCTCGGCGCGTACGCCGAAGCAGCCCAGGCCCAGCGGGAGAGCCTGGTGTACGCCGACAGTCCGTGGGACACCGCGTCGGCATGGCTGTCCCTGGCGAAGCTGGAACGCCAAGCCGGCGGCCACAGTGCCGCCTGGGAGGCGCTGCGGGAATGCCGCCGGGCCCTCGACGATGTGGCCGGCTGGACGGAGGTGGGCCTCGGTCGGATGTACATACAGGAGCTGTTCCTCCTGGCCGGCGCCGCCGACGGCGAGTTGGCCAGTGTGGTGTTCACCGAGGCGGAGAGGCAGGCACCGCACGTTCCCGGGTTGGCCCTGGTCATCCTGCAGGCCGCCACCGAAGCCGCCGACAAGATCGGTGACCGGACCAGGGCGGAGCACTACCGGAAGCTACGCGACGCTGAACGACGACGCATCGACGACGAACTGGGCCCCACCACCTCCTGATGTCGGCCATCCTCAGAAGCCGGACATCGAGGCCACCCGCAGGGACGACGGGTCGGATGGCAACTTCAGGCACCGACGCCCCGGATCGTGGCGCTGCGGGAGAAGCCTGCCCGACGGGCTCGTGGATGCGCTTCTACTGACGGCGGCACGCCCTCACCTGGGCGGGTGGCTCACCCTCCCCGCCTTTATATTTTAGGTTGTCGATGTTAGCGTTCACTTAACGTCGTCGTCTGCCGGTCGGCATGATCTTCGGCGGAGGCCCGGTGGGATGGGAGAACGCTCATGACCACATCCGGCAGGATTCTTCGCGTGCGTTCGGTGACGGTGGTGACGGTGTGCGCTCTGGCCGCCGCAGTCTCGATGACTTCTGCCGCGTCCGCGTCCGCGACCATCACCGTGGCCGCCGACGGCAGCGGCAACTACACGACAGTGCAGGCGGCGATCGACAGTGTCGCGGCGAACAACGGCGCTCCGGTCACCATCACCATCAAACCCGGCACCTACCGGGGCGTGGTCACCATTCCCGCCGACAAGCCCCACCTCACGTTGGTCGGTGCCGGCAGCTCCGCCGCCCAGGCGGTGATCGTCGAAGGGCACGCATCCGGCCAGACCAAGCCCGGTGGCGGTACGTACGGCACGTCCGGAAGTGCCTCGGTCTTCGTCAACGCCAACGACACCACGATCAGAAATCTGACCATGTCGAACGACTTCAACGAGGCCGCCAACACCCTCGACGCCGAGCAGGCCGTCGCCGTCAACACCTCCGGCGACCGGGTGCAGTTCGACAACGTCCGCATCCTCGGCAACCAGGACACCCTGCTTGTCAACGCACCAAGTGTCAGCTCGGTCCGGCGACTCTACGTTCGTAACTCCTATGTAGAGGGAGACGTCGACTTCATCTTCGGGCGGGGCACCATGGTCTTCCAGAACGGCACGGTGCACTCGCTCACCCGCGGCTCGTCGTCCAACAACGGCTACATCACCGCCGCGGCCACCGACATCAACAACAAGTTCGGCTATCTGTTCTGGGGCACCACGCTGACAAGCAACGCTCCCGCCAGGACCGTCTATCTGGGCCGGCCGTGGCACCCGAGCGGCGACGTCAACGCCCGTGGCCAGGTCCTCTACCGGGGCGTCACGATGGGCGCGCATATCCGCACCGACCCCTGGACGGACATGTCCGGCTTCTCGTGGAGGACCGCCCGGTTCGCCGAGTACAGCAGCACCGGGCCCGGCGCCGGTGTCAACGCCAACCGGCCCCAGATGAGCGCCTCCACCGCCACCCAGTACACGCCCACCGCCTACCTAGCGGGTAACGACGGCTGGAACCCCATCCGATGACGCCGATTCGGCCTTTCGCACCTGGTCACCGTCCCGTGCCCCCGCGCACCCGACTCGGGACACTCAGGACACGTTGTTCGCCGATCGCGTCTCGTGGTCCTGGTGGCAACGGTCCTGACCGTCGAGGCCGGCGGGCTCGATCGCCACCGCCCAGGCCGCCACCCCCGCGTGCGATGTCGCCTACCGGGTCACCAGCCAGTGGACCGGCGGGTTCGGAGCCGACGTCGTCGCCACCAACCTCGGTGACGCGGTGACCAGCTGGACCGTCGGTGGTAGCCTCGCCCCCGGGCAGGGCGTGGCGCAGGCGTGGAACCCCACCGTCACGGTCACCGGCACGGCGGTGACCGCCACCAACGTGAGCTACAACGGTGCCATCGGCTCCGGCGCGTCTGTCAGCTTCGGCTTCTCCGGCTCGTGGGGCGGCAGCAACCCGGTTCCGTCGTCGTTGTCCTTCAACGGCATCACCTGTGCGCCTGCCCACGACACGTGGGCAGCAACCGCTTCAAGGAACTGCTCGGCGTCATGGCGACGGCCGCCAGAGCCAGAGGGGCGAAGCCGATCTTCGTCACCCCGGTCGCGGCGATCACGTGCAGCGGCGGCACCGCTGTCGGCAATCGTGGTTTCGTCACCGAGACGACGGCTGCGGCCGCCACCAACGGCGTACCGGTCACCGACCTGCACGCGAAGAGTGTGGCGCTCTACAACACGCTGAGGCTGTGCCCGAACAACGGCGACTACTCGACGGGCGCGGTCGGCGCGTTCTTCTGCAACGACCACACCCACTTCGAGGCGGCCGGCGCCAGACAGATCGCCGGCGTGATCGCCACCGCCCTCAGGGCGCAGAACATCCCGCTCGCCGCCCACCTGAAGTGACAGCCGCCCCTGCGGTCGCCCCCCCGTCGTCGGGTGCGGTTCTAGGCCGTTGAGGGCGCGTGTTGCCCCGACTGCTCCCCGAGCCGGGGCCTCGGCGAGACGGTCCCAGCTCGGGTGTGACAGTGTCGACGCCGACCTGTCCGGGTCTAGACGAGTAAGTCCTAACCCTGGTTAGTGGTCGTAGGTGATCAGGGATCGGGTGATGGGTTGGCCGGTGTTGCGGTTGTGCCAGATGGCGGCGGTCAGGGCCAGGATGCGTTGGGCGATGCGGGCGCTGACGC
>NZ_JBEZEY010000034.1:0-60354 GCF_040649135.1 Micromonospora sp. NPDC049047
CCGCCGAGGTGCCCACGGTGACCGCGGCGCGGCTCGGATCGACGCAACCCGAGCCGACGTTCGACGCCCCACCGTCGCCCACCGGTGGTGACCACCGGGCCTGCGCCAGCTGCGGCCACCGGCGGGCCAGCTCCGGCCGGAGCCGACCGTGCCAGTCCAACTCGCCGAGCTCCGGCAGGTCCCCCGGCCGCGCCCCGGCCAGGGTCAGCGCCTCCTCGTCCCAACGCAGGGTGCGCAGGTCCAGCAGACCGGTCCCGGAGGCCTGGGACACCGACATGGGCGCAGCGTCGAGCAGTTCGCCGAGCACGTACTCGGGCAGGCCGACGAACCGGGCGATCGAGCTGCCGGACTGGGCACGCAGCCAGGGCACCCGCATCGACCAGTACGAGCGGTGCCACCAGCAGCCGGTGCGCTGGTGGAAGCCGTCCGGGTCGCCCGGTCCGGCCGTACCGCCGACCGGGGCGGGCCGGGTGTCCAGCCAGGTGAGCACCGGGCCGAGCGGGGTGCCGTGGTCGTCGAGTGGGAGCACCGAGTGCCACTGGGCGGAGATCGCCACCAGGTCGACGTCGTGCAGGTGACCCGCGTCGGCCAACTCGTCGAGGCACTCGATCAGGCAGGCGAGGTACCCGGGGCCGGACAGCGTGCCGGTGCCGTCGTCGCCGATGGCGAGGTCGACCTTGCGACGGGCCAGCGCGTCGGGCAGCGGGCGGCTGTCGGAGTCCAGGACGAGCCCGCGTACCGAGGAGGTACCCAGATCGAGCGCGAGAATGTTCATCGCCGGTCAAGTTACCCGGTGCCAGGCGGGCGCCGGGCGCGTAGGGTGGATCACATGCTCGCGCATCTGACCTGCTGGTGGCCCGCCAACCCGGCGGCCACCCTCCGCGCGTAGCTTCATCCACGCGGCCGCCATCGAGGCGGCCGCCGGTTCTCCCGGCCCGGATGGCCGCCCCGACCGGCGGCGCCCGGCCCCATGGAGACATCGATGACCCACCTGACCGACCTGCTCGCCGCCGTGACCAGTGGCGCCGACCCGGGCCCCTTCGCGTTGCTGCGCCGCGACGGCGCGGACGAGTTGGAGTTGTTCACCGGCCCGGTCGACACCGTCGAGCGCCTGGCCGACATTCCACTGCCGGCCGGCCCGCCCGGAGCCCGGACGCTGGCCCTGGTCCCGTACCGGCAGATCACCGAACGCGGCTTCGCCTGCGTCGACGACGGCGCTGCGCTGGAGTGCCTCCAGGTCCGCGAGCACCGGCGGATCGCGCTTGCCGACGCCCTGGCCACGCTGCCCGACGAGCCGGTCCGCACCACCGACGTCGCCTTCGACGTCACCGACGAGGAGTACGCCGGGACCGTGCAGCGGGTCCTCGCCGAGGAGATCGGCCGCGGCGAGGGCGCGAACTTCGTCATCCACCGCACCCTGCACGCCACAGTGCAGGGCCGACCGCTCGTCGCCGCGCTGGCCGCGCTCCGCCGGCTGCTGGTCGCCGAACGCGGCGCGTACTGGACGTTCGTCGTGCACACCGGCACCAGGACGCTCGTCGGTGCCAGCCCGGAGCGGCATGTGAGCGTCGACGACGGGCTCGTCATGATGAACCCGATCAGCGGCACCTTCCGGTCCGGCGGCGGCACCGCGGACCGGGAGGCACTGCTGCGCTTTCTCGCCGACCCGAAGGAGGTCGAGGAGCTGTACATGGTGCTCGACGAGGAGCTGAAGATGATGGCCACCGTCGCCGAGGACGGCGGCCAGGTGATCGGGCCGTACCTGAAGGAGATGTCGCACCTGGTGCACACCGAGTACCTGCTGGCCGGGCGGGGCACCCGCGACGTTCGGGAGGTGCTGCGCGAGACGATGTTCGCCCCGACCGTGACCGGCAGCCCGATGGAGAACGCCTGCCGGGTGATCGCCCGACACGAGGGTCGCGGTCGGAGTTACTACGCCGGTGTGCTGGCCCTGCTCGGCCACGACGAGGCCGGCCGGCAGACGCTCGACGCGCCGATCCTGATCCGTACCGCCGAGATCTCCCCCACCGGCCACCTGCGGGTGCCGGTGGGCGCCACCCTGGTCCGGCATTCGACGGCGGCCGGCGAGGTGGCCGAGACGCACGCCAAGGCCGCCGGGGTGCTGGCCGCGCTCGGCCTCGGGCCGGCGGCGTCCGCCAGCGCCGGCCCGGTCGCGCGGCTTGCCGACGACCCGGCGGTACGCGACGCGCTGGCCGCCCGCAATGCGCCGCTGGCCCGGTTCTGGTTGGACCAGCGGGCGCCGGACGCGTCCCGGCTGCCCGCTCTGGTCGGCCGCCACGTGTTGATCGTGGACGCCGAGGACACCTTCACCGCGATGCTGGCCCACCAACTGGGCGCGCTCGGCCTCACGGTGAGCCTTCGGCAGTGGCACGCGGGTGGCCCGGTCGACGACTACGACCTGGTGGTGGTCGGTCCCGGGCCGGGCGACC
Organism: Micromonospora sp. NPDC049047; assembly: GCF_040649135.1. Taxonomy (NCBI): domain Bacteria; kingdom Bacillati; phylum Actinomycetota; class Actinomycetes; order Micromonosporales; family Micromonosporaceae; genus Micromonospora; species Micromonospora sp. NPDC049047. The sequence goes on from NZ_JBEZEY010000034.1 coordinate 2,451, forward strand.
CGGGCAGCTCGACCGAGCCGAAGATGGTGGTGCTGCGGGAGTTGCTGACCGAGCTGCTGACGACCGGGCGACCCACCCTCGCGGTCTGCCTCGGCCATCAGGTGCTGGCCGGGCTGCTGGGGCTGTCCCTGCACCGCCGGGAGGCCCCCTACCAGGGCATGCAGCGGGAGGTGTCGCTGTTCGGTCGGGTCCGGCGGGTCGGGTTCTACTCCACCTTCACCGCGCGGGCCGAGGCGGACCGGCTGGCCAGCGCGTACGGGTCGGTGGAGCTGGCCCGGGACGCGGGCGACGGCGCCGTGCACGCCCTGCGGGGGCACGGCTTCGCCGGGGTGCAGTTCCACCCGGAGTCGGTGCTCAGCCCGGACGGGCTGGCGGTGCTCACCGAACTGCTGACCGATCTGCTGCCGGCACCGCGTGCCGACGAGCTGTCCGCCACTGGTGGACGGGCTTAGCCGTCCCCCGCACCGGGTAGGGCTGGCGGCGACCGGTGGCGTGGACGGGCTGAGAGCCCCCGCCCACGCCACCGGTCGTCAGCCGGCCAGGCCCGCCTTCAACGCGGTTCCCAACAACACCGCGCGTCGGGCGGTGAGCGCGCAGGCCCCGAGTGCCACAGCGTCCGGGGCGATCTCCCCGTTGTTGCTTGTGTGCGAGGCGCCGTACGGGTTGCCGGCGATGAACTGGCTGGTGTCGGTGTAACCGGGGGCGACCACCACCCCGCCCCAGTGGTAGAAGACGTTGAAGAGCGAGGTCAGCGTGGTCTCCTGGCCGCCGTGCGAGGTCGCCGTCGAGGTGAAGGCGGCGTACACCTTGTTGGCGAGCGCCCCCTGGGCCCACAGCGGACCGGTGGTGTCGATGAACTGCTTCAGTTGGGCCGCCACCATGCCGTACCGGGTCGGGGCACCCATGATCACCACGTCGGCCCAGGCCAGGTCGTCGACCATCGCCTCGGGCACATCCTGGGTCTCCAGATGGTGCGCCTGCCAGCCGGAGTTGGAGCGGATCGCCTCGTCTGGCGCCAGCTCGCGGACCTTACGCAGGCGGACGTCGGCGCCGGCCTCTCCGGCGGCCTCACAGACGGCCTGCGCCATCTGGTACGTGATGCTCGTGGCGCTGTAGTAGATCACCGCTACCTTGGTCTGGGCAGCCATCAGATGTCCCCTTCTCGTCTCGGGTCAGCTCTCGCGACTACCCGGTGGCCATGACCTCTAACGGCGGGGCGGACGGACCCCTGTTCCGGTCCGCCGGCTCAAGTTTTCCGCAACTTCCCGACTGTTTCGGTCCCCCGGCCCGTACGGACGGCGATCCTGATGCCACCGGTGCCGGCGGGAACCGACCGCCGCCCCGCACCGCGCACCTGAACGGGGGATCGCGCTCCGCCAGCAACGACGCTGGCGTAGCGCGATCAGGGGACCCACCCCGGGCTGCCGCCGCTCAGCGGACCAGGGCCGCCATCAGCCGTTCCAACTCGGCCGCCGGATCGGCGGTGAGCCCGGTGTGCACCGGCCCGGTCTGGATCATCGTGCTGCGTGGCGCGGCCAGCCAGTGGAACCGCTCGCCCAACCGCATCCGGGTCGCCGGCCCGTCGCCGGAGCAGGTCCGGTCCCAGGACGAGAGCACGGCGGCCACGGCCGGCAGGTCGACGTCGGGCGCCAGCGCGCGGACCCGGTCGGCGTCCAGGTGGGTACGCGCCGCCAGGAAGTCACGCTGCTGGCAGTAGAGCAGCACCCCGACGTTCATCTGCTCGCCGCGCTCGATGCGGGGCACCAGCCGGATCAGCGCGTACTCGAAGGGGTGCCTCATGCGGCGCTCCCCTGCGGCAGCCAGTCGGTGGTGCGGGCGACCCGGCGGGACAGGTGCTCCAGGTACGCGGCGCGGGCGCTCTCGGCCGTCGCGAAGTCGGCGGCGGTCAGCCACTCCGCCGGCACCAGCGCCAACACCTCGGTGAGCAACTCCGGGGTGATCCGGGGAGCCAACTCGGCGTCGGCGTCGGCCAGCCGGGAGGCGTACGGTGCGAGCACGTGGTCGTCGGCTCGGTAGGCGCGGTGCACTGCCGCCCCGGCGCGCGGCCAGTTGTGGTGGAAGTAGAGCGCGGCACCGTGGTCGATCAGCCACAACTCCCGGTGCCAGACCAGCAGGTTGGGGTTGCGCCAACTCCGGTCGACGTTCTCCACGTACGCGTCGAACCAGAGCACCCGGGAGGCGAGCGTCGGGTCGACGGAATGCGCCAGCGGGTCGAAGCCCAGCGCCCCGGGCAGGAAGTCCATCCCCAGGTTGGCCCCGCCGCTGTTGCGCAGCAACTCCTGGACCTCCTGGTCCGGCTCGGCCCGCCCGATGACCGGGTCGATGTCGAGCACGACCAGTGCGGGCACCCGCAGCTCCAGACGGCGGGCCAGCTCGCCGCAGATCACCTCGGCGATCAGCGCCTTGGGCCCCTGGCCGGCACCCCGGAACTTCGCCACGTACGTGCCCAGGTCGTCGGCCTCGACGACGCCCGGCAACGAACCACCCTCGCGCAGCGGGGTGACGTAGCGGATCGCGGTTACCTGGCGGAGCACGTGGCCCACCCTACTGTGATCTCCGAGGCCGGGGTCGGCGTGGTCGCCGCGGACCGGGCCGGGGGCCAGCGGCATGCCCTGGCCCCCGCACACCCTCAGTCGAGCTTGTCGCGCAGCTTGTCGACCTGGGTCTGGAGCCGGTTCACCGCGTTCTCGTTGTTGACGAACGTGGTGATGCCGGCGGCCAGTCCGAGGCCGATCAGCACGGCCAGGATGCTCAGCACCAGGCCGCCGATCGACACGCCACGACCGGTGACCCCGGGTCGACGCGCCATCTTGAGGCCGACGATGCCGAGGATGATCCCGATGATGCCGAGCACCAGCCCCAACCAGGCGAGGATCGCCGTCAGCACGCTGAAGAAGCCGGCCACCCCGAACACCAGGGCGAAGGTGGCAGCCGCGCTGGTCTTCGCACGGGCGTCCCCCCGGTGGCCCCGGGACCCGGCGGTTACGCCGGCCCCGCGGGCCGGCTCGCTTGCGGCAGTCATGAGACTCCCTTCCGTGCGCGCGGCGCGCGCACCTCCGGGCGACCGCCTTCCCCCTGCGTGGGCGGTTATGCCACCCGTCGGGGCGACACCACCGGTGGCAGCGGGCCGGCACCGCCGGCACGGGGTCGATGTCGGCCGGTTGCCCTACCCTGGCGCGACGACCCCGGGAAAGGAGCTCGATGAGCAGGGACCTCACGGCGTCCGAAGCGCTCGGTCTGCGGATGGCGAGCCTGCTGCTGCGCCCGCACCCGGGCGGCCAACCCGGCAGTGTCGCCGACGTCGTGCAGTGGTTCGGCGCGATGCAGGCGCAGGACCTGGCGAGCGGTCTGTGGTCGCTTGGCGCCCGGCTGCCCGGGCAGACCGTCGTTCAGGTGCAGGCGGCGTTGGAGCGGCGCGAGGCACTGCGCACCTGGCCGATGCGGGGCACCGTGCATCTCGTTCCGCCCGCCGACGCCCGTTGGATGCTGGCGTTGACCGGCGTACGCTCGCTTCCCGCCTCGGCGACCCGGCGGGCACAGCTCGGCCTCAGCGAGGCCGACGAGGCCCGCGCGATAGACGTGCTCGGCGAGGCGCTGGCCGGCGGCGGCCGGCTCACCCGCGCGCAGTGCCTCGCCACCCTGCGTGCGGCCGGCATCGGCACCGACGGGCAACGCGGGTACCACCTGCTGTGGTCCGCGAGCGTGCGCGGGGTGACCTGCCTGGCCCCGAACGTCGGGACCGAACAGACCTTCGCGTTGCTCGACGAGTGGGCGCCCGAGTCACGCCAGCTGGACCGGGACGAGGCCCTGGCGCTGCTCGCCCTCCGCTACGTCCGTGGGCACGGGCCGGTCACCGCCCGTGAGTTCGCCGGCTGGAGCGGCCTCACGCTCACCGACGCGCGACGCGGTCTGGCCGCCGCCGAGAACGCGCTCAGCACCGTCCGGGTCGACGGCGAGCCGATGTACGTCGACGCGGCGCTGGCCGAGATGCCTGGTGTTCCGGATGACGACCTGCTCGTGCTGCCCGGCTTCGACGAGTACCTGCTCGGCTACCGGGATCGCCGGCTGATGCTCGACCCCAGCCACCAACCGGCCGTCGTACCGGGCAACAACGGCATCTTCCAGGCAACGGTGGTTCGCGCCGGTCGGGTCGTCGGAGTGTGGAAGCGCAAGGTCGGCCGCGCCGCGGTCACCGTGACCATCCAACCGCTCGCGCCACTCGACGCCGTGGCCCGGGCCCGGGTGGAGCAGGCGCTGGGACGGTACGCGGACTTCCTCGGGCTCCCGCCCCGATTCACCTGGCTGGGGTGACCGGGCCGACGTCAGTCCTCGGCCGGCGCGGTGTTGGCCCGTCGGGGCCGGGCGGTGCTGAGCAGGTCGACGATCCGCGCCACCCGGGGGTCCGTGCGGATCTCCGCCACGGTCGCCGGCAGCGGCAGTCGCCAGTTCGGGTACTCGTCCACGGTGCCGGGCATGTTGGGTTGGCGCACCTCGCCCAGCACGTCGTAGAGGGAGACGCCGAGCAGCCGGGCCGGGCTCGCGACGAGCGCGGCGTGCATCGCCACCACCACCTCGCCGTCGGGTGATGTCGCCGCCGGCCGGCTCAACGCCGAATCGGAGGTCGCGGCCGGCTGGCCGAGCGCCGGGCCGGAGGTCGCGGTCGGGTCGGGCAGCGCCGGGTCGGGCAGCGCCGGGTCGGGCAGCAGGCCCTCGGCCCGCAACATCGCGAGCAGGCGCTCCCGGTCGGCGGCGGCGCGGGCCCGCTCCACCGCCACGTCCGTGCCGAGCAGTTTCAGCTCGTCGCGCACCCGCACGTGCTCGCCGGTGAGGAAGCCCGGTGCGGTCGGCAGGTCGTGGGTGGAGATGGTGGCGAGCGCGTTGCGCGGCCAGCGGGCCGGCGGGACGAAGTCACCCTCGTCGTCGCGGGCGAGCCACAGCACCGTCGAGCCGAGCATGTTGCGGCCGCGCAGCCCTCGGGTCACCGCGGGCTGGACCGTGCCGAGATCCTCACCGACCACCACCGCGCCGGCCCGGTGCGCCTCGAGCGCGAGGATGCCGAGCATCGCTGCGGCGTCGTAGCGGACGTAGGTGCCCTCGGCGGCCCCGCCGCCCGGCGGCACCCACCACAGCCGCCACAGGCCGGCGACGTGGTCGATCCGCAGGCCGCCCGCGTGCCGCAGGGTGCGGCGCAGCATGTCCCGGTAGGCGGCGTACCCGGTCGCGGCGAGCCGGTCCGGGCGCCACGCGGCGAGGCCCCAGTCCTGGCCGAGTTGGTTGAAGTCGTCGGGTGGGGCCCCCACCCGCACACCCTGGGCCAGCACGTCGGCGAGCTGCCAGCCGTCCGCGCCGCCCGGATCGATGCCGACCGCCAGGTCGTGCACCACGCCGACCGGCATCCCGGCCGCGCGGGCCGCCGCCGTGACGGCGTCGAGCTGCTCATCGCAGAGGTGCTGCAGCCAGGCGTGGAAGGCCACCCGGTCGGCGAGCTGGCGGCGCTGCTCGGCGACGGCCGGGGCGTCCGGGTGGTGCAGTTCGGCCGGCCAGGCCCGCCAGTCGTTACCGTGCCGCTCGGCCAGCGCGCACCAGGTGGCGAAGCTCGCCAGCGCCGGGTCCGCGGCGAGGTCGACCGGCTCGGCGTGCGGGTGCAGCAGCTCGAGGGCGTGCCGCTTGGCCGTCCACACCTCGTCGTAGTCGATCCGGGCAGCGCGGTCGGGGCGCAGGGCGTCGACCACCGCCCGGGTCGCCGGGTCCGCCGCCCGGTACGCGGCGGTGTCGCTGACCCGCAGGTAGAGCGGGTTGACGAAGCGTCGGCTGGCCGGCGAGTAGGGCGAGGCAGCGACCGGGTGCGCCGGCCCGACCGCGTGCAGCGGGTTGAGCAGCACCAGCCCGGCGCCGGTGTCACCGGCCCAGGTGGTGAAGTCGGCGAGGTCGCCGAGGTCACCCATGCCCCAGGAGCGTTCCGAGGTGAGCGCGTAGAGCTGGAGCAGCCAACCCCAGGTGCGCGGCGGCACCGGCAGCCGGCGGGGCACCACCACGAGTGTCACCTCCCGGCCGGCGCAGGCCAGCCGGTGCCAGCCCAGCGGGAGGTCGGCCGGCAACTGACCGTCGACAGTGCGCCGACCACCGTCCTCGAGGGTCACCACCGCGGAGCCGGGCAGTGCCCGGGTGGCGCCGTGGGTGAGCACCACCGTCTCCGGCAGCGCGTCCCGGTCGACCGCGCGGGCGGCGGCGAGCGCCTCGGCGATGGCCGCCGGGCTGGTGGCGTCCACGTCCAGCAGGCCGAGCACGCCCACGACGGTCTCCGGTGCGACCTCGACGCGGCGGTGCCGCCAGTCCTCGTACCACGTGGACACGCCGTGCGCCGTGGCCAGCGCGGCCAGTCGTCGGTCCATCCCGCCCCCCGCCTCACGATGCGACCTTCGACCACCTTGCCACGACCTGCGGCGCGGCGCAGGACACGATCGGGGGCCGGCGGGTTCACCGCCGACCCCCTCGTCAGGATCCCCGTTGCGGGGGCATCCCGCACGGCCCGACACCGGCACGATGATCGAGTGCGATCGGGGTGCCGGATCCGCTGTCAGTCGGCGAGCGCGCCGGCCGCCCGCCCCTCGCGCAGGGTCAGGTTGCGGCCGCTGGCCGGGTCGAACAGGTGGATCTTCTCCAGGTTGAACCAGACCCGGCGCGACTCTCCCTCGGCCACCGGCGACTCGGCGGACAGCCGGGTCACCAGGTTGTCGCCGCCACCGGCGAAGTCGGCGGCGCCGGCGTCGGCGGCCAACTCCTCCAGCTCGGCGGCGCTGGCCTTCTCGCCCTCCACGGTGAAGTAGACGTACTTGTCCGAGCCCATCGACTCGACGATGTCGACAGGCGCCTCGAACTCCATGCCCCGGCGGCGGGTGTCGTCGTCGACAAGTTCGGCGTCCTCGAAGTGCTCGGGGCGGATGCCGAGGATCAGCTCCCGGGGTGCGTCGGCGGCCTCCAACTCGCGGCGGACCCGGTCGCCGAGCGGCACGTCACCGAGCGCGGTGTGCAGCCGGCCGTCCTGGACGGCTGCGTGCAGGAAGTTCATCGACGGGGAGCCGATGAAGCCGGCCACGAAGAGGTTGCGCGGGTGGTCGTAGAGCTCCTGCGGTGCGCCGACCTGCTGCACCGCGCCACCGCGCATGATCACCACCCGGTCGCCGAGGGTCATCGCCTCGGTCTGGTCGTGGGTGACGTAGACGGTGGTCGTGCCGAGTCGCTTCTGCAGCCGGGACACCACTGTGCGCATCTGCACCCGCAACTTGGCGTCGAGGTTGGACAGCGGCTCGTCCATCAGGAACGCCTTGGGCTGGCGGACGATCGCCCGGCCCATCGCCACCCGCTGGCGCTGCCCGCCGGAGAGGTTGGCCGGCCTGCGGTCCAGCAGCGGGGTCAGCTCCAGCACCTTGGCCGCCTCGTCGACCTTGGAGTTGATGGTCTCCTTGTCCAGCTTCGCCAGCCGCAACGGGAACGCCATGTTCTCCCGCACCGTCATGTTCGGGTACAGGGCGTACGACTGGAACACCATGGCGATGTCCCGGTCCTTGGGGGCCTTGTCGTTGACCCGCTGGCCGGCGATGCGCAGCTCGCCGGAGCTGATGTCCTCCAACCCGGCGATCATGTTGAGGGTGGTGGACTTGCCGCAGCCCGAGGGGCCGACCAGGATCACGAACTCGCCGTCGGCGATCTCCAGGTCGACGTCCTGCACGGCGACGGTCCCGTCCGGGAAGCTCTTGCTCACCTTGTCCAGCACGATGTCAGCCATGACTACTCACCTATCCCTTGACGGCGCCGGAGGTCAGACCGGACACGATGCGGCGCTGGAAGAAGAGGACGAACAGGATGATCGGTACGGTGATCACCACGGCGGCGGCGCAGATCGCCCCGGTGGGGTCCTCGAACTGTGACGCGCCGGTGAAGAACGACAACGCGGCCGGCACCGTGCGGGACCGCTCGGTGGAGGTCAGCGAGATGGCGAACAGGAAGTCGTTCCAGCAGAAGATGAACACCAGGATCGCCGTGGTGAACAATCCGGGCGCGGCCAGCGGGGCGATCACCCGACGGAACGCCTGGGCCTGCGTGGCGCCGTCCATCTTGGCCGCCTTCTCCAGGTCCCAGGGGATCTGCTTGAAGAACGCCGACAGCGTGTAGATCGCCAGCGGCAGGGCGAAGGTGATGTACGGCAGGATCAGCCCCGGCCAGGTGTCGAAGATCTTGAGCTGACGCTCGATCTCGAACAGCGGGGACACCAGCGACACCTGCGGGAACATCGCGATCAGCAGGGAGACCCCGACCAACAGCTTCTTGCCGGGGAAGTCCAGCCGGCTGATCGCGTACGCGGCCATCGCACCGAGCACCACAGCGATCAGCGTGGCGATCAGGGCGATGCCGATGGAATTGACGAGCGCTCGGACGAACTGGTCGGTGTCGAAGATCGTTCGGTAGTTGTCGAGCGTCCACTCCCGCGGGATGAAGTTCCCGTCGGTGAGGGTGGCCGACGTCTTGAACGACAGCGACGCGATCCAGAGCACCGGGATGAGCGCGAAGACGATCACGAGGACGTCCAGCAGGCCCCAGCGCAACTTCGCCCGGGTGGTGGTTTCGACAGCCATGTCAGCGCCTCTCCCCGTCGTCGCTGCCGGGAGCAGCGGTGCCGAACAGCTTCACGAAGACGAACGCGATGATCGCCACGGTGATGAAGATCAGCACCGACATGGTCGAGCCGATGCCGAGGTTCAGGCCCCGGATCAGGTTGTTGTAGGCGAGCATCGACACCGACGAGGTTTCGTTGCCCCCGGCGGTCAACACGAAGATGTTGTCGAAGACGCGGAAGGCGTCCAGGGTGCGGAACAGCAGCGCGACAAGGATCGCCGGCTTCATCACCGGCAGCATCACCTTCGTGAACTTCTGCCAGGCGGTCGCGCCGTCGGTGGAGGCCGCCTTGAGCAGGTCCTCCGGCACCAGCGCCAGCCCGGCCATCAGCAGCAGCGCCATGAACGGGGTGGTCTTCCAGATCTCCGCGAGCATGATGATCGCCAGCGCGCTGGCCCGCTCGGTGAGCGGCGCACCGTCGCTGAACAGCTCGGCCAGGTAGCCGGTGCCGGGCGTCCAGGCGTACCGCCAGGAGAACGCCGCGACGACAGTGACGATCCCGTACGGGATGAGCGCCGAGGTGCGGACCAGGCCGCGGCCGACCAGGGTGCGGTGCATGATGATCGCCAGGCCCATGCCGAGCACCAGTTCGACGACCACGGTGACCACGGTGATCAGTGCGGTCACCCCGAACGCGGTCCACCAGAACTCATTGGTGAGCACCGTTACGTAGTTCTCCAGCCCGATGAACTCACGTTCGTCGGGGAAGCGCAGGTCGAAGCGCTGTAGTGACAGCCAGACCGAGTAGATGATCGGGTACGCGGTCACCGCGACCATCACCAGCGCGGCGGGTGCGCAGAGCAACCAGCCGAGCCGGCGTTCGGCCTTCTTGTTCTCGCTCAACGGCGGCTTACGGCGGCCGCCGCGTTGGGTGGGCACGGCGGCGGGCGCACGGGTCTCCTGGGCGGCGACGTCCGCGCCGGTAGGCGTGGCGTTGATGCTCACGGCAGGACCCCCTTCGACTGGAGGGCGTCGGCGATGGCGTCGCGTAGCTCGTCGGCGGTCTGCTGCGGCCGGATCCCCGACGGCGGCGACAGGATCGCCGACATCACTGTGGAGATGCTCTGGTACGCCGGTGTCAGCGGACGGGTCGCCGGTTCCTTCAGCTCTTCCAGGATGGTGTCCTTCATCGGGTACGCCTCGGTCATCTCCGGGTCGTCGAAGACCGCCTCGATGGTGGGCGGCACGCCGTCCTTGATCGCGGAGAACTTCTGGTGCTCGGCGCTACGGATGCACCGGGCCGCCTCGAAGGACATCTCCGGGTGCTTGGAGTACGAGCTGACCGCCAGGTTGACTCCGCCGATGGTGACCTTGCTGGGGGTGCCCTCGTCGACGCCGGGGATCCGCGCCCAGCCGACCTGCTTGGCCAGGTCCGGGTTGGCCTCCTGCAGGGCCGGGTAGACGAACGGCCAGTTCACCTGGAACGCGCCCGAGCCGGACTGGAACTCCAACCGGACCGGGTCCTCGGTGGCGTTGCTGAACGACGGCGAGGTAACGCCCGACGTGGCGAACTTCTTGAGCTGCTCCAACGCCCGGACCGTGCCCTCGTCCATCACGGCCTGCGTACCGTCGTCGTTGAGGATCTTCCCTCCGGCGCTCTCGGCCAGGGTGTTGTAGAGGACGACCAGGCCCTCGTACTGGGCCCCCATGGTGAGCACCTGGTACGGCTTGCCCTGGTCCTTGAGCTGCTGGGCCGCGCTGATCATCTGGTCCCAGGTGGTCGGCGGTTGCGGCACCAGGTCCTTGCGGTACCAGAGCAGCTGGACGTTTGTGTTCTTCGGTGCCGCGTACAGTTTGTCCTGGTAGCGGGCGGTCGACAGTGGCCCGGCGAGGGTGCCCTGCTCGATCTCGGCCTTGTCCTGGCCGGTCCACTCGCGGATCCAGTCGGCGCTTGCGAACTCCTGGGTCCAGGTCACGTCCAGCCCGAGCAGGTCCATGCCGCTGTCCTCGGCGGCGAGCCTGCGCACCATCTGCACCCGCTGGTCGTCGGCCTGGCGGGGCAGCACCTGGTAGGCAATCTCGTAGCGCCCCTGGGCCTGCGCGTTGCAGTCGTCGACGACCTTTTGCAGGTTCTGCTCGGGCGGGTAGTACAGGTTGATCGTCGGTGGGCCGCCGTCGTCGCCCGCGCCGCACGCGGCGAGCGGTGCGGCCAGCGCCAACGAGGCAGCCGCCGCGCCCAGCCGAACAATCGGCCGGCGTCGGTGTCGAGCCGTTTCGGGGTCCGTCATCGCCCTCCCCCTCTCCTCGGCGAAAGACCGGGGAGGGCGTCCGTGCCCCGGTGCACGGCGAGCCATGTCCAAGTCGACGAGCTGCGAAAACGCCCCGGCCCGGAAGCTCTGTGCGGCTACTCTGCCCCACCCGCGAAGTCGCGAAACCTGCTGTCACAGCGGAAGTCCGTTCCGGTATATCGCGACGCCAAATAGCGAGGTAGTATGTGTCGCATGATAGGGGCGGAGAGCCAGCCGATCGACGACAACGACCGGCAGACCCAACTACTGCGGGGCGCGCTGGACATGTGTCTGCTGGCACTGCTGGCGCGCGAGCCCGCGCACGGCTACGAGTTGGTGCGGCGGATGGAGACGGCCGGCTTCGGCGCCATCAGCTACGGCACCATCTATCCCCTGCTGACGCGGATGCGCCGACTCGGCCTCGTCGCTCACGAACAGCAGGCCAGTCCGACCGGCCCGCCCCGAAAGGTCTACGCGCTGACCGGGTCCGGTCAGCTCCACCTGGATGCCTGGCGGAAACAGTGGGACCGCTTCACCGACACCGTCGACGCCGCCCTCCGCCCGCTCGACCACAACCCCACGAGGAGCTGACCCATGGACACCATCGACTGCCTGCTGAGCGAAGCCGACCAGGCGTGGCGTGGGTACGGGGTCGGCGCGGCCGACCGGGCGGCACTCGCCGCGGACCTGCGCCTCGACCTGCGGGCCGCGGCCTCCGACGGGGGCGATCCCGCCCAGTTGATCGGCGGCGACGTGGCCGGCTTCGCACGGCGGCTCGCCGACGAGGCGGGCGTCCGACGGGTGCGCGGCGACTACTGCCGGGTTCTCGGCACCGCACTGACCGGCGCGGTGCTCGGTGCCGTGCTCGGCTACGGCCTCCTGATGGCGGCCTACCCGGTCTTCGTCCGCATGGTCGACATCCCCCGCTCGATCGACGTACCGATCCAACTCGCCGTCGCCGTCTACTACGGCGTACCGGCCGTTGTGGTCGCCGCCGGAATGGTCATCGCGGTACGGACTCGACTACGTGACCTGCCCATGATTCGGCGGACGGCTCGGATGATGACCGTCTTCGTACCGGTGGCCTGCATCATCATCATGCCGATCACCATCGGTTTCGCCTGGGCCACCGGCTACAGCTTGGCCCCGTCAGTGGTGGTCACGGAGATCGCCCTGGTCCTGGCCGCACTCGCGGGCGCCACGGCACTGGCACGTCACCTGTCAGTGCGCGAGGGCCGGGCCGCCTCCGACACCTCGCACCCGGACACCACCAGAGTCAAACCCGCCTGACGGTACGAGCGTCACCTGCGTGGTGGCAGCGACCGAGGCGCTGACCATGGCGACCGGCAAGGACCTGGCGCTGCTGCACCGGACGACAGGGCGATGCACCGACCGACGTCGCTAAGCTGGCGAAGACGTGGGAGATCGTGCGGAACGCGGCGTTCCCCGCCGGCAGTCAACCGAGCTGATCAAGGGAGTGGCGAAGTCATGGACATGCTGACCCCACAGTGGCGCAAGTCGACCCGGTCCGGCGACACCCTGCGTGTCGATCCGGCGGCCTGGAAGGCTTTCGTCGGTTCGGCCAAGCAGCACTGACCCGGCCGACACATGATCGCGCGCTTCAAGGATCTCTGTCTGGACGCCGCCGACCCACTCGCCCTCGGCGGTTTCTGGGCCCGGATGCTCGACGCCGACGTGGCCGACGCCGGCGACGACGACACCCGGGTCGACCCCCGCTCCGCACGCTCACCTGCCGAATCGATCTGGGTGAACAAGGTGCCCGAGCCACGGGTCGGCAAGACCCGCGTACACCTGGATCTGCGGTTGGCCGACGCGGACCCGGCGGCGCTGCTCGCAGCCGGCGCCCGGCTGGTCCGCGAACCGGCCGGCGCGGCGACCTGGTGGGTGCTCGTCGACCCGGAGGGCAACGAGTTCTGCGCGTTCCCGGCTCGCGAGGGCGCCCGGCCGGGCCCGTTCGAGCTGGTCGTCGACTCGGCCGACCCGCTCGCGCAGGCGACCTGGTGGGCCGGCGTGGTCGGCGGCACCGTCGAGGACGAGTCAAGCCACGCGGGGATCAGCGGCGCGGCCGGCTTCCCCTGGGACTACTGGGTCTTCGTCGGGGTGCCCGAGCCCAAGACGGTCAAGAACCGGCTGCACTGGGACGTCGACCTGGTCGACCCGGAGCCCACCGCGCTCATCGACGCGGGCGCGACCCTGTTGCGGGAGCCACACCCCCAGGCCCGCTGGTGGGTGCTTGCCGACCCGGAGGGCAACGAGTTCTGCGCCTTTCCGCCGCACCCCATCGGGTAACTGGCCGACTACCGGGGGCGGGCGCCGTCGGCTAGCGTTTTCCTCACGCCGCAGCCAGGGCGCTCGCCGCCGCCGTCGACACGCCTCCGGCCGACCCCTGCCTGCCCGATCGGTTGGTAATCGCGGGAACGTCCCACCGCCGCTCCCCCGGTTCGGCAGGATCGTCCCAACGAGGAGGTGCTCGTGCAGGACACCCGCGCTCTCGCCCTGACGTTCGAGGTGAGCGGCCTGCCACCGGTCAAGACCGAAGCGTTGTCCATCTTCGCCGCCGGGCATCGGCAGGCGACGAGGGTCCGCACCCTGCTCCAGGCCGCCCTGGCGGCGGCTCAGCGCACCGGCTGGACGCCGTTGCCCGGGCCGATCGAGGTGGAGCTGGTCCTGCGATGCCCGCCCGGGCACCGCACGGCCGACGCCAGCACCCTGCTCGGCGGCGTCTGCGCCGTGTTGCAGGACAAGAAGCGGGTGTCGTCAATCGGCCTCACCCACCTCGGTGTGCTGGTGGACGTCGCGCTCTACCACGACGACCGGCAGATCCGCCGATTGTCGTACCAGGAGAAGCCGGGCGAGGACTTCTCGTACCAGGTGCGGGTCGCCGCCGTGCCGGACGGGGTTTGACCGACGATCGCGGTGGGGTATCGCGGACGCCGATGAAGGGAGCACCGATGTCGGAGCCACATGTCACGCTCGACCCACGCGGGCTCGACCCGGTCCAGCAGAAGCTACGGGGCCCGCTGGAAGAGCAGTTGACCTCGGCGCTTCAGGCGGCCACCGACCGGGTCCGCGCCGGCTACGGCGGCGAACCGGTCGAGCAGGTCTGCCAGCGACTGTTGGAGGAGACCCGCTCCGGGTTGCATCCCGACATCGCCGCCGGGTTCAACCCGGACATGGACGAGTTCTGTCGGGTGGCGGTCGCGATCGTCCGGGGCGAGACCTCCTGAGGCCGGGCCCGCACGACGCTGGTCAATATCGGTCAAGCTGCGCGTACGGGCTGAGCACGATGCGCGGCGAGAGTGCCGGGTCCAGCCAGTTGAGCACGCCGACCAGGTGGTCGTGGGCGAGCGAGACGCAGCCGGCGGTGGCGTTGCCGGCGCTGACCCGGAACTGGTGCAGGAAGATGCCGCTGCCCGCGTTGGGGATCGGGGTCGGCACGTTCGGCGGCATGTTGTAGGTGATCACCGCGAAGTGCGTGTACGAGGGGGTCTCCTGCCACAGCGCCTCGCTGGCCCCACCCGGGCTGGTCGAGCTGTGCTGGAAGGTGTTGTAGCGCGGGGAGGACGGGTTCTCGTTCCACCAGTCGCCGCTGACCAACTGGTGATAGGGGTAGCGCACTCCCGGGTTGGCGGCGATGCCGTACATGGTGGGGCCGATCGAGTAGACACCGGTGGGGGTGGTCGGCACGCCCTCCACGTGGTTGTCGCTGAAACCCCTGGAGCCGAGGCGGGCCGGCAACGCGGCCGACGCCGGCTGCCAGCGGTCCCGGATCCGCACGTACGCCTCAAGGGTGGCGTACGTGGTGGTGTAGCTGTCGGCGCCGACGACGAGCACCTGCCGAGTCTGTGTCGGCAGGGTGGTCAACCGGGCGGCCAGGTTACGGCGCGGGGTGCTCGGTCCGCTGCGGCGGGGCGGCGGCGTGGCAGCCTCGGGCGGCCTCGGCCGGGTCGCGCCGAGCGCGGGCGTCGTCGGGGCGAACAGGACAGGTGCCGCCAGAGCCGCGGCAGCGCCAGACAGGAGTGCTCGGCGGTTCATCCCGTCATCCTCACAGTCCAACCGGCGCGCGGTCTGCCCGGCTCGCCGGTGGCGGGGTCGATCCGTGGCCGGGTCAGGGCCGGGTCCGCAACTACCCGGTCCTGACCCGCTGCCGTCCGGATGGGAGCGGACAGCTCCGGCACTCAGCTCCACGGTGCCAGCCGCCGAACACCGGCGCGCACCCCCGGCAGACACCCCGAATGCCGTGAGCGCCGAGCCAGGTTAGGCCGAGCCGGACCGGGCGGACAAGCAGTGCCGGGCGACCGACGGCGTGCCTGAGCCCAGTGTGAAAATCAGACAAGTCTCCGTAACGCGACCATGATCGCTGACGCTGTTGGCTTTCGGAACGCTCAGAAGTGCCGCACCAGGTCGCGGAACGCGGCGAGCCGCAACACCCCGGCGTCGGTGGGGTCCAGTTCGTCGTGCTCCAACACCCAGGTGTTCTCGTTCGGGATGAAGACCGCGTTCAACCCGGCCGCGCGGGCCGGCAGGATGTCCGACTTCGGGGAGTTGCCGATCATCCAGGCCCGGGGCGGATCAAGGCGGTGTTCCCGGACCAGCCACCGGTACGTCTCGACGTCCTTCTCGGCGACGATGTGCGCGGCCCGGAAGTGGTGCAGCAGCCCGCAGGCGTCCAACTTGCGCTGCTGATCCGCCTTGTCCCCCTTGGTGAGCAGCAGCAGCTCGTGCCGGCCGGCCAGCTCGTCGAGCGCGTCGGCCACCCCGGGCATCAGCTCCACCTGGTGCTCGACGAGAGCGACTGCCAGACGCTCGATCTCCTGACGCTCGGCGTCGGTGGCCGGCCGTTCGCGCAGCCGCTCCAGGCACTCCGCGAGACTGCGCAGGAAGACCTTGCTGCCGTACCCGTGCGCCACCGTGTTGGCCCGCTCGATGTCGTCGAGGATCAGCCGGATCTCGGTGCGGTCCAGGGTGGGGTGGTCGAGCCACTCAAGGAAGTCGTCGATCACCCGCTCGAAGACGACGTTGTTCTCCCACAACGTGTCGTCCGCATCGAAGATCAGCACCTGCGCCTGCCGCCGCGCCACCGCACCGTCCGTCATACCGTCTCCCCTCCCCCGTGACGTCACCCGCCGGGTCGAAGGGACAGGATAGGCGGGAGATCGGCGACGGGGGGCCGGCCGACCGCGAGCGCACGGACTGACCGCACCGTCGGTCACGGCCAGCGCAGCATCTGCTGAGCGATCAACACCTCGCGTTCCTCCTGCCCCTCGGGGCGGAGCCGACCACCCCGGGTGAGCATCACCACGCCGTGCAACAGACTCCAACCCACCTCGGCGAGGGTGTCCGGGTCGCGCCCCTCGGCCAACGGGGTCAGCGCCGCGCGCAGCTCGGCGAAGACCGCCCGCGGCGCGGCCGGGACGCCATCGACGCCGAGGGCCAGGTCGGGGGTCAGCGCGAGCATCGCGTCATAGACCTCCGGATTGGTGTACGCGAAGTCGAGGTACGCGGTCGCGACCGCCGGCCAGGCCCCCTCGGGGCTGCCTGTTGCCTCCGCGTGCGCCTCCGCCAGATCGGCGGCCAGATCGGCGAAGGCGCAGACGGCCACGGCGGCGAGGAGTGCGTCAAGATCCGGGAAGTGCCGGTAGAGGTCCCCGACGTCAACGTCGGCCCGCTCGGCGAGCCGCCGGGTGCTCACCCCCGCCCAGCCCTCCGCCTCGGCCAGCTCGCGCGCCACGGTGACGATGAGGTCACGCCGGTCCCGTTCGGTGGCCTGCTCGCCAGATCCGGGCACACAGAGGTCACGCCGGTCCTGTTCGGTGGCGTTCTCGGCAGGTCCGGGCACGCAGTTGAGCGTAAGGGCGGACACCGAGCGCAGCCGGCTGGTGACGGATTGGCGACTGTTTGGGCCGGTCAGACCAGCAATGCCAGCCGGCCTACGGGGGGGCGCCGGCAGGTTCGGCGGCCAGGGAAACAGCGGCGTCGCCGCCCGGAGCTGGGCACCCTCGCCGCGCCTGTTGCGAGCCCGCGTTCTCGGTGTGGTCGCCGCATGACCTTACAACCGTCGTAAGGCGAACAGGTCAGCTTCTCCGCCCCACGTGCCACCGCCAACCGTCAGTCGTTAGGTGAGGAGATCACCACGACGGGAGGGCACGTGGTCGTTGCACGGCACCGGCCCGTGGCGGACGGATGAGCGACCGGCGCGCCGAAGGGCTGGTGCGCAGCGCCGCCAGCCGGCAACGAGCGACGTTCCTGGAACTCTTCCTCGACCTGGTCTTCGTCTTCGCCCTCACCCGGATCTCGGCCCGGGTGATCAGCGACTTCACCGACGGCCAGCGGGGCGTGTACGCGGGCCTCGGTCAGGCCCTGCTGCTGTTCCTGGCGCTCTGGGCGGTCTGGTCGCTGACTGCCTGGTCGACCAGCTGGCTCGACCCGGAGGCGCCGATCGTCCAGATCGTCATCGTGATGACAGTGGTCGGCGCCATGACGATGGCGGTCGCGGTCCCCGACGGCTTCGGCGCGCGGGCACCCCTGTTCGCCATCACCTACGTGAGCCTGCAGATCGGCCGGGTGATCTACTTCCACCTCGCCGCGCACGGCCGACCGGACCCCCGGCAATCCATCCGGGTGCTGTTCTGGCTCGGCATGAGCGCGCCACTCTGGGTCATCGGTGCCCTGGCCGCCGAAGGAAACGTCCGAGGGCCACTCTGGACCGCCGCGGTGCTGATCGACTACACCGGCCTGTTCCTCGGCTGGCCGACACCGCGACTCGGCGCGCGACGGCTCGGCGTCCAGGCCATCGCGGCCGAGCACCTGGCCGAGCGGTACCAACAGTTCCTGCTCATCGCCCTCGGTGAGGCGATCTTCGTCATCGGGCTGGCGTTCAGCGGCAGCGAGTTCCACGCCGACCAGACGGGCGGCTTCCTGCTCGCCATGGCGAGCACCGTCCTGCTGTGGCGGATCTACTTCCACGTCGCGGGAGGACTGCTGGACGCCGCCATCGGCCACTCCCGCGACGCCGCCCGGCTCGCCACCGACATGGCCTTCACCCACCTGATCATGATCGCGGGAATCGTACTGACCGGCGTCGGCTTCGAACTGGTCATCACCGAACCACTCCGGCACCTCTCGGCGGCCTGGCTCATCGCCATCCTCGGTGGCCCGGCGCTCTTCCTCGCCGGCCGGGCGGCCCTGGAATACCAGGTCTTCGCCCGGGTCTCCCCATCGCGCACGGCCGGCCTGCTGACCCTCGGCCTGCTGGTGCCGGTGGCACCGCACCTCAACCCGCTCATCGCCAGCGCCGCCACCGCCGTGGTACTGCTCGCCGTGGTCGGCGCGGACTCCCGACGGTCACGTCGGCGCGCGCCGGAAATGCCCACCCCGCCTTACTAGACAGGTAGTTCAGCGCACCGCCGCCGGTCGTCGTGGCCAGTCCTGGAGGCAAGAGGCAAGAGGCCTAGGGTCTGGCGTGTGATCACCGTACGCCGGGCGACCATCGACGATGCCCGGGAACTGGTGCGGCTGCGCGGGGTGCTGCTTACCGCCATGGACGGGCGGGCGCCGGAGCCCGGCCCGTGGCAGGACGAAGCCCTGCGGGCGCTGCGGCGACACCTCACGGATCCGGAGGGTTCGCTGGCGGCATACGTGGTCGACAAGCCAGACGTGCCCGACGAGCTGGCGGCGTGCGTGGTCGGCGTCGTCGAGCACCGACTCGGCGGACCGATCAACCCCAGCGGTGCGACCGGGTACGTCTTCAACGTCGCCACCGACCCCGACCATCGCCGCCGCGGTTACGCCCGAGCCTGCCTGGAGGCCCTGCTGGCCTGGTATCACGACCGTGGGGTGACGGTGATCGAGTTGAAGGCCAGCGAGGACGGGGAGTCGATCTACCGCGCCCTGGGTTTCGCACCCACGGCCGCCCGGACGCTGCGACTGGTCATGAATCATGAGCCACCTCGCCCCTGAGCGGGTCAGGGCTCGCTGATCGTCTTGATGCCGTGCGTCCGGAGCAGCGCGGGCATCGGGTCGGCGAGGTGTGCGCGTGTCGGTCGCCAGATGCGTGCCACGGTGACGGACGCATTGGGTCCGGGTACGTCGTAGGGGCCGCCGCGGGGATACACCACCAGGGAACTCCCCCACATTCCGGAATTCTGCCAGCCCATCCGCTCGATCTCCGGCCACGCGTACGAGCGCCGCAAGCCGCCCCGATCGCGCACCAGCAGACCGGTGTCGTCAGCCAACACCGCGTTGCGCCGTTGGAGGAACGCGAGAACTATCGACACGGCGCCGAGCAGCAACCCGCCCCAGCTGACCCAGTCGAGCAGCACCGCGCCGACGATCAGCCCGATCAGGACCGCAGCCGGCACCGCGACGGCGGGCCAGACCCGGGACTGCCCGAGTACGAGCACCTCACCCACCGGCTCGGCCGACTCCCCCATGGACGTTCACGATAGTGAATGGTCGACACGTTCGGCGCCGTCGGCGCAGCGCCAGGAAACGTGGGCGGAGCACGCTTCAGCGGGCTACCGGCAAGGGCAGACAGAGGCCGAGTTCGCCGCCCTGGGGCACGTACGAACGGAACGACGGCTGGAGGGCCCGGCCGCAGATCGAGCACCAGTCGTCCAACTCGCCGACCGCGCTGAGCCTGTCGAGCACGCCGGACAACCCAGCTCTCGCTCGGGAGAAGCACCGCAGCACCCAGTGGTCCGTCCCCGCCGGCCAGCCGCGGAGCGAGAGGTGTGCGGCCACCTCGCCGTCGTACCACCAACGGTCGGCCGGGCCGGTGGCCTCGGGCACCTCGGGGACACCGGTCACTGTGACCGTCGGCGGGACCAGGGTCTCGGTCTCGTAGGTGAGCGTGACGTGCGGCCAGAGCCGCACCTCCGCCAGCAGCGCGTGCTTCTCCAGCCGCTGCTGCACGGCACTGTCGATCAGCCGGTACGGCCACTCACCCGGGGCCATGGCGGTCCGCCCGTCGAGCAGGACATCGACACCCCAGGTCCAGTCCCCGTCGACGGCTGCCGGGAACATCCACCCGTGTTCGGCGGTCCAGCGGAAGTACGCCTCACCGTCCAGGCCGTACTCCATGTGGTTGCCGTTGGTCCTGAGCCGGTAGGCGAGCCCGCCGTACCGCTGCTCGAACGCGACGGCGACCGCGACAAGCTCGTCGGGCACCACGGCCAGCGGCCCGTCCGGTCCGTCCGCGCTCGCCAACCGCCGGACTTGCTCGACCGGGGTGCTCGGCCACCGCTGCCCGTGCGCGGCGAGGAAGCGGGCCACCCTCGCCGACAGGGCCGGATCGTCAAGGACATGCACCGGCACACGGTACGACGTGAGTGCCATTCCCTCGCCCCCTGTCCACAGGCGACAAGCGGCTACGCTGCACCGACATCACGACCGTGACCCGGGGGGCGCAGTGATCAAGGCGGTTTTCTTCGACGTCGGTGGCACGATCCTCGACGAGTCCCGCGAGTTCGCGACCTGGGCCGACTGGTTCGGTGTGCCCCGGCACACGCTCTCGGCCGTCCTGGGCGCGGTGATCGCCAGAGGGCTTGATTATCAGGAGACGTTCCGGGCCTTCCGGCCCGACTTCGACCTGGACGCCGAGCTTGAGCGGCGGGCCGCCGCGGGCCAGGCCGAGTCGTTCGGCGAGGAGGATCTCTACCCGGACGCCCGGCAGTGCCTGATCTCCCTCAAGGAACAGGGCCTGCTCCTGGGCCTGGCCGGCAACCAGCCGGCGCACGCCGAGGCGTCCCTTCGCGCCCTCGACCTCCCCGTGGACGTGATCGGCACGTCGCACGGGTGGGGAGTGGCGAAGCCGTCGCCCGCCTTCTTCGAGCAGGTCGTCAGCGCCGGCGGCGGCGACCCGTCGACGATCCTGTACGTCGGCGACCGGCCCGACAACGACGTACGCCCGGCCCAGGAGCTCGGCATGCCGACGTGCCTGATCCGGCGCGGCCCGTGGGGTCACATCCTCGACCTTCCCGACGTGGCCGCGCAGTGCCTCTTCCGCATCGACTCGCTCGACGAGCTGCCGAGCCTGGTCGCCAGCCACAACGCCGCGTGCGGTTAGCGCAGCCCGCTGCGCGCTGCGCGCATGATCGTGCTCGATCGAGGATGTGGTGGCCTCCGGACGCAAGGACACCACCACAACATGGATCGAGCACGATCATGGCCGCGGCGGCCCCGGACTACGCGCGGCGCGGACACGGCGCACCGCGCCGCGCCGGGGTGGGTGGTCAGCGGCGCAGGGTGAGGATCAGGTCGGCCACCAGGGCGGTCCAGCCGGTCTGGTGCCAGGCGCCCAGACCGGCCCCGTTGTCGCCGTGGAAGTACTCGGGAAAGGCGATCAGGTCGCGCCAGTCCGGGTGGGTCTGGAACATCTGCGCGGCACCGTAGATCGGCCGCCGACCCCAGTCGTCCTGGGTGAAGAGCGAGATCAGCCGGGCGGAGAGGTCGTCGGCGATCTCGTCGAGTGTGTGCTTCACCCCGGAGCGGGTCGGATATTCCACCTGGAGGTCGTCGCCGAAGAACGCCGCGTAGTCGCGGAGCGCACTGATCAGCAGGAAGTTCGTCGGCATCCAGATCGGGCCACGCCAGTTCGAGTTGCCGCCGAACAGACCGCTTGTCGACTCGGCCGGCTCGTAGCCGACGGAGAACTCCTGCCCGCCGAGGGTGACCGAGAACGGCTTGTCCAGGTGCGCGCGGGACAGCGTCCGCAGGCCGAAGTCGGAGAGGAACTCGTCGGAGTCCAACATCCGGGCGAGCAGTCGGACCACCTGCTCCGGCCCGACCATGGACAGCAGCCGCTGCTGCCGGCCGTCCGGGCCCAGCCGGCGCACGCCGATCACCTGGGCGTACTCCGGTCGGTTGGTGAGGAACCAGCGCAACCGCGCGCCCAACTCCGGGATGCGGTGCAGGGTCTTCGCGGTGAGCCGGGTGGTCGCGGCCAACGGCAGCAGACCGACGACGGAACGGACCTTCAACGGCACCTTCGTGCCGTCGGCGAGGCGCAGCACGTCGTAGAAGAAGGCGTCCTCGTCGTCCCACAACCCCTGCTCGTACGCGGCGGCGGCGATGTAGGCGAAGTGTTCGAAGAACTTGGTGGCGGTGTCCACCCAGGTCCGGTCGTGCTCGGCCAGCACGATCGCCATGTCCAGCATGTTCAGCGCGTACATCGCCATCCAGCCGGTGCCGTCGGACTGCTCCAGCACACCGGCCACCGGCAGCGCCGCCGAGCGGTCGAACGGCCCGACGTTGTCCAGCCCGAGGAAGCCGCCCTCGAAGACGTTGTTGCCGCCGGTGTCCTTGCGGTTGACCCACCAGGTGAAGTTGAGCAGCAGCTTGTGCATCACCCGGCCCAGGAACTCGTAGTCCTGACCGCCGTCGATCTCGAACACCTTCAGCGCCGCCCACGCGTGCACCGGCGGGTTCACGTCACCGAACGCCCACTCGTACGCCGGGATCTGCCCGTTGGGATGCAGGTACCACTCGCGGAGCAGGAGCAGCAGTTGCTCCTTGGCGAAGCCCGGGTCGACCCGGGCGATGCTCACGCAGTGGAAGGCCAGGTCCCAGGCCGCGTACCAGGGATACTCCCAGGGGTCGGGCATGGAGATGACGTCGAAGCTGGTCATGTGCCACCAGGCGCTGTTGCGCCCGTGCCGACGCCCGGCCGGCGGTGTCGAGCCGGGGTCGCCTTCGAGCCAGCGTTTGACGTCGAAGTGATAGAACTGCTTGCCCCACATCAGCCCGGCGATGGCCTGCCGGGCGACGAGCGCCTCGTCGGCGGTGGCCGCCGGCGGGATCACCCCGGCGAAGAACCTGTTCGCCTCGGCCCGCCGCGCCCACACCACCGCCTCGAAGCCGTCGCTGAGGTCGGCCGGCGGGGGCGGCGCGGCGGCCGGCGGTGACGCGGTACGGGTCAGCCGCAGCCGGATCTGACGCTGCCCGCCGGCCGGCACGTCGAGCACGTAGTGCAGCGCGCCCTTGGTGCCCTCCCGGTCGGGGTTGACAGTGGCCGCGCCGTTGACGACGTGGTCGTTGATGCCGTCCTTGGGATATTTCGAGCGGCCGGGCAGGCCCCAGAGCCGTTCGGCGTTCGTGTCGTTGTCGCAGAGCAGCGGCACCGGCCCGCCGTCGCCCTCGAGCAGCAGTTGGCCGAGCACCCGGTGCTCGCCGACGAGCCGGGTGCCCTGGCCGGTCAACCGGGGGATCCGGTCACCGCCGGGCAGGCCCCAGGCCCAGGTGTTGCGGAACCACAGGGTGGGCAGCACGTGCAGGGTCTCCGCCCGGTCGGCCCGGTTGGTGACCGTCACCACGATGCACAGGTCGGTGGGGGACGCCTTGGCGTAGTCGACTGTCACCGCCCAGTACCTGTCGTCGTCGAAGATTCCGGTGTCGACAAGCTCGTACTCGGTGTCGTCGCGGCCGCGCAACGCGTTCACCGCGACGAGTTCGTCGTACGGGAAGGCGGCCTGCGGGTAGTGGTAACGCCAGCGCATCCAGGAATGGGTGGGCGTGGAGTCCTCGTACCACCAGTATTCCTTGACGTCCTCGCCGTGGTTGCCGCTGTCGCCGCCGAGGCCGAACATCCGTTCCTTCAGGATCGGATCCCTGCCGTTCCACAGCGCGAGAGCGAAGGCGAACGTCTGTCGTTCGTCGCAGACGCCGGCCATCCCGTCTTCATTCCACCGGTAGGCTCTGGACCGCGCGTGGTCGTGCGGGAAGTAGTCCCAGGCCGTACCGTGCTCGCTGTAGTCCTCCCGTACCGTCCCCCACGCCCGTTCGGACAGATAGGGACCCCATGCGCGCCAGTCCTGCTCCCCCGAGTCGGCCTGGGCGAGCCGGAGCCGCTCAGCGTCGGGTGGCGAGGCGTCGGAGGACGATCGGTCAGTGATCACGTACACATCCTTGACGCCGTCTCCGTACTTGACCACAGCAGCCATTGTCGTCGTGGCGTGTTACACCTTGCCGCCGGTGGAGGAAAGTTGATCGACATTCACTTCGGTCCGCAGGTCTGCGGCGATCTGACCAGCGCGGCCAGCCGGGAGTGGCTGGTGCCCGACGGTGTCGGCGGATATGCGATGGGCACCGTCGCCGGGCTGCGGACCCGCCGCTACCACGGTCTGCTCGTGGTCCCCGGCGAAACCCCGGCCTCCCGCCAGGTGGGACTGGTAAGTCTGGATCCGGCGGTCACCCTGCCGTCCGGGGCGCGGGTGCGGCTCGGCGCGCACGAGTGGGCCTCAGGTGACGTGGACCCACGCGGCTTCGAGCTGTTGGAGCGCTTCGACCTCATCGACGGGCTGCCCCGCTGGCGGTGGCGGATCGGCGCGGTGGTGATCGAACGGGAGGTGGCCATGCTGCCCGGCCGCTCCTGCGTGGCGGTGGTGCACCGGCTGGTCGCCGGCGGGCCGGTCCGGCTGGAGTTGTCGGCCGCCTGCACCTGGCGGGACGCGCACGGCGAGCGGCGGGCCGACGGCCCGACCCCGCAGGTCGAGGCGGTCGCCGACGGCGCGGTGGTCGAGGGCGCGTACCGGCTGGCCGGGCCGGGCTGGACGCCCGAGGGGCAGTGGTGGCTGGGCGTGCACCACCGCGAGGAGGCCAACCGGGGCCTACACCCGGACGAGGACCTCTGGTACGCGGGCCGCTTCTCCGGAGAGTTGGAACGCCCCGGTGACACGGTGTCGGTGCGGGCCTGGGCCGGCCAGCTCGACCTGGAGCCGGGGCCGGCCGAGGAGATCGTGGCGACGGCCCGGCGGCGCAACCGGCAGGTGGTGGCGACGGCGAAGCCGGCCGACGACGTCGAGGCCACCCTGGCGCTGGCCGCCGACGCGTTCGTGGTGCGCACCAACGACGCGCCGGCGGACGTGGTGGCTGGCTACCCCTGGTTCGGGGCCTGGTCGCGGGACACCATGATCTCGTACGAGGGGTTGTTCCTCTGCACCAATCGCGCCGACCTGGGCAAGGCGCTACTGCGGTCCTACGCGGCGACGCTGTCCGAGGGGATGCTCGCCAACACCGCCGACACCGGTCGGGTGGAGTACAACACCGTCGACGGCACGCTGTGGTTCCTGCACGCGGTGAGCCGGCACGTCACCGTCACCGGCGACACCGACCTCGGCGACGAGTTGCTGCCCGCCCTGCGCGCGGTGATCGACGCCCACGTCGCCGGCACCCGCTACGGCATCGCCGTCGACCCGGCCGACGGGCTGCTCACCCAGGGCGCCCCGGGCACCGCGCTGACCTGGATGGATGCCCGGGTGTACGGGGTGCCGGTCACCCCGCGTACCGGCAAACCGGTCGAGGTCAACGCGTTGTGGATCAACGGGTTGGCCGGGCTCGCCGAGCTGACCGAGTTGGCCGGGCACGACGCGCACGAGCTGTGGCGACGGCACGGGCAGGCGACCGCCTCGTTCCGGGAGCGTTTCCCGGCGCCGACCGGGTGGCTGCACGACGTGCTTGACGCGCCCGCGCCGGCGTACCCCCTCGGGGGTGCGGCCCTGCACGACGACGACGCGTTGCGGCCCAATCAGCTGCTGGCCTGGTCGCTGCCGTTCGCGCCGCTGGAGCCGGACGAGGCGACGCTGCGCCGCGTCGCGGACGGGCTGCTCACCCCGCTCGGGCCCCGCAGCCTCGCCCCCGACTCGACGGAGTTCGTGGGCCGGCACCGGGGTGGCCCCGCCGAACGCGACGGGGGCTACCACCAGGGCACCGTGTGGCCGTGGCTGCTCGGCCCGTACGTCGACGCCGCCCGCCGGAGGAAGATGTCAGTCGATGACGCGTTCGTTGGGATTGAGTCACATCTGACCGAATATGGATTAGGCTCGGTAAGCGAGACGGCCGACGGCCTCGCGCCGCACGCCGCGACCGGCTGCCCCTTTCAGGCGTGGTCGGTGGCCGAGCTGCTGCGGGTGCGCCGAAAGGGCCAGTAGCGCTTTACACGACCGCAACGGCGGTGTCGCCGCCGGTTATCTCGATCGCGGCAGGATTGGCCCCGATCCAGACGCGACGGCGACATCGACTTCCGGTGTCGGTCGGCGCGCGCCCGGGGACAACTCAAAGGGGGCCGCATGTCACCCGACGCCCACGTGATCGACATTCACCCCGCCCGGCACCTGCGGGTGCTGATGCTGTCGTGGGAGTACCCGCCGGTGCTCGTCGGCGGCCTCGGCCGCCACGTGCACGCACTCTCCGTCGCCCTCGCCGCCGCCGGCCACGAGGTCACCGTCGTCACCCGCCACACCGACGGCGCACCCATGGAGGAGTACGCCGACGGTGTCCGCATCCTGCGCGCCGCCGAGGACCCCGTCACCTTCCCCCTCGCCACCAACTCCCTGCTGGCCTGGACCATGGCCTTCAACCACACCCTCACCCGCACCGCCCTACGCGCCACCCAAGCCGGCGCCTACGACGTCATCCACGCCCACGACTGGCTCGTCGCCCACACCGCCATGACACTGCGCGACCACCTCGACCTACCCCTGGTCACCACCATCCACGCCACCGAGGCCGGACGGCACCAGGGCTGGCTGCCCGAGGAGATGAACCGCACCATCCACGGCGTCGAACAATGGCTCAGCACCGAATCCGGTCGGGTGATCGTCTGCTCCGGGTACATGCGTGAGCAGGTGAAGGCCCTGTTCGACATCCCGGCCAGCCAGGTCGACGTGGTGCCCAACGGGGTCGACGGCCGGGCCTGGCGGGCGCGTCCGCGTGCGGTCGCGTCGGCCCGGGCCCGGTTCGCCGCGGACGGCCCGCTGATCGGGTACGCCGGCCGGTTGGTCTACGAGAAGGGCGTGCAGCACCTGGTGCACGCGGTGCCCCGGCTGCGCGAGCAGCACCAGGGCCTGCGTGTGGTGATCGCCGGTGACGGCCCGTACCGGTCCGAGCTCGAAGACCAGGCCCGCCGGCTGGCGCTCTGCTCGACCGTCCGGTTCACCGGGTTCCTCGACTCCACCCAGCTGCCGGCGATGCTCGGCGCCACCGACGCGACGGTGGTGCCCAGCCTCTACGAGCCGTTCGGCATGGTGGCGCTCGAGGCGGCCGCCGCCGGGGCGCCACTGGCGGTGGCCCGCACCGGCGGCCTCGCCGAGATCGTGGAGTCCGGCGTAACCGGGGTGACCTTCCCGCACAGCGACCCGGATGCGCTCGCCGGCGCGGTGGGCCAACTGCTCGACGACGAGATCTTCGCCCGGCGGGTGGCCCGCCGGGCCCGCACCATGGTGGGCGAACAGTACGGCTGGGCCACGATCGCCGCCCGCACGGCCGCGAGCTACGCCGCGGCCCGCCGGGAGCACGACCCGCTCCAGGCCCGGCGGGCCTCCGCCCGACTGGCCGGCGGACGTGCCCGGATTGCCATACCGGAGGGCAATCTGCTGGCACGCGTCGACCACGCCGCCTGCTGAGCCAAGTCGGACTACCGATAGGTGACTCCCGATCCGCTGGTTAGGGTGTAGCCCGGACAGCGGTGGAGGAGGAGCGTGCGCAGGTGCTGATCGCCGGTCGGTACCGGCTACTCGACCTGGTGGGGCGCGGGGGCATGGGTCGGGTGTGGCTGGCCCGCGACGAGATGCTGCACCGCGACGTCGCGGTCAAGGAGATCGTGCCGCCGACCTGGCTGGGAGACCACGAGCGGGACGAACTGCGCTCGCGCACCCTGCGGGAGGCGCGGGCCGCGGCCCGGCTCAACCATCCCGCAGTGGTCCGGCTCTACGACGTCATCCCGGTCGACGGCAGCCCGTGGATCGTGATGGAGTACGTCCCGTCCCGCACGCTGCAGGACGTGGTGGACGCCGAGGGGCCGCTGGAGCCGAGCCGCGCCGCCCGGGTCGGCCTGGCCGTCCTCGACGCGCTGCACGCCGCGCACGCCGCCGGGGTGCTGCACCGCGACATCAAACCGCAGAACGTGCTGGTGGCGCACGACGGGCGGGTGATGCTCACCGACTTCGGGCTGGCCACCTTCGACGGCGGTGACGGCGTGACGACCCGCCCCGGCATGGTCCTCGGCTCCCCGCAGTACGTCGCCCCGGAGCGGGCCGCCGAGGGAGCGTCCACTGTCGCCGCCGACCTGTGGTCCCTCGGGGCGACCCTGCACGCAGCGGTGGAGGGCCGCTCCCCGTACGCCCGCAGCACCGCAATGGCCACCCTGAGCGCGCTGGCCGCCGGACCGCCGGACCCGGCCCCGCACGCCGGAGTGCTCGCGCCGGTCCTCGCGGGGCTGCTGCGCCGTGACCCGCGCGACCGCCTCGACCACGACGCGGCCCGCCGGTTGCTGGTCAGGGCCGCGACCGGCCGCACCGACCCACCCCCGGCCGGCTCGGCAGCGACGTCGGCGGCGTCGTCGTCGGTGGCGTCGGCCGGGTCGGTGGCGTCGGGCGCGTCGGCGGCGGAGCCGACGTCAGCTGCGTCGGCCGCGTCGGCGGCGGAGCCGACGTCAGCTGCGTCGGCCGCGTCAGCGGCGGAGCCGACGTCGGCCGCGTCGGGTACGGAGCTGGCGTCGGCACGGCCGGCGGGTGCCTCGGCGGCGGGCCGGCTCGGCCCGGCCGCGGGCGCACCGCCGGCCGGTACCGACGAGCTGGCCGAACAGGAGCCGACAATTGCGCTGCCCGCGGCCGGTGGGGCCGCCGCACCAGGTGAGCCGGCTGCGACGCTTTCCGGCTCGAACGGGCGGCGCTCGACGAGACGGGTCGCGCTTGTCGCCGTGTCACTGCTGGTGGCCGTGGCCGCCGGTGTCGGCACCGCGCTGGCCGTCACCGCTGACCAGCCCACCGACACCGCGAGCGGACCCACCGACCCACCCCCGCGCGCCCGGTGGGACGGCGGCCGGGACGGTCCCGGCCCGGACCGTCACCAACCGCCACCCGGCGGGCGCGGCGTGGCCCCGCCACCGTTCGCCTGCGTTCGACCGGACATTGGCGGTGCCCCGGTGTCGGCCGGTGCGCCGGCTCCCGGCGAACGATTCCGCCCGCCGTCCGGCTGGGTCTGGCACGCCGACACCGCCGGTTTCCGGGTTTCCGTGCCGGCGACCTGGTACTACTCCCGCGACGGGGTGGTGGCCTGTTTCCAGGACCCGGCGACCGGCCGGGCGTTCAGCGTCGGCGCGGGTGGCACCGCCGATCCGTTGGCCGGGCTGCGGGCGGTCCGTGACGCGGCGGCCCGCGCCGGGGCACTGCCGGCGTACGACGAGATCCGACTCTCCGCGAGCGACGGTGGCGCCGAGTGGGAGTGCCGCTGGCGGACTCCGGACGGGCCCATGCTCCACGCCCGACAACTCGTCGTCGGCGCCGGCCCGTGGACGCTGGGTTGGATCACCGACGACGGGGACTGGGCGGCAGCCGACGCCGACTGGGCAGTGGTGCGAGAAAGTTTCCGACCACCCCGCTGACCTGCACCGTATGGCCATGATCCCGACCACCGTCCGGCGTGGATCGAGGCCGCTCAGCGGATGAGAATGCGGCCGACGGTGGCTATCGTGTAACACGGGGTGACCGAGGGGGAGCGACCGTGCATCAGTTGCTGATCGCGGGTCGGTACCGGCTGCTCGACCTGGTCGGCACCGGCGGGATGGGTCGGGTGTGGCTTGCTCGCGACGAGATGCTGCACCGCGACGTCGCGGTGAAGGAGGTCGTGCCGCCGTCCTGGCTGTCCGAGGCCGAGCGCGAGGAGTCGCGACTGCGCACGCTGCGCGAGGCGCGCACCGCCGCCCGGCTCAGTCACCCCAATGTGGTCCGGATCTACGACGTGGTGCACGACCGGGAGAGCCCCTGGATCGTGATGGAGTACGTGCCGTCCCGGTCGGTGCAGCAGATCATCAGCGCCGAGGGGCCGCTGAGCCCGCAGCGCACCGCCCAGATCGGCTTGGCGGTGCTCGCCGCGCTGCGGGCCGCGCACGCCGCCGGGGTGCTGCACCGCGACGTGAAACCGCACAACGTGCTGGTCGCCGACGACGGGCGGGTGGTGCTCACCGACTTCGGGCTGGCCACCTTCGACGGCGGCGAGGGTGCCATGACCGGGCCGGGCACGGTGCTCGGCTCGCCGCAGTTCGTCGCGCCGGAGCGGGCCCGCGAGGGGGTGTCCGATCCGCGCACCGACCTGTGGTCGCTGGGCGCGACGCTCTACGCGACGGTCGAGGGGCAGTCACCGTACGCCCGGTCCAGCGCGATGGCGACCCTCAGCGCGCTGGCCACCGACCCGCCGGACCCGATGCGCCGCGCCGGTCCGTTGCGCCCCGCGCTCACCGGCCTGCTGCAACGCGACCCCTGGCGGCGGCTGACCGCGACCGAGGTGGAACCGCTGCTGCGCAGCGCCGCCGCGGGCCACGAGCAGCCGGTCGACCCGATGCCGTCCTCGGCGGTGAGCGCGGTACGCAGCGCGAGCCGGGCCCTGCGGCCCGAACCGGTCGACCCGCCGGGCCCACCCGGCGACGCACCGACGCGGACCCGCGCGCCGGGTACCCGGCCCGGCCGGCGTCGTCTGATCGTCCTCGGCGGCGCGGTCACCGCCCTGCTCGTCGCCGCGGGGGTGACGCTGGCACTTGTCGACCGCACCGTCGAGCGGACACCACCGTCGGGGTCCGGAGGGGGCGCGCCGACCGCCCGACCGGCCGCGTTCGCCTGCGCGGCACCACCGCCGCCGCCACCGTCGGCCACTCCGGTGGTCGCGATGTCGCGCCCGGCGGACGCGCCCTACCGACTGCGCGAGGGCTGGACGTGGCACGACGACCCGACCGGGTTTCGGATCGCCGCGCCGGTGGGCTGGACACGCTGGACCGAGGGGGCGGTGACCTGCTTCCGGGAGCAGGGGGGCGCCCGGGTACTCAGTGTCGAGGCAGGGCCGGCGCGGGCCGACCCGGTGGCGTACCTGAAGGCGGAGGAGGCGCGGCTCACCACCGGCGACGCGCTGCTGACCGGCTACGTCGGGGTGGACATCTCCGCGATGGACATCTTCAGGGGCGGCGCGGTCTGGGAGTGCGGTTGGCGCAACGCCGCCGGCGATCAGCTACACAGTTTCCGGTTGCTGGCCAACACCTCGGCCACGCGTTCCTACACCGTCTCGTGGTTGACAAAAGAGTTCGACTGGCAGGTCAACGCGGCATACTTGCCGATGATCCGGCAGAGCTTCACGCCCGCGATGTGACCCGGTCCGATGTGGACCTTCCGGGTGATGCCCCTGCGGCACCGGCGCTGACTACAGTGGCGTAGTTTTGGGCGCTCAAGATCCCTGGGGAGGGTGAGCCGAGATGATGGGACCGCAACACGCGCTGTCCGGCGCGGCGGCGTGGTTGGCCGGGTCCTGGGCACTGGACCAGTTCGCCGACTATCACCAGTCGCCACTCGCGTTGGCGGTGGGCACCGCGGTGTGTGCGGGCGGGGCACTCTTTCCCGACCTCGACATGTCGGGCAAGGTGACGAAGAACCAGGGTGGAGCCACGGTAGCCCGCACCTTCGGCGTCTTCTCGCTCTTCGCCGCCGAGGTGATGGAGAAGATCTCACTCGGGGTCTACTACGCCACGAAGCTCAGCAAGGACCCCCGTCGCAACAACGGACACCGGACGCTCACCCACACCCTGCCGTTCACCGTGCTCGTCGGCTGGGGCACCACCGCGCTCTGCGCGGCGTACGGCAAGTGGGCGGTCATCACCATCCTGTTCTTCATGTTCGGCCTCGCGCTGCGCGGGCTGTTCGACGAGTGGGCCGAACGCGCCGGGTGGGTCATCATCACCCTCGCGTCGGCCGGGGCCGCCTGGTTCACCTATGCGAACCTGCCGGGTGGTCGCGGCTATCCGCTCATCGGGACGGCCCTGGGCGTTGGCTGCTTCGTGCACATCCTCGGTGACATGATCACCCGAGCGGGTGTGCCGATCCTCTGGCCGATCCCGATCAAGCGGCGGATGTGGATGATGATCGGCCTACCGAACAAGATCGCCCTGCGGGTCGGCAGCAAGGCCGAGGTGGTCGGGATGCGCATCGCACTGACAATCGTCTCCGCGCTCGCCACCATCGGCCTGATCGCGCCCTCGGTGCTGAGCCGGTTCGACATCGAGGTATGACCGATCCAGCTCTCGCGTCACCGCCAGCGGCCGACGACGAGGTGCCGGCGTTCTGGCGCGCGCTGGGGCTCCCCGGGCTGGCCGACGTACACGTGCACTTCCTGCCCCCACGGCTGATGCGCCGGGTCTGGGCGTACTTCGACGCGGCCGGGCCGCTGGTCGGCACCGAGTGGCCGATCAGGTACCGGTGGAGCGACGCCGACCGGGTCGCGCACCTGCGCCGGCTGGGAGTCGTGGCATTCAGCGCCCTGGCGTACGCCCACCGGCCGGGCATGGCAGTCGAACTCAACCGCTGGACACTTGAATTCGCCCGCGACACCCCCGGCTGCCTGCCCTCGGCCACCTTCTTCCCCGAGGCGGACGCCCCCAGCTACGTGGCGGCGGCACTGGCCGGCGGCGCCCGGGTCTTCAAGGTGCACATCCAGGTCGGCAACTTCGCGCCGACCGACCCGGCGTTGGACCAGGTGTGGGGGATGCTGTCCGACGCGGGCGTACCGGTGGTCGTACACGCCGGGCACGCCCCGGTCGGGATCGCACACACCGGCCCCGACCCGTTCGCCGCCCTGCTCGCCCGCCACCCTCGGCTGCCCGCGGTGGTGGCACACCTCGGCGCCCCCGACTACCGGGAGTTCCTGGACCTCAGCGAGACGTACGAACAGGTCCGGCTGGACACCACAATGGCGTTCACGCCGTTTCTCGACAGGTTCGCCCCCTTCCCCAGAGCCGAGCTGCCCCGGCTGCGCGAGTTGGGGCTGGCCGGCAAAGTGCTCCTCGGCAGCGACTTTCCCAACATCCCCTACCCGTACGCCGACCAACTGACCGGACTGGCCCGCCTGGACCTGGGCGACGACTGGCTCCGCGCAGTCTGCTGGAACAACGCCGCCGCCCTCTTCGGCCTCCCCTGACGCCCCCGCACTCGCCCCCCATCCCACACGCCCCCGCCCAGGAGCCCCCGCTCAACGAGGCCAAGCCATCCCGCGCCCCCCGCGCCCCGCGCCCCGCGCCCCGCGCCCCGCGCCCCGCGCCCAAGATCGTGCTCGATCCCGGATCCAGTGGCCTCCAGAACGACAGAGGGAACTACATCCAGCATCGAGCGCGATCTTGAACCGCGAGGCCCGCAGATCACGTCCACACCCACACCCACACCCACACCCACACCCACACCCACACCCACACCCACACCCACCTCAAGATCGTGCTCGATCCTGGATGCAGTGGCATCCGAAAAGACAGAGGGAACTACATCCAGGATCAAGCGCGATCTTGAACCGCGAGGCGCGAGGCGCGAGGCGCGAGGCGCGAGGCGCGAGGCGCGAGGCGAATTCTTTTCGACATCCGCTATTGACGTCGCCGTAACAGGTGGCCTAGCGTCCTGTCGAACCGCTTCGACGAAGCGTTTCGACGAAGCTGTGGACGCGGTCCCGCCGCCGGCCAGAGGAGGTACGCGTGGCAACCATGCACGACGTCGCCCGCCTCGCGCAGGTCTCGGTGAGCACCGTCTCGTACGTGCTCACCGGCGCCCGGCCGATCTCCCAGGCCACCCGGGACAAGGTGCTCGCCGCGATGGCGGAGTTGCAGTACCAACCCAACGCGATGGCCCGTGGCCTGGCCAGCCGGCGCAGTCGGATCCTCGGCCTGCTGATGCCGATGGACGAGCGCGGCCTCGGCGCCACCGAAACGGCCTTCGTCACCGGCGCCGCCTCGGCGGCCAGCGCGGCCGGCTACCACCTGGTGCTCTCGCCGGTCGGCGGTGGCGACCTGGACGACCTGCGGCGGCTGGCCACCCAGCGGATGCTCGACGGCGTCGTGCTGATGGAGGTTCAGCTCGCCGACGAGCGGGTCACCGTGCTCCAGGAGGCCGGCGTACCGCTCGTGTTGATCGGTCGGACGGGCGACACCAGCGCGCTCTCCTACGTCGACATCGACTTCGACCAGACCGTCCGGGAGGCCGTCGCACACCTGGTTGGTCTCGGGCACCGGCGGATCGTCTACGTCAACCACTCGGCCGCGACGGTGGCCAGCGGGTACGGGCCGGCGCTGCGGACCCGGGACGCCTTCGTCGCGGCGATGACCGGGCACGGCCTCGACCCCGTGATGATCACGGCGGAGGACAGCGCCGCCGGCGGTCGTGCCGCCCTGGCCGACGCGTTCGCGCGGGCCCCGGAGCTGACCGCCGTGCTGGCCATGAACGAGACCGCGATCTTCGGCATTCTCGGCGAGCTGACCGGCCGGGGGTTGTCGGTGCCCGACGACGTCTCCGTCGTTTCGATGGTCACCTCGCCGCAGGTGGCCGAACTGGCGACCCCGGCGCTGACCGCGATGACGTCACCCGGTTCGACACTGGGTCGGATCGCGATCGAGGCGCTGGTGCGTCACCTGGATGGCGCCGGTAATCGGCTGCACCAGCAACTGCTGCCGTGCTCGCTGGAGATCCGGGGTTCGACGGCCGCGCCACGAAGCCGCCAACCCATGGGGGCTGACAGGTAGGAACGGCCCGCCGCCGCGCGGCAACGCGACGACGGGCCTCGTGAAGTACCGGCTAGATACTCAACGAGGAGGATGGTAATGCAACGATTCCGCCGGATCGTCGCCGCGCTCGCCCTGGCGGCGACCGCGACGACCACCCTGGCCGCCTGCGGCGGTGGCGACAACGGTGACGACAGTGACGCCAAGGTCCTCAAGCTCTGGCACTACGAGAGCGAGAACAGTGCCATGGGGGTCGGCTGGAACCGGGCCATCGAGATCTTCAAGGACGAGCACCCGGGCGTCGAGGTGCGCTTCGAGCGTAAGGCGTTCGAGCAGATCCAGCAGAACGCCGGCATGATCATCAACTCGTCCGAGGGCCCGGACATCATGGAGTACAACAAGGGCAACGCCACCGCCGGCCTGCTCTCCACCCAGGGCCTGCTCTCCGACCTGAGCGCGGAGGCCGACAAGCGCGGCTGGGCCGGCAAGCTCAGCCCCAGCCTGCAGACCACCGCCCGGTACAGCGACAAGGGTGTGATGGGCTCGGGCAAGTGGTTCGGTGTGCCGAACTACGGCGAGTACGTCACTGTCTACTACAACAAGGACCTGTTCCAGAGCAACGGCGTCAAGGTCCCGACCACCCTGGCGGAGATGACCGCCGCGATGGACACCTTCGTCGGCAAGGGCATCACCCCGCTGGGCATGGCCGGTGCCGAGTACCCGGCCGGGCAGCTCTTCTACCAGCTCGCCCTCTCCAAGGGCGACCGGCAGTTCGTCGACAACTACCAGCTCTACAAGAACCCTGTCGACTTCAAGGCCGGCCCGCTCAAGTACGGCGCGGAGACCTTCGCCCAGTGGGTGCAGAAGGGCTACGTCGCGAAGAACTCGGCAAGCCTCAAGGCCGAGGACATGGGCACCGCCTTCATCGGCGGCAAGGTTCCGATGATCGTCTCGGGTAGCTGGTGGTACGGCCGGTTCAAGACCGAGATGAAGGCCAACTGGGACACCTTCCTCTTCCCCGGCAACACCCTGCAGGCCGGCTCCTCCGGCAACCTCTGGGTGGTGCCGGAGAACAGCAAGGCCAAGAGCCTGGCGTACGACTTCATCGACATCACGCTGCGTCCGGAGATCCAGGACCTGATCGGCAACAACGGTGGTGTCCCGATCGCCGCGGACGCGTCGAAGATCAGCGACCCGAAGGACCGCAAGCTGATCGAGGACTTCAACACCGTGAGCAAGCAGGACGGGCTCGCCTTCTACCCGGACTGGCCGGTGCCCGGCTACTACGACGTGCTGGTCTCCGGCTTCCAGGCCCTGATCAACGGCTCCAAGTCGCCCGACCAGGTCCTCGACACGATCGCCAAGCCGTACGCCGACGGCGTCAAGGAGATCACCGGCAAGTGACACGGCGAGCGGCGGGCGCGACCGGCACGACCGGCGCGCCCGCCCGCCCCGCCGGGAAGGATCTTCCATGGCAGTCTCCGAGACCGTCGCCGCCACACCACCGGCCGCGACGCCCACCCCGCCCGCGCCCCGCCGCGGACGCCGCGGCCGCAACGCGGCGTACTGGCTCTACCTGCTCCCCGGAGTGGTGCTCTTCATCCTGGTCATCGGCGTTCCGCTGGTGGGCACCCTCTACCTGTCGCTCACCAAGTGGTCCGGCATCGGCGACCCCCGGTGGGTCGGCCTGGACAACTACCGGCAACTCTTCCAGGACGACGTGTTCTGGGCGTCGTTCCGCAACACCGTCTGGATGATCGTCGCGATGGTGGTGGTGCCCACAGTGCTCGGGCTGCTGCTCGCCGCGGTGCTCTTCGACGTCATCGGTCGCCGGTTCAAGCCGCGCACCGCCGCCGCGCTGCGGGCCGCGTTCTACCTCCCGCAGGTGCTGCCCGTCGTGGTGGCCGGCATCGTCTGGGGCTGGATCCTGCGCCCCGACGGGGCGTTCAACAGTCTGCTCGACGCGGTAGGTCTCGGCGCGCTGCGCCACGACTGGCTCGGTGACCCGGGCACCGCCCTGCCGGCCGTGATGGCGGTGATGATCTGGGTGCAGATCGGCTACCCGGTGGTCGTCTTCATGGCCGCGCTCCAGCGGGTCGACCCCGAGTTGTACGAGGCGGCCGAGGTCGACGGCGCGAACTGGCTGCACCGGTTCCGGGCGATCACCCTCCCGCAGATCCGGCCGGAGACGTTCGTGGTGGCGCTCACCTGCACCATCGCCGCGCTGAAGGTGTTCGGGCCGATCTTCGCCCTGACCCGGGGCGGCCCGGACAACGCGACAAACGTGCCGAGCTACTTCGCGTACTACACGTTCTTCAAGAAGTTGCAGGTCGGCTACGGCTCCGCGATCTCCACGGTGCTGACCCTGATCATCGTCGTGGTGGCAGTGGTCTTCATCTGGATGCAGGCGCGCAGCGAACGCCGGGACCGGGGGATCTGACATGGCTGTCACGCTCACACCGAGCACCGCGCCGGTCGCGCCACGTCGGCACGTACCCGATCGGCACCACCGTGGCGTCAGCCGCTGGGTGGTGCTCGCCCTGGTCGTCCTCGGCGCGCTGGTCATGCTCGTGCCGTTCGCGTTCATGCTGCTCAACGCGTTCAAGTCGCCGGGCGACTACTCCTCGGGTGGCCCGTTGAGCTGGCCGACGGAGTTCTACACAAAGGGTCTGCGCACGTACTGGACCGCTGTCGACTTCCCGCTCAAGCTCTGGAACTCGGCGCTCATCGCCGGCTGCGTGGCAGTGCTCGGCGTCGCCGTCTCGCTGCTCAACGCGTACGCCCTGGGCATTGGCCGGGTCCGCGGCCGGCTCTGGATCGTCGGTCTCTTCCTGCTCGCCAACATGCTGCCGCAGGAGGCGCTGATCTACCCGCTGTACTACGCGGCCAAGGAGGTCGGGCTCTACAACACCCGACTCGCGGTGATCATCATCTTCACGGTGATCCAGAGCGCGTTCGGCACGTACCTGCTCGCCTCGGTGCTGGGCACGTTCCCCCGCTCGCTGCTGGAGGCGGCGGCGCTCGACGGCGCGGGCAAGTGGACGGTGTTGTGGCGGGTGGTCTTCCCCAACCTGCGCCCCACCCTGTCGGTGCTGCTCATCTTCTTCTTCATCTGGACCTGGAACGAGTTCCTCATCCCGCTGGTCATGCTCATCGACAACCAGACGCAGACCATCCCGGTCGCGCTCGCGTCGTTGCAGGGCGACCGGCTGATGGACGCGCCGACCACCAACGCCGGCGCGCTGATCAGCCTGGTACCGGCCATCCTCTTCTTCCTCATCTTCCAGCGCACTCTGGCGCGCGGCATCACGGCAGGAGCCGAGAAGTGAAGTTCACCGACGGGTACTGGCAACTGCGTCCCGGGGTAAGCGTCCTGCGCCCCGGCGTCGTGGAGTCGGTCGAGCCGGACGAGCGCGGCTTCACCGTCTTCGCGCCGACCGGCCAGCTCACCGGTCGCGGCGCCACCCTCAACCGACCCGTGGTCACCGTCCGGTTCTTCTCCCCCGCCCCCGGCGTCATCGGGGTGACCATCGCCCACCACACCGGTGGGCTGCCCCGCGAGCCGCACTTCGGGCTGAACACCGACGAGACGCACCCGGTCGCTGTCGACATCACCGGGATCAGCGCGACGTTGACCACCGGCGAGTTGACCGCGCGGGTCGCGCTCATCGACGGCTGGCGGGTCGAGTTCCGGCACGGCGACCGGCTCGTCACCGCGTCCACCGAGCGCAGCATCGGCGTCGTCACCGACGGCGAGGGCCGCCGGCACGTACACGAGCGGCTCGCCCTGGGCGTCGGTGAGACGGTGTACGGGTTGGGTGAGCGCTTCGGCCCGTTCGTGAAGAACGGGCAGACCGTCGACATCTGGAACGCCGACGGGGGCACCGCCAGCGAACAGGCGTACAAGAACGTGCCGTTCTATCTGAGCAGCGCCGGCTACGGGGTGTTCGTGGACCACCCGGAGCACGTGTCGTTCGAGGTCGGCTCCGAGGTGGTCGCGCAGACCCAGTTCAGCGTCGAGGGTCAGTCGCTCACCTACTACGTCATCGACGGGCCCACACCGAAGGACGTGCTGCGCCGCTACACAGCGCTCACCGGCCGCCCGGCCCGGATCCCCGCCTGGTCGTACGGGCTGTGGCTGTCCACCTCGTTCACCACCTCGTACGACGAGAAGACCGTCACCGAGTTCGTCGACGGGATGGCCGAACGCGGGCTGCCGCTGTCGGTGTTCCACTTCGACTGCTTCTGGATGCGCCAGTTCCACTGGGTCGACTTCGTCTGGGACCCGGCGACCTTCCCGGACCCGGAGGGGATGCTGCGCCGGCTGCACGAGCGTGACCTGAAGGTGTGCGTCTGGATCAACCCGTACATCGCGCAGCGGTCGTACCTGTTCGAGGAGGGGCGCGAGGCCGGTTACCTGGTCCGCAACCCGGACGGTTCGGTCTGGCAGTGGGA
This sequence comes from Micromonospora sp. NPDC049047, assembly GCF_040649135.1. Classification (NCBI taxonomy): domain Bacteria; kingdom Bacillati; phylum Actinomycetota; class Actinomycetes; order Micromonosporales; family Micromonosporaceae; genus Micromonospora; species Micromonospora sp. NPDC049047. Next base: position 41,355 of record NZ_JBEZEY010000034.1, read on the forward strand.
CAAGTGGCAGGCCGGCATGGCGCTCGTCGACTTCACCAACCCGGACGCGGTGCGCTGGTTCACCGGCAAGCTCAAGGCGCTGCTCGACATGGGCGTCGACTGCTTCAAGACCGACTTCGGTGAGCGCATCCCGACCGACGTGGTCTGGCACGACGGTTCGGACCCGCAGCGGATGCACAACTACTACTCCTACCTCTACAACAAGGCGGTCTTCGAGTTGCTGGAGACCGAACGCGGCGAGGGCGAGGCGGTGCTGTTCGCCCGCTCGGCCACCACCGGCGGCCAGCAGTTCCCGGTGCACTGGGGTGGCGACTGCGAGGCGACGTTCGTCGCGATGGCCGAGTCGCTGCGCGGCGGGTTGTCCCTGGCCGCGTCCGGCTTCGGCTACTGGAGCCACGACATCGGCGGCTTCGAGGGCACCCCCGATCCGACGGTGTTCAAGCGGTGGGTCGCCTTCGGGTTGCTCTCCTCGCACTCCCGGCTGCACGGCTCGGGGTCGTACCGGGTGCCGTGGGCGTTCGACGAGGAGGCCGTCGACGTGCTGCGCCACTTCACCCGGCTCAAGCTCGGCCTGATGCCGTACCTGGCGGCCGCCGCGCAGGAGGCGCACCGCAACGGTACGCCGGTGATGCGCCCGATGTTCCTGGAGTTCCCGGACGATCCGGCCACGGCGCACCTGGACCGGCAGTACATGCTCGGCCCCGACGTCCTTGTCGCACCGGTGTTGAGCGCCGACGGCACCGTCACCTACTACGTGCCGGCCGGCACCTGGACGCACCTGGTCAGCGGCGCTCAGGTCACCGGTCCGGCGTGGGTCACCGAGAAACACGCGATCGACAGCCTGCCGGTGCTGGCCCGGCCCGGCGCGGTCATCCCGTTCGGCTCCCGCACCGACCGACCCGACTACGAGTGGGCCGACGATGTGCGGCTACGGCTGTACGCACCGGCCGAGGGGCAGCGGACCCGGGTACGGGTACCGTCACCCGGGGACGGGCCGGGCGCCGAGTTCGACGTGCGCTACGAGGCGGCGACGGCCAGTGTCGAACTGGTCGCCGGCACCTCGACGGGCTACAGCTGCGAGATCCAGGGGACGCAACGATGACGCAACACCACTTCCCGGAAGGCTTCGTCTGGGGGTCCGCGACGGCGGCGTACCAGATCGAGGGTGCGGTCACCGAGGACGGGCGCGGACCGTCCATCTGGGACACCTACAGCCACACGCCGGGTCGGACGTTGAACGGTGACACCGGCGACGTGGCTGCCGACCACTACCACAGGTGGGCCGACGACCTCGGGCACGTCGCCGACCTGGGGCTCAGCGCGTACCGGTTCTCCATCGCCTGGCCGCGGGTGCAGCCGGGCGGTTCGGGCCGCTTCAACCAGGCCGGCATCGACTTCTACGCACGGCTGGTGGACGGTCTGCTGGACCGGGGCATCCAGCCGGTGGCCACGATGTACCACTGGGACCTGCCGCAGGAGTTGGAGGACGCTGGCGGCTGGGCGTCCCGGGAGACCGCGCTGCGCTTCCAGGAGTACGCGGCCGGCATCGTCGGCGCGCTTGGCGACCGGGTGCACACCTGGACGACGCTCAACGAGCCGTGGTGCTCGGCGTACCTGGGCTACGCCTCCGGGGTGCACGCGCCGGGTCGGACCGAGCCGGCGGCGGCACTGGCCGCGGTGCACCACCTCAACCTGGCGCACGGCCTGGCCGGTCGGGTGGTCCGGGAGCTGGCGCCCGCCGCCGAGCTGTCGGTGACGTTGAACCTGCACGTCATCCGGGGCGCCTCGGACTCGGCGGCGGACCAGGACGCGGTGCGGCGGATCGACGCGTTGGCCAACCGTGCGTTCCTCGGCCCGATGCTCGACGGGGAATACCCGGCCGACCTGCTGGCCGACACCGCGTCCGTCACCGACTGGTCGTTCGTGCGTGCCGGTGACGAGAAGCTGATCGCGGTGCCGCTGGACGTGCTCGGGGTCAACTACTACTCCAGCACCCTGGTCCGGGCGTGGGACGGCGTGTCGGCCCGCTCCGACGCCGACGGGCACGGTGCGTCGGCCTCGACGCCGTGGGTCGCCGCGGACGACGTCGACTTCCTGCCGCAGCCCGGCCCGTACACGGCGATGGGTTGGAACATCGACCCGCCGGCCCTTACCGAACTGCTGCTGCGCCTGCACCGCGAATACCCCAGCCAGCCGATGATGATCACCGAGAACGGTGCGGCGTTCGACGACGTGGTGTCGGCCGACGGGCGGATCCACGACGACCGGCGGATCGACTACCTGCGTCGGCACATCGGCGCGATGGCCGACGCCCGCGCGCAGGGCGCGGACGTGCGCGGTTACTTCGTCTGGTCGCTGCTCGACAACTTCGAGTGGGGTTACGGCTACGACCGCCGTTTCGGGATCATCCGGGTCGACTACGACACCCAGGAGCGCATCTGGAAGGACAGCGCCCACTGGTACCAGCGGCTCGCCGCCACCGGAAAGCTCGACTCGGCGCAGGACTGACCGGAGGGCTCTCGCCATCCGCTGTGGCTGCCCGCCCTCTCGATGTGCCGGTGAGCGGTTTACCTCAGGGGTATGAACATGACCCTCAGGTATACCGCTCACCGCCGCAACCGATCCCACGAAGGTGACCGACGGTCACCGCCGGGTTAGGACGCTTCAACCCGGACCGGGGCGTCCACCGCCGTGTCACTTTCCGTGGCAACGGCGTCATGGCGCCACGATGGCTGCGTCGGCAGACTCGGGGCATGGTTGAGCACGTCACAGTTGTCGCCTTCCCGGGCATGCAGTCCCTCGACGTGACCGGGCCGTGGGAGGTCCTGACGGGGGCGAACCGGTACCGGGCGGCGCACGGTGAGCGCCCCGCGTACGACCTGAGGCTGGCGGGCAGGCAGGGCGCTGTCGCGTCCGAAAGCGGCCTCGTGATGGTGGCCGACGCGCTGGCAGAGCCCGTCAGCTCCGGCACCCTCGTCGTGCCCGGCGGCGCTGCGGCGGCGGCCGAGGACGAACACGCCGACCTCGTCGCCTGGCTGCGGCGGTGCCGCCCCACCCGGTTGTTGTCGATCTGCTCGGGGGCGTTCCTGTGCGCGCGGGCCGGGTTGCTGGGCGGTCGCAGGGTGACCACCCACTGGTCGCTGTCCAGGGCCCTCGGTCGGCGGTTCTGCGACCTCACCGTCGACCACGACGCCCTCTACGTGCACGACGGCCCGGTCTGGACCTCGGGTGGGGTCACGGCAGGAATCGATCTGGCACTTGCCGTCGTAGCGGCCGACCACGGGGCACGAGTCGCCCAGGAGATCGCCCGCTGGCTGGTGATGTTCCTGCACCGGCCCGGCCAGCAGGCGCAGTTCTCCGGCCCGGTGTGGTTGGAACGCGCCACAGAGAAGCGGATCGCCGCCGTTCAGCGGGTTCTCGACGCCGATCCGGCCGCGACACATCGGGTCGACGACCTTGCCGCGCGGTTCGCCATGTCACCCCGGCACTTTCAGCGGCTCTTCGCCCGGGAGACGGGACTCACCGTCGGGCGCTACCTCGCCGAACTGCGCCTGGAGGCGGCCAAACGCCTGCTGGTGCAGTCCGACCTGGGTCTCGACGCCGTGGCGGCCAGGGCGGGATTCGGATCCGCCGAGTCGCTGCGGCGGATTTTCGGCGATCGGCTCGGCACCACCCCTGGCGCTTTTCGCGAACGCTTCTCGACCCGCTGACCGCAACCCACCCGAGTAGGAGCCTCTGTTGACCCAGGTCGTCATCCCGCTGTACGAGCGTTTCACCGCGCTGGACGTCATCGGCGTCTACCAGCCGTTGGCCCTCACTCCGGGCATCGAGGTGACCCTGGTCGCCGAACTCCCCGGCCCCGTCCGGGACGACTGCGGAGCGGCCTCACTGGTGGCCGAGTCCGGGTTCGACGACGTGATGGCGACCGACGTTCTCGTCGTCCCGGGAGGACCGGGGACCGTCCAGGCCCTGGCCGGACCACTACCGGGCTGGATCAGGCGGATCCACGAGACGACGACGTTCACCACCTCCGTCTGTTCCGGCTCGATTCTCCTCGGCGCGGCCGGGCTGCTGCGGGGGCGGCGCGCGACGAGTCACTACCGGGTGGCGCGGGAGTTGAGCCGCTTCGGCGCCGAGCCGACGAACCAGCGGGTCGTCGAAGAACTGGACGCACGGATCATCACCGCGGCCGGCGTGTCGAGCGGCATCGACATGGGGCTGAGACTCGTCGAACTCCTGACCGACCGGACGACCGCGCGGGCCGTTCAGCTCTGGATGGAGTACGACCCACAACCGCCGTTCGACAGCGGCCATCCCGACCGGGCCAGCCAGGAGGTGACCGCCCGAGCGGCGGCGTACGAGAGCGCGGCCCGGGTGGCGCGGTGACCTGCTGGTCGCCGACGCCTGCTACACCTCGACGCGCTGCGGCGGGACGGTGAGCCCGTAGAGCTCCATCAGCGCCGGGGTGTCGACCCGACTGCCGTCGGCCACCGAGTCGCAGGCGATGTCGACGATCTGGTCCTTGTGTGCCAGCAGGTACGGTCGGGCACCCACGTCGGCGCTGGCCAGGGTGGCGATGCCGGACCAGTGCCGACGACCGAAGAGCATCGGGTAGCCGCGCAGCCCGTCGTAGGTGGCGCAGACCAGCACGTCGGGGTACGGCAGCGCGGCCACCCGACGGACCGCCACGGCGGTCAGCCCCGGCATGTCGACCGGGACCACCACCACCGCCTCGATCCCCTCGTCGTCCATTGCCGCGAGGCCGGCCCGGATGGAGGAGCCGACCCCGGTGCCCCATGCCTTGTTGATGACGACGGTGACGCCGCCCAGGTCGGCGGTCTCCCGGACCTGCTCGGCGGCGGCACCCAGCACGACCACGATCTGCTCGCAGCCCGCCTCGGTCATCGTGTCGATCATCTGGTTGACCAGTGGCTTCTCGCCCTGGTGCAGCAGCGCCTCGGGACCACCGATCCGTCGTCCCCCGCCTGCGGCGATGATCATTCCTGCGATCCCGTTCAGCTGTGCCCCCTCACGCATGGGAGCGACCGCTACCGATCCGCCCCCTCCTACGGACACTGCAACGAGGACGGCCGGCCGGGAGTAGCGGGGCGAAAAGGAGAAATAGCACAACCGTTACACGCCCGGCGGCTCCCCTCAGAGCGGTCGGGCGAGGATGCGTCGTGGACCGGCGGGAGTCCCGGCGGCCGTCGAGCGGCGGTCAGCCCACCTGGGGAGACAGCGCGACCGCCGTGCCACCCCACCGCAGGGACACCCGTCGGGCCATCCAGCCGACGCCGCGGGCGGTGAGCGCGTACAGCACGACCGGGGCGAGGACGAGCAGCGCGGCGACTGCCGCGACAAGCGGCACGTACCCGGTGGGCACCTGCGTGGCGATCGCCCCGGCCACCGCGTACCCGGCGGCCAGCACGACCGCGACGGGCGCGGCCACCGCCACCACCCGACCGGTCCCCCGCCGCCGGCTGGCCAGCTCCGCGACCGCCACCGAGGGCAGGAAGAGCAGTGGTACCAGGGCCACGCCGAGCACGGCGGCGATCAACACGAGCATCGGCCCGGCCAGTGGGCCGCCCACCTCGGAACCGGTGGCCAACGTGTAGGCCAGCAGCCCGAGGTAGCCCACTATCGCCTCGGCGACGAAGACCAACCAGGCGACGACAATGCCAGCCAGGTGACGGGCGATTCCGGCAACCACGGCGCACCTCCCCCGTTGCGACGACGACTATCCGACGCCAGCGGTGAGGCTAACCGAGTCGGCCCCCTCGGCGAGGTTCCACCCCACGCGGCCCACCCCGACGACCTGCGCAACCGCGCGGGTCAGGCCGCGTCGGCGTAACACTCCACGATGGACAGATCCAGCGGGAACCGGACCGGCGTCACACCGAACAGCAATGCGGAGGCCTGCTCGCCGCACCGGCTGACGGCCTCGGCGACCGCCTCCGCCTGCGCGGCGGGCGCATGCACGACCACCTCGTCGTGCTGGAAGAAGACCAGCTGCGCGTCGCTGCCGGCCAACTCCGTGCGCAGCGTGGCAAGCAAGGTGGCGGCCCACTCGGCGGCGGTCGCCTGGATGACGAAGTTGCGGGTGAACCGGCCCCGGGATCGCGCGGCACGAGCCCGGGGACCGTGTGGGTCAGCCGCCCCGTCCGGATCGGAGGGCGCGTCGTCGGGATCACCGAACCCCACCGAACCGGGCGGGCACGTCCGCCCCAACCACGACCGCACCAGCCCACCCGCCTCGCCGGTGCGCGCCGCCGCCTCGACGTAACCGAACGCCGTCGGGTAGCTGCGCTTCAGCACCGCCAACGCGGGCACCGCCGCGCCGCCGGTCTGCCCGTACATCGCGCCGAGCAGGGCCACCTTGGCCTTGGCCCGGTCGCCGCCGAACGAGTCGCGGGCCAGCGCGGCATAGAGGTCGCCGGCTCCGCCGGCCGCCGCCAGCCGCGCGTCGCCGGACACCGCCGCCAGCACCCGCGGCTCCAACTGGCCGGCGTCGGCGACCACCAACCGCCAGCCCGGATCGGCCACCACCGCCCGGCGGATCACCTTCGGGATCTGCAAGGCGCCACCGCCGCGGGTCGCCCAGCGGCCGGAAACCACACCGGCCGGCACGTACTCCGGCCGGAACCGCCCGTCGCGCACCCACTGATCGAGCCAGGACCAGCCGTGCGCCGTCCAGATCCGGTAGAGCTCCTTGTATTCCAACAGCAGCGGCACCGCCGGATGGTCGACCCCGCGCAGCACCCAGGCCCGGGTGTTGGGCAGCTCCACCCCGGCCCGGGCGAAGGCCTTCAGCAGCTCCGCCGGGGACTCGGCGTGCAGGTGGCGGACGCCGAACGCGTCGGCGATCCGGGCGGCCAGCTCGGCGAGCCGGCGGGGCGGGCCACCGACCGGGGACGCCTCGCCGAGCAACTCGTGCAGGATCTCGTCGTGCACGTCGGCACGCCACGGCAACCCGGCGGCACCCATCTCCACAGCGATCAGCGCGCCCGCCGACTCGGCGGCCACCAGCAACCGGAACCGGCCGGGGTGCTCGGTCGCGGCGATGCGGGCGAGCTGGTCGGCGTACACCCGGGTCAGTGCCTCGATGCCCGGGCCCGGCGGGCCGGGCACCGTGTCGAAGAGCGCGCCCTGGCCGTGCCCGGGAGGTGCGGCGGCGCGCGGCGCCGGGTCGGGCGGCACCGGCGCGCCGGTCAACCGGGCCCAGGCCGCGGCCAGCGAGCGGGGCTCACCCCAGCGGCCCGCCTGCCCGAGCAGCAACGCCTCGGTCAACTCCACGTCGTGACACCTGTCGACCCGGACGCCGGCGCGCAGCAGCGGCGGGTAGGCGGAAGTGGCGGTGGACCAGACCCACCGCGGGTGCTCGGCGGCCTCGCGGGCGGCGACCGCGGCGGCCAGGTCGACGACGACCTCGGCCGGGCCGGTCGGGCGCCCGTCGGCAGCCAGCGGGCACAGCACGCCCCCACCCCGCTCGTCGGACACCACCGCCACCAGCACGAACGTGATTCTGCCTCCCCCTCCCGACAGAAACGGAGGCGCACCTCACCGGAAATGGGTCGGTCGGGCGGCGGAGCTGCTCGGTAGCGTGGTCAGGTGCCCCCGCAAATCCCCCATTCCGATCCTGGCACCCCCGACACGCGGGGTCCGATGCGATACCTGTGGTGGCTGGTCCGTTGCCAACCGTGGCGGGTGCTGCGCGGCAGCCTGTTCGGGACGGCCTGGATGGTCGGGCTGTCGGCGCGGCCCTACCTGATCTACCGAGCCGTCGACGACGGGCTGCGCGCCGGGGACACCCGCGCCCTGGCGTTCTGGGTCGCGACGATCATCGTCGCGGGAGTGGGCCTGTCCTACCTCGGCATCATGCGGCACCGCACGATGACCTTCATCCGGGAGGACGCCAAGGCGCGCTCGGCGGAGGTGCTGCTGCGCCACCTGTCCCGGATCGGCGCGGTGCTGCCGCGCCGGGTCGGCGCGGGCGAGGTGTCCACCATCGGCGGCTCCGACATCGACTGGGCCGCACAGGTGCTGACGCTTACCGGACCGGGCGTCGGCGCGATCGTGGCGTACGGGATCATCGCCGTGGTGCTCTGGTCGATCTCCCCGCTGCTGGCGCTCTGCGTGCTGCTGGGAGTGCCGGCGGTCGGCCTGGTCGTCGGCCCGCTGCTGCGCCGGCTGGAACGGGCCGAGTCGGTCTATCGGGGGCAGCAGGGCGCGCTCACGGCCCGCTCCGGAGACATCGTGGCGGGGCTGCGGGTGCTCGCCGGGGTGGGCGGCCGGGACCTGTTCGCCCGGCGGTACGCGGCCAGGTCCCAGGCCCTGCGCGCCGAGGGTTACCGGGTCGGCGCGGTGAACAGCTGGATCGACGCGGCGACAGTCGCCATCCCCGGGTTGTTCCTGGCCGCCGTGGTGTGGCTGACGGCTCGGATGGCGGTGACAGGTGCCGTCACGATCGGCGAGCTGGTCGCCGTCTACGGCTACGTGGCGACTCTGATCGTGCCGGTCTGGTTCCTGCTGGAGGGCAGCCACCAGCTGATCCGGGGGAGGGTCGCCGCCCGACGGATCGCCGACCTGCTCAACGTGACAGCGGACGAGGTCGGTGGCCCGGGTCGGCGATGGTCGGGCCCGGTGCCCGACCCCCGCCAGCCCGACGCCCGCCGGCCCGACGCCCTGGCCGCACCGGCCGGCCCCGCCGACCTGCACGACCCGGAGACCGGCCTGACCGTGCCCGCCGGCCGGCTGACCGGGGTGGCCGCCGACGACCCGGCCGCGGCCGTGGCGCTCGCCGACCGGCTCGGCCGCTACGTCGTCAGCGACACCACCTGGGGTGGCGTGCCGTTGGCCAGGGTCGCCCTGGACGAGGTCCGCGCCCGGATCGTGGTCGCCGACCACGACTCGTACCTCTTTGCCGGGACCCTGCGGGACGTGCTGTGCCCCGGGGGCGACGATCGCCGGATCCGGGCAGCCCTGCATGCCGCCTCGGCGGACGACATCGTCGACGCCCTGCCCGCCGGGCTGGACACCCCGCTGGACGCCCGGGCCCGGACCCTCTCCGGCGGTCAGCGCCAACGGGTGCGCCTGGCCCGGGCGCTGCTCAGCGAGCCGGAGGTGCTGATCCTCGTCGACCCGACCTCGGCGGTGGACGCGCACACCGAGGCGCGGATCGCCGAACGGTTACGCGTCGCCCGGGCCGGACGGACGACAGTGGTGATCGCCACCTCGCCGCTGCTGCTCGGCCGGGCCGACCTGGTGGCACACCTGGGCGCCGGCCGGAGCATCACCACCGGCAGCCACGCCGACCTGCTGGATTCCGACGCCGGCTACCGGCACCTGGTGGCCCGGGGCGATGCGGATCTCGACCAGCCCGCCGACACCGAGGAGGTCTACCGGTGAGCCCGCTGCCGGTGGCCGACCGGCGCACCGTACGGCGCGCCCTGCGGAACATGATCAGCCGGCACCGCCGGGCCGTCGGCGTCGTGCTGGCGCTGCACGGCGCGGCAGCGATCGCCGGCCTGGCCCCGCCGTGGCTGTTGGGCACCATCGTCGACCGCGTCACCGCGGGCGCCGGAGTGGCCACAGTGGACCGGCTGGCGCTGGCCATCGCCGGTTGTGTCCTGGTCAGCGCGCTGCTCTCCCGCTACGCCCAGTACGCCGGCCACCGCTTCGGTGAACGGGCCGTCGCCGAGCTGCGGGAGGAGTTCGTCTCCCGGACCCTCGGCCTGCCGGTCTCGGTCGTCGAGCGCGCCGGCTCCGGCGACCTGGCCACCCGCAGCTCGGTCGACGTCTCGACGGTCGGGACCACGGTGCGCGACGTGGTGCCCACCATCGTCATCGCCACGGTTCAGTTGATCTTGCTGTTCGGGGCGGTTTTCCTGCTGCACCCGCTGCTCGGTCTGGCGGCGCTGGCCGGGCTCCCGTCGATCGTGGCGGTCACCCGCTGGTACCTGCGGCGAGCCAGTCCCGCCTACCTCACCGAGGGCGCGGCGGCGGCCGAGTTGACCGAGACGCTCACCACCACCGCCGAAGGCGCCCGCACGGTGGAGGCGCTGCGGCTGACCGACGACCGGATCCGGCACGGCACCGCCCGGATCACCCGGGTGTGGCAGGCCCGCCGGGCGACCCTGGCGCTGCGTACGGTGTTCTTCTCGGTAGTCGAGGCCAGCTACCCGCTGCCGATCGCAGTGGTGCTGCTCGTCGGCGGCTACCTGCTCTCCCGGGATCTGGTCACCCTCGGCGCGGTGGTCGCCGCCGCGCTCTACCTGCAACAGGCGATCGATCCGTTGGACCGGCTGTTGCAGTGGACGGAGCAGGCGCAGCGCGGTTTCGCGTCGTACGCCCGGCTGCTCGGCGTCGGCATGGTCCCGCCGGAGCCACCCGGGCAGCCGGCCACGTCGCGGGGCGAACGGGTGGTCGTCCGCGGGGCGCGGTTCTCCTACTCCGGCGGGCCGGACGTGCTGCACGGCATCGACCTGGAGGTGCAGCCGGGTGAACGGCTGGCCGTCGTCGGTCCGTCGGGCGCCGGCAAGTCCACCCTGGCCCGGTTGCTGGCCGGGATCGACGCTCCCCGCCACGGCGTGGTCAGCATCGGCGGTTGCCCGGTCACCGACCTCGACCCCGCCGAGCGTCGACGGCGCATCGCCCTTGTCACCCAGGAACACCACGTCTTCATCGGCTCGGTGCGCGACAACCTCTCCTTCGCCGCGCCCGACGCGTCGGACGAGCAGATGCGCGCCGCGCTGGCGACAGTGGGCGCCGACTGGTACGCCGAGCTGCCCGACGGGCTCGACACGCAGCTCGGCGACGGGGCCCGGCAGCTCGGCGCGGCCGAGGCACAGCAGCTCGCGCTGGCCCGGCTGGTGCTCGCCGACCCGCACACGCTGATCCTCGACGAGGCGACCGCCGCGCTCGACCCGAGCACCGCGCGCCGTACCGAACGGACGCTGGCCGCGGTGCTGGTCGGACGGACCGTCATCGCCATCGCGCACCGGCTCAACACCGCGCACGACGCCGACCGGGTCGCCGTGCTGGCCGACGGGCGGATCACCGAGATCGGCAGCCACGACGACCTCGTGGCCGCCGACGGGGCGTACGCGGACCTGTGGCGCTCCTGGCACAGTCAGGCCGACGAGCGCCCGAGGTGACTGCCTACTTGACGGCGCCGGCGGTGAGGCCGGCCTGGATCTGGCGTTGGAAGACCGCGTACACGACGATCATCGGGAGGATGGCGATTGTCAGTGCGGCGAACAGTCCAGACCAGTCCGCCTGGTAGCCGGCGTTCACCGAGATGTTCGCGATGCCCTGGGTGAGCACCCACTTGTCCTCGTAGCCGCTGGGCAGCAGCACCAGCGGCAACTGGTACTGCGCCCACTGACCGATGATGTTGAAGATCGCCACGCTGATCAGGCCCGGCTTCGCCATCGGCATCATCACCTGGAAGAACAGCCGGGTGTGCCCGCAGCCGTCGATCATCCCCGCCTCGGCGACCGACGTCGGCAGCGTCTTGAAGAACGCGGCCAGGAAGAACACGGTGAACGGCAACGAGTACGCGGTGTAGACCAGCACCAGCCCGGTGTGGGTGCCCAACAGGCCCAGGTTCTGCACCACGAAGAAGAGCGGCACCAGGGCGAGGAAGACCGGGAAGGCCAACCCGGAGACGAACAGGTAGTAGATCGCCCGGTTCCCGATGAACTTGTACCGGGCCAGCACGTACGCGGCCATCGAGCCGAACAGCATGGTGCAGAAGGTGCTCGCCCCGACCACCAGCACGCTGTTGAGGAAGTACCTGCCGACGTGCGCCTTGGTCCAGGCCCGGCCGAAGTTCTCCCAGCGCAGTTCGGCCGGTAGCGTCCACGGGCTGCTGAAGATCTCGCTGGTGTTCTTGAACGCGGCCAGGAAGGTCCACAGGATCGGCACGATGACGATCACGGCCCACGCGGCGAGGGCCAGGTGACCGAGGCCGGCGAAGAGGCGTACCTCGGATCGGGGACCCCTGCCCCGGCGGCCGCCGGCGGCCTTCGGACCCGTGCTCGGCGGGGGCGGTGTGGCCGCCGTCGGCGGCAGCGTCGTCTGCGCGTCCATCAGTACTCCACGCTTTCCCGCTTGGTGAGCCGCAGCGTCAGCGCCGCGAACGTGAGGGTGAGGAAGAAGAGCGCCACACCCATCGCCGAGGCGTAGCCGTACTTCTGGTACGTGAACGCGTTGCGGTAGATCTCCACGGCGAGCACGGTGGTGGCGCCGTCCGGGCCACCCTGGTCGATGGAGAGCACCGCCACGACGGCGAACGCGTCGAACGCCGCGATGCCCAGATACACCCAGGCCACCTGGAGGGTGTCCCAGAGCAGCGGCAGGGTGACCCGGAAGAACAGGGTCACCCTGCTCGCCCCGTCCATCTCCGCGGCCTCGTAGATCTCACCGGGAATGGAGGCCATCCCGGCCGAGAAGAGCACCACGTAGAAGCCGACGGCCTGCCAGACCAGCACCCCGATGATCGACCAGAGCGCCAGGTTCGGCCGGATCAGGAACAGCACCGGGTCCAGCCCGATCTTCATCAGCACGCCGTTGATCAGGCCGGACTCGTCCGGCCGGTACACCGTCTGGAACAGCACCGCGATGATGGCCACCGCCAGGACCTGGGGGAAGAAGAACACCACCCGGTAGAACCTCGACCCCCAGACCCCCTGGCGTTGCCCGCCGCTGGCCTTGCCGCCCACATTGAGCAGGAAGGCGAAGAACAGCGCGATGGCGATGGTGATCAGCGGCAGGGCAAGCAGCAGTACGCCGTGGTGCTGGACCGCCTTCCAGAAGGTGCCGTCGTCGAGCAGCCTCCGGTAGTTGTCGAAGCCCACCCACCGCGGGGCCGACAGGCCCCGCCAGTTGGTCATCGAGATCTGGAACGCCTGCGCGTACGGCGCGATCACGAAGGTCACGTACAGCGCGACCGGGACGATCAGGAACCCGATCACGAACGGATACTTGCCGTGCCGCATGACCCTAGCTCCGATCGATCAGCGCTTGAACTTGGTGACGGAGCTGTCCTTCTTGATCGCGTCGGCCTTCTTCTGGATCCGCTCCACGAAGGCGTCCGCGTTGATCCGGCCGAACATCAGCTCGTTGGTGGCGGTCCGCGCCTCCGTGTCGAGCTCCTTGTACCAACCGTCGAAGTACAGGTTGAACACGTCCTGGCCGGCCGCCTTGAGCGCGGCCTGCGAGCTGGCCACACCGGGCGGGAAGGAGAAGCCCTCAGAGCCGGCGGTGACCACGGTCGGGGCCTTGACCACCTCGGTGAAGCCCTTCGCGCCCTCCTTCGACAGCATCTGGCGCATGTACTCCAGGCCGCCCTTGGGGTTCTTGCTCTTCGCCGAGACGAAGTAACCCTCACCCGCGGTGGCCCGCAGCGCGGTGGCCGGCAGCTTGTCCGAGGAGGACATGCTCGGCACCGGCATGAGCTGGTAGTCGAAGCCGGGCGGGGTGTCCTGCTTCTGCTCGCCCTCCAGCCAGTCGCCGCTGGGGTACAGGGCGACCTTGTACTGGTTCTGCCGCAGCTGCACGTCGGTGTGCTTGAGGCCCTCGAAGCTCTTGTCGCTGAACTTCGCCCCGACCTCGGCCCACGCCGTGGCCGCCTGCTTGATGGCGTCCTGCTTCCAGGCGCCGTCCTCCAGATTGTCGATGTTCTTCAGCACGTCCGTGCCGCCGATCTTGGCGGCGTGGGTGAGGATCACGTTCCACTGGTAGTAGGCCGCGTTCGCCCCGGCGTAGCCGTACGGGGTGATGCCCTTGGCCTTGATCGAGGTGAGCAGGGCGATGAAGTCGTCCCACGTCTTCGCCGGTGCCCAGCCGTTGTCCTTGAACAGCTTGCCGGAGTACCAGATACCGAAGACGGTGGAGACGTAGTACAGGACGAACGGCTTGCCGTTGAACGAGCCCGCCTCGATGGTGCCGGGCACCACCGTGTCGCGGACCTTCTTGGCCGGGTCGTCCACCGACGGGGCGTCCCACAGCTCGGTGAGGTCCTGCAGCTGACCGTCGGCGACCAACGCACCGAAGTCCATCAGCTTCTCGCCCGAGTTGTTCACGAACTCCGGCGGGTTGCCGGAGGCGAACCGCGGCTGGAGCACCGTGGAGACGGCCTGGGTGGCCTGGTGCTTGACCTCCGCCTTGGGGAACGCCTTCTTGTAGAGCGGCTCGTGCACGTCGGTGGCGTACTTCTCGCCGTAACCGCCGTTGAAGATGACCACCTCGATCGCGGCGTCCTCCTTGACGCCCAGCGGGTTCTTCTCGCTCTTGGTGCCACCGGCGACCTGCTCGTTCTCCTTGTCGCCGCCGCTTGTCGCGCAGGCGCTGAGCAGGCCGATGGCCGGGGTGGCGAGCATGCCCACGGCGGCGGCGCGACGCAGCACCGTGCGACGGTCGAGCGCGGCCGGGTGTTCGGGGGTATTCGACATCGTCGTCTCTCCTTGTGGAATTCGGGTCAGGCGGTACGCCGGAGACGCCCGGCGTACCGCGACTCGAGGGCGATGTTGTGCTCGTCCCCGCCGGGGACGTTGGCGGAGAGGTAGATAGGGGGCACCTCTCCGGCCTGGTGGAACCGTCGTACGACCTCCGCGGTCAGCAGCTGCGCCAGCAGCGCCGTGGTGACCGAGGAGACCGCACAGACCGCGCCGCCGCCCTCGAGCGGCAGCAGTGCATCGCCGTACGGCGCGCCGTTGTCCAGCACGACGTCGGCGAGGTCGGCGAGCCGCTGACCGGACGGGTGTCGTGGCGCGACCCGTGCGGTGTGCTCGGCCGAGGTGACCGCGATCAACGGATGACCGCGCTCGGTGACCAGCGCCGCCAGCTCGACCACCGAGCCGTTGATGCCGGATTGGGAGGCCACCACGAACACGTCCCGCGGCTGGGGCGCCGCGAGCGCGTAGATCTGGTGGGCGATGGAGGGGTCGCGTTCCAGCTTCGGGTCGGCGAGCACGTCGCGCGGCGCGTCACCGTGCAGCACCAGGTCCCGCACCGAGAGCCGGTTGGTGGGGACCAGCCCGCCGGCCCGGGCCACCAGCTCGGCGGCGAACGCCTCGGAGTGCCCGGCGCCGAACGCCTGGAGCACGCCGCCGTCGCGCAGGCTGTCGGCGATCAGGTCGGCCGCCCGGGTGATGCCGTCGGATTCCGAGTCGAGCAGCCGGTCGAGCACCGGGCGGACGGCGTCCGCGTACCCCTGGGCGCTGATCATGCGAGGGCTCCCTTCGCCGCCTTGTGGCCGTCGACGGCCTGCGCGGTCCGTCGGAAGGCCGCGTGGGCCCGGTCGTGCGTGCGTTGGGCGACGGCGATGTAGAGCAGGTCCAGCACCACCAGTTGGGGGTGCCGGGCGGAGAGCGCGTCCGGTCGGAAGGTGGTGGCCTGGCTGGCCGTGAGCAGCACGATGTCGGCCAGTTCGGCCAACGGTGAGCGGGGGAAGCCGGTGAGCGCGAGCGTGGTGGCGCCCCGGCTGCCCGCCTCGGCGAGCATCTCGATCGTCTCCCGGGTCTGGCCGGTGTGCGAGATGCCGAGCGCGACGTCGCCGACGCCGAGCAGCGCGGCGCTGGCCAGCCCCTCGTGCACGTCGCTCCAGGCCCAGGCTGCCACCCCGATGCGGTGCAGGCTGAACTGCATCTCCTCGCCGACGAGGGCGCTGCCGCTGGCCCCGAAGATGTTCACCCGGTTGGCGCCGGCGATCGCCACCGCGGCGCGTTCCACCTCGCCGAGGTCGAGCAGCGCGGCGGTGTCGTGCATCGCCCGGGTGTCGGCGGCCATGATCTGGTCGAGCACCCGTCCGAGCGGGTCGCTCGGCTGGATCTCGCGGCCGATGTCGACGGTCCAGCCGGCCGAGCGGGCCCGACCGGTCTCGGCGGCGATGCCCAGCCGCAGGTCGGCGTACCCCTCGAAGCCCATCGCCCGGCAGAAGCGGGTGATGGTCGCCGGTGAGGTGCCGCTGCGCTCGGCCAGCTCGACGATTGTGGATCGGGCCGCGGCCTCCGGGTCGCTGAGGACATGCTCGGCGACGCGGCGTAGCGCGCCGGTCAGTTCGCCGAGACTGTTGCGGACCCGGGCCAACACCCCGTCGGACGTCGATCCGAGGGCGTTTCGCCGGTCGATCGCGTCGGCGTCGACCACCGCGGTCCCCGCAGCGGTGTCCACCTCATGATCAACCATCGACGCCTCGCATTTTCGAAGGACTGTTAACTGATAGTGGTAAAATTTCTTACTGAACGACCGTCTATGTCAAGACCGTGGGCGAAGTTTTCAAACTGTTACCTGGCGCACGTCCCTCCGCGCCGCCTCGAAGTTGCCCCGCGCGGCCGCGCCGACCAGCATGAACAGGCCCAGAACCGCGCAGCGCAAGGAGGCCCGTGCCGATGTCCGACACCGTCGTGGTCGGTCTCGATGTCGGGGGTACGTCCACCCGGGCGACCGCCCTGACCCTCGCCGGCGAACGCCTCGGCACCGGCCGAGCCGGCGGCGGCAACCCCACCAGCCACGGCGCCGAACGGGCCGCCGCCGAACTGTTGACCGCGCTCCGCGAGGCGCTCGCCGACGTCGACCCGGCCCGGGTGGTCGCCGGCACCATCGGGCTGGCCGGGGCGGGCCGGCTGCTCGCCGACCCCGCCGGCCGGGCCGCCTTCGACCGGGCCTGGCACGACGCCGGCCTGCGCTGCCCGTACGCGGTGCACGGCGACGCCCTGGTCGCCTACGCCTCCGGCACCGCCGAGCCCGACGGGACGGTGCTCATCGCCGGCACCGGCGCGATCACCGCGCAGGTCGTCGACCTGCGCCTCGACCGGATCGCCGACGGCCACGGCTGGCTGCTCGGCGACGCCGGGTCGGGGTTCTGGCTCGGCCGAGAGGCCGTCCGCCGCCTCCTGGCCGACCTGGACGCCGCCCGCACCCCCGGCACACTGACCACGGCCGTCCTCACCGCACTGACCGGCAGCGCCGAGGTCGCCTCCCGGCCCCGCGACACCGTGGACGCCACGATCCAGGCGGTCACCCGCCGCCCGCCGATCGAGCTGGCCCGGCTGGCGCCGCTGGTCGTCACCGCCGCCGTCGACGGCGAACCCGTCGCCACCTCGCTGATCGCCGAGGCCGCAGGGCACCTGGCCGAGAGCGTGAGCCGGATCCGGCCGGCCGGGGCACGAACCCCGCTCGTCCTCGGCGGCGGTCTGCTCACCGGCGACACCCCGCTGGGCGCCGCGGTCCGCACCGAGGTCACCCGTCACTGGCCCGACGCGCCACTGCGTTCCGCGGGGGACGGCGCGGCGGCGGCCGCCTGGCTCGCCGCCCGCGACCTACCCCAGCTCACCGACCCGGCGGCCCTGCACGCGCGCCTCTTCCCCACGACCTGACCCCCCGCCCGGTACGCCCCCGCACCCGCCGCCGGTTCATTACCGCGTGGCGGTACCGGGGGCTGATCAGGTGGGGATCGTGTCGAGGGTCTCGGTGAGGCGGCGCCAGACGTGCGAGCGCCAGCCGCCGCCGAGCAGCGTGGCGGTGCGGCGCTGGAGCGGGTCGTCCGGATCGAAGCCCGCGTGTTCCAGGAAGAGCCGGGTGCCCCTCCCCTCGGCCACCAGCGTCCAGGTGACGACGGTGTCCAGCGTTCCGCCGCGCCAGGCCCAGCGCAGCAGGCGGTACGGGTCGAGGTCGAGCACCTCGCAGTGCACGACCCCGTCGAAGCCGTGCCCGGGGCGGGGGTCGGTACGCAGGGTGAACCGGTGCCCGACGACCGGTACGAAGTCGGTAGGCATCAGCCAGCGCCCGATCAGATCAGGATCGGTCAACGCCCGCCACACCTTCGCCGGTGGGTGCGGCAGGAACTGGTCCACCCGGATCGTGGTCTGCTCACTCATCGTCGACCTCGTCGACCTCGTCGACCTCGTCGACCTCGTCGAGCACGTCGCGCAGTGCGCCGAGCCGTCCCCGCCAGTACGCCTCGTACGGGCTCAGCCAGTCGGCGACCTGTCGCAGCGGCTCGGGGCGCAGCGCGTACAGCCGTTGCCGGCCGACCGGCCGCTCGACCACCAGGCCGGCGTCCTTGAGGACCCGCAGGTGCTCGGACAGGCTGGGCCGGCGCATGTCGAAGTGGTCGGCGAGGCGCTGCACCGGCTGCTGCCCTCCGTCGCGCAACAGCCGCAGCAGCTCCCGGCGGGTCGGGTTGGCCAGGGCGGCGAAGACGTCCGGTTCAGACACGGGTGGCCTGGAGGACGATGCCGTTGCCGTCCGGGTCGTGCAGCGTGGCATACCGGCCCCAGGGTGCGGACTGGATGTCGCTCTCGAACTCGACGCCCCGCTCCCGCAGGTGGGCGACGTCGGCGTCGAGGTCGTCGGTCTCCAGCACCATCCCCTTCAGCGAGCCGGGCGGCATCGTCGGAAACCAGGTGACCAGGGTCAGGGCGGTGGCGGCGCCCTTGGGCGCGACCTGCACCCAGCGCCCGCCGTCGGGGCCCATCGGGTTGTCCCAGACCAGGTCGAAGCCGAGGACGTCGACGTAGAAGTCGCGGGCCCGGTCCTGGTCGGTGACGGGTACAGAGACGAGTTGCACATGCGTGACTGTCATGCCGACCACAATAGGTAGGAGATTTCCTACCGGTCAAGCGTTCGCCGGCCCTCTGCGTGGGTCCATCGACGCACTGATCGGTATCGGACAACCTCGTGGCGCGTGATGGACGCGTACCCGACCGAGCCAGGCTCGGCGTCGACGACCGCGACCCGTCGGCGTACGCCATGACCGGCCGAGTCCGTCAGGGCTGGTCGGTCGGCGTCCGCATTGGCTGTGGGTTCGACCGCCGGCCGCCGCGGCAGTCGCGCGCCGCTCGTCGCGCGGGCCCGGCGGCGGTGATCGACTCGGGTTTCTCGAAGCCGGGGTGTCCAAGCCCCTTGGGCTCAAGTGGTTGTTGCAACGGGGTGGATTCTCGTCAGGATGAGGGGTCATGCCGGGGCAGAGGTTGTCGTCCGTTGAGCGGGCGCAGAT
>NZ_JBEZEY010000035.1:0-39770 GCF_040649135.1 Micromonospora sp. NPDC049047
CACCCTGCCCCCCCCCGCGCCGGCCCCCCCAACGCTGGCCTAAACCACCCCATTTAAAACCCCCCCCACCCCCCTTGCGGGGGCGCCCCCCCGCCCCCCCCCCGCCCCTCTCTCATCCCATCCCATCCCACCGCCCACCGCCCCCACCCCGGTGATCATGAAGTTATTGCCCCCTCGCGCGGCGTGTCGGGGCAATAACTTCATGATCAACGAGGTGAGGGGCGGGGGCGCCAGGTGGGGGCGGGCGTGGGAATGGGGGTGAAGGGGGTGAAGGGGGTGAAGGGGGTGACGAGGTGGGGGGTGGCTAGGAGGGTGGGGGAGTGGGTGCGGAGCGCGGCCTGCCGGGAGGTGCGGGCGAGGTCCGGGTCCACCTCGTGGGCGTACGCCAGGTCGGGGTCGACGAGTTGCACGGCGTGCACCAACAGGTCGCCGGTGACCAGCATCCGTTCGTCGCCAGCCGTCAGGAGTACCGACTGGTGGCCGGGGGTGTGGCCGGGGGTGGGTAGCAGGCGTACCGCCGGGGTGAGGATGGTCTCGCCGTCGACCACCCGGAGCTGGCCGGCGGCGCGCAGCGGGGCGATCAGGCCGGCCGGCAGCCCGGGGTTGAGCGTCTGCGCCGCGTCCAGTTCGGCGCGCTGCAACAGGTAGCTGGCGTTCGGGAAGTACGGCCGGCCCGGCGTGCCGGTGACCGCCCAGCCGATGTGGTCGCTGTGCAGGTGGGTAAGCACCACCGTGTCGACGTCGGACGGGTCGATGCCTGCCGCGGCCAGCTCGGCGGGCATCCGGCCGGGCACCGGCGCCCAGCCCGCGGCCGGCGCGTCAACCGGGCCGATCCCGGTGTCGACAAGGGTGACCGGCCCGTCGCCGGTGCGGATCGCGAAGCTGCGGAACGGCAGCCACCACTGCCCGTCGGCGGTCACCGAGCCGGGGTCGCGCCGGTCGGCCTCCGCCCAGTGCGCCGCAGTGGCCTGCGGGAACGCCTGCGCTCGGGGCTGGAAGAAGGCACCCTCACCGTCGGTGAGCGCGGTGACCGTGATAGACCCAAGGTTGCGGTTCAGCGGCATCGGGCGATGATTCCAGGGCACTCCTGTTCCGCGCAGCCCGGTTTCCGCCGGTCGGTCGAGGCCGGCTGGGGGCGGCCGGCCCAATTGCAGTACGCTCGTACTGCTTGAGCATGTGTCCCTCGAGAGGAGCGCCGGTCGATGGCGAAGATCAAGGTAAACAACCCGGTCGTTGAACTCGACGGCGACGAGATGACCCGGATCATCTGGAAGCAGATCCGGGAGCAGTTGATCCTGCCCTACCTCGACGTCGACCTGCACTACTACGACCTGTCGATCCAGCACCGCGACGAGACCGACGACCAGGTCACCATCGACGCCGCCAACGCCATCAAGGAGCACGGCGTCGGCGTCAAGTGCGCGACCATCACCCCGGATGAGGCTCGGGTGGAGGAGTTCGGCCTGAAGAAGATGTGGCGGTCGCCGAACGGCACCATCCGCAACATCCTCGGCGGCGTCGTCTTCCGTGAGCCGATCATCATGTCCAACGTGCCGCGGCTGGTCCCCGGCTGGACCAAGCCGATCATCATCGGCCGGCACGCCCACGGTGACCAGTACAAGGCCACCGACTTCGTCGTCCCGGGCCCGGGCACGGTGACCATCACCTACACCCCGGCCGACGGCGGCACGCCGATGGAGATGGAGGTCGCCAACTTCCCCGGCGGCGGCATCGCCATGGGCATGTACAACTACGACGAGTCGATCCGGGACTTCGCCCGCGCCTCGTTCCGGTACGGCCTGGACCGCAACTACCCGGTCTACATGTCGACCAAGAACACCATCCTCAAGGCGTACGACGGCCGGTTCAAGGACATCTTCGCCGAGGTGTTCGAAGCCGAGTTCAAGGCGGAATTCGACGCCGCCGGCCTCACCTACGAGCACCGGCTCATCGACGACATGGTCGCCGCCGCGCTCAAGTGGGAGGGCGGGTACGTCTGGGCCTGCAAGAACTACGACGGTGACGTGCAGTCCGACACCGTGGCGCAGGGCTTCGGCTCGCTGGGGCTGATGACCTCGGTGCTGCTCTCCCCGGACGGCCGTACCGTCGAGGCCGAGGCCGCCCACGGCACTGTCACCCGGCACTACCGGCAGTACCAGAAGGGCGAGAAGACCTCGACCAACCCGATCGCGTCGATCTACGCGTGGACCCGGGGCCTGGCCCACCGGGGCAAGCTGGACGGCACCCCGGCGGTCACCGAGTTCGCCAACACCCTGGAGCAGGTCATCGTCGACACCGTCGAGGGCGGCCAGATGACCAAGGACCTCGCGCTGCTCATCTCGCGCGACGCCCCGTGGCTGACCACCGACGAGTTCATGAACGCGCTCGACGAGAACCTGGCCCGCAAGCTCGCCGCCTGATCCAGGCGTACCGCGTCGTCGAAGCCCGCCGGCATCCCAGCCGGCGGGCTTCGGCGTGTCCGGCGGTGCCGCGCCGATCGGCGTCACCCCGCTCGGCGCGCCTCGTTGACCAGGATGGACGAGATGCCAGTCGCGTCCGAGGAAGGTTGACCACGGTCGACCCGCGGCACCCGTGCGCCGATCAGCCAGCCTTCCCGGCTGTGCCGTGCACAGCCAGCCGTCCCTTCCCTGCGGGGGGCCCTGTCCCGGGCCCCCCGCGCCCTGTTTCCCCGCAGCGCGAGATCCCGCTGGCTCAGGCCGCGCGGAGCAACTCGGCGGCGCGTTCGGGGGCGATGTCGTTGATGAAGACGCCCATCCCGGATTCCGAGCCGGCCAGATACTTGAGCTTGTCCTTGGCCCGCCGGATGCTGAACAGCTGTAGGTGCAGGTGGCCCAACTCGCGGTCGATCCGCACCGGCGCCTGGTGCCAGGCCGAGATGTACGGCATCGGCATGTCGAACAGGCCGTCGAAGCGGCGCAGCAGATCCAGGTAGAGCGGCCCGAAAGCATCCCGTTCGCTGTCGGTGAGGGCCGGAATGTCCGGCACCACCCGGTGCGGCGCGACGTGCACCTCGAACGGCCAGCGGGCCGCCGCCGGGACGAACGCCGTCCAGTGCTCGTTCTCGACGACCACCCGGTCGCCGGTCGCGCGCTCGGCGGCCAGCACGTCGGCGTACAGGTTGCCCCCGCCGGTGCGTTCCGCGTGCCGGCGCGCGGAGGCCAGCAGCGCGCGGGTGCGCGGCGTCACGAAGGGGTACGCGTAGATCTGTCCGTGCGGGTGGTGCAGCGTGACGCCGATCTCGACGCCCCGGTTCTCGAAGCAGAAGATCTGCTCCACCCCGG
Organism: Micromonospora sp. NPDC049047; assembly: GCF_040649135.1. Classification (NCBI taxonomy): domain Bacteria; kingdom Bacillati; phylum Actinomycetota; class Actinomycetes; order Micromonosporales; family Micromonosporaceae; genus Micromonospora; species Micromonospora sp. NPDC049047. Next base: position 3,303 of record NZ_JBEZEY010000035.1, read on the forward strand.
GCAGTTCACCGAGCACCTCGGTGCGGTCGGCGAGCGCGTCCAGGACGGTGCGGACCCGGCGCGGCGGCAGGCTGGCGAAGGAGGCGTTGTGGTCCGAGGTGAAGCAGACCACCTCGCAGCGGCCGAGCCCCGGTCGAACGGGCGTGAACGGGGTGATCTCGCCGGGCTCCTCGGCGACCCGGCCACTGAGCGACGGGAACCGGTTCTCGAAGACCACCACGTCGTAGTCGGGCGCGGGAACCTCGGTGAGCCGGTCGCCCACCGACGGGTCGAGGGGGCACTCGTTCGCCGGTGGGAGGAAGGTACGGGTCTGCCGATGCACGGCCACCGCCACCCACTCGTCGGTGAGCGGGTCGTAGCGCAGTTGGGACGCGGGGGGTGGCGGCGGCAGGTCACGGCGGTCCGGCTGGTCGCGGACCGCGTCGTCGCGTTCGTCGAAGTAAATCAGTTCCCGGCCGTCGGCCAGGTCGATCGCTGTGCGTTTCACTGCGCCGCCCCCTCACTCGTCGGCGTGCGCGTCGCACGGCCCGCCCCTGTCGCTTCTACCATGATCAATTCGCCCACCTGTTCGCCGAGTACCCGTCGGGCTGGCGCAGGCAACCGGTCGTCGCTGACCAGTACGTGTGCTGCCGCCAGCTCGACGATCGAGGAGATGCCCACGGTGCCCCACTTGGTGTGGTCGGCCAGCACCACCAGCCGGTCCGCCGCGGCCACGAGCGCCCGGTCGGTCTCCGCCTCCATGAGGTTCGGGGTGGTGAAGCCGGCCCGCTCGGTGATGCCGTGCACACCCAGGAAGAGCAGGTCCAGGTGCAGTGCCCGGACGGCCCCGACCGCGAGCGGGCCGACAAGCGCGTCCGACGGCGTGCGGACGCCCCCGGTGAGCACCACAGTCTGGTCCGGCCGACCAGCGGCGTGCAGGATCTCGGCCACCGGCAGCGAGTTGGTCACCACGGTCAGGCCGGGCACGTCCACCAGCTTGCGGGCCAGTTCGGCGGTGGTGGTGCCGGCGGAGAGCGCGACAGCAGCGCCCGGCCGGACCAGTTGGGCCGCCCGATCCGCGATGGCGGCCTTCTCGGCGAGTTGACGGACCGACTTGGCGTGAAAGCCGGGCTCGTCGGTCGAGCTCGGTCCGGCTGCCGTGGCCCCGCCGTGCACCTTGGCCAGCAGGCCACGCTCGTGCAGCACGTCCAGGTCGCGGCGGATGGTCATGTCGGAGACCCCGAACTCGCCCGCTAGCTCACTCACCCGCACCCCGCCGGTGGACCGCAGCCGCTCCAGGATGGCCGCCTGCCGCTGCTGAGCGAGCATTCGCCGTGCCTCCCGGAGGTCCCCGTACTCTCACGCGGTCAAACGTGTTCCAACAAAGACGAACACTAGCGCGAAGCGAACGGTGGCCGGACAGCGGCTACGGACCCGGCTCAGGCAGAAGCGATCTTCAACTCCACCCAACCGGTCTCGGTGAGCTGGTGCAGCACGGCCTGAACCGCGTCCGCGACGCTGAGATCTGTGGTGTCCAACACCAGGTCGGCGTCGCTCGGCTCCTCGTACGGATCGTCGATGCCGGTCATCCCGGTGAGCAGGCCGGCCCGCGCCCGCGCGTACAGGCCCTTGCGGTCCCGGCGCTCACACTCCGCAAGCGGAGTGGCGACGTGCACCAGCACGAAACCCGCTCCCGCGGCCAGCGCCATCTCGCGGGCGGTGGCACGGGCCGCCGCGTACGGGGCGATCGGGCAGCAGATGGCCACCCCCCGGTGCCGGGCGATCTCGGCGGCCACCCACCCGATCCGCCGGACGTTCATGTCCCGGTCGGCCTTGCTGAAGCCGAGCCCGGCGGTGAGCTCCCGGCGCACCACATCCCCGTCGAGCAGGGTCACCGTGCGGTCGCCGCTCTCCCGCAACGCGTCGGCCAGCCCGCGGGCGACTGTCGACTTGCCGGAGCCGGAGAGGCCGGTCATGAAGACCACAAGCCCGCGGTGCCGACGCGGTGGCCGGGCCCGGGCCAGCTCCCGCGCCACGGCCGGCGGGGTGTGCCACTCCGGCAGGGGGAAACCCCGATCCAGCAGGTCGTCGATCTCCGGCTGGGTCAGCGCGAGTCGACGGTTCCGCGGTGGGATGTCCTCCCGCCAGCGCCACTGCCCGTCCCGGTTGTCGTAGGCCAGCTCGCGCGGCACCAGCACCCGCAACCCGGCGCCGGAGAGCATCTCCCCGGTGGACAGCAGGTGGGTGACGCCGTACGCGGCGGAGACCCGGGCGCGGAGCAACGCGTCGCTGATCTCCTCCCGGCGATGTGACAACGGCACCGCGATCACGGTGGCCGGCGGCATCCGGTCCCGGGCGGCGAAGATCGTACGCACAAGCGCCTCCGGCGGGAGCCCGCCGACGCCACCCTCACCTACCGGGATCATCACCAGCAGGTGCGCGGCCAGGGTGCGGGCGGCGTGCGCGATCTGAGCGAGCTGGGGACGGTGCAGCGGCCGGTCGGCGATCACACCGAGCACCCGGCCCGGGGGCAGCAGCGCACGGACCTCCTCGGGGCTGCGGCGCAGTCGCTGGAACGGACCGTGGCCACCGTCGCCCAGCCGCCGGACCTGGCCGCCGACCCCGGCGACGCCCTCGCGTACCGGCCAGACGTCCGCCACGTCCAGGGCAGCCACCGGCGCGCCCTCGCCGTCGGTAAGCACCAACGCCCGGCGGGCCGGGTCGCGCGGATCGAAGCCCTGAGCCAGCGCGGCCGGCACCTGGAGGGTCACCGCGACCTGCCAGGGGGTGCCGTCGGCAAGCTGGCCGCGTCGGCTGACCGACACCAGGTCGGCCCGGGTCATGAAACCGGTGAGGGGGGCGTACGCACCGGTCAGCAGCAGCTCCAGATCCGCGAGCTCACCGGGACGCGGCGTGTATGCCGGTGCGTCCTGCAGCACCTCGTCGGGCAGCACCCAGCCGTTGCTCATCCACACCCCCCACTCGCTGACCGGCACACAGTTTCGCAGCAGACCGACGATCGGTCGAGGCCGCCACTCCACGACCCGGCCGGGCGGCTCGGCACCGCTCCGATCGCGGCCGGCCTCAGCCCGGACCGGTAGTCGTCGATGCGGCGGTCGAACTCGCCGTCGAGATGCTCGACGCCCAGGTGACGCGGGCGCGACTCCCGACCGGCCGGGAGGTGAATGGTGCCACCCCGGACCGGTCTTTCCCGCGTCGGGGTCGCGCCGGACGCGCCACCGGCGACAACGGCCCCACCGCCCCGGGTGGGGGGACCCTAAGGGTCCGTCGGGGCAAGGATCAGGGAAGCGCCGGGGGCGTGGTGGTGTCCGAGGTGGGCGTGGACTCCCTACGCTGGCAGCGTGACACTGATCGCGACCCAGTCGCTCACCAAGACGTACGGAGGTCGGGTCACCGCGCTCGCCGACCTCACCGTCGCCGTCGAGCCCGGGATCATCGGCCTGGTGGGCGCGAACGGCGCCGGCAAATCCACGTTGATCAAGATTCTGCTCGGCCTCCTCCCACCGACAAGCGGTCAGGTGTCGGTGCTCGGCATCGACCCGACCGTAGACCCGGCGCAGGTCCGCTCCCGGGTCGGCTACATGCCCGAGCACGACTGCCTGCCGCCGGACCTGTCCGCCGCCGAGTTGGTCACCCACCTCGGCCGGATGAGCGGCCTGCCCCGCACCGCCGCCCGCGAGCGGGCGTCGGAGGCGCTGCGGCACGTCGGCCTCTACGAGGAGCGCTACCGTCCGGTCGGTGGCTACTCCACAGGCATGAAGCAACGCGTCAAGCTGGCCCAGGCGCTTGTGCACGACCCCGACCTGCTGCTGCTCGACGAGCCGACGAACGGGCTGGACCCGGCCGGCCGCGACGCCATGCTGGCCCTGGTGCACCGGATCGGCACCGAGTTCGGCATCTCCGTGCTGGTCTGCTCGCACCTGCTCGGCGAGGTGGAGCGGATCTGCGACACGCTCATCGCCATTGACGGCGGCCGGTTGCTGCGCGCCGACAACATCTCCGCGATGACCTCGGCCACCGACGTGCTCGCCGTGGAGGTCAGCGAAGGCACCGAGGAGCTCGCGGCCCGGCTTGCCGAGTTGAAGCTGCCGGTCGCCCGGGACGGGCGACTGCTCCTCGTGCCGCTCGCTGACGACGGCACCTACGACCTGATCCTCGGCGCGGTCGCCGAACTGGACCTGCCACTGCACCGACTGGACCAGCGCCGGCACCGGGTGGCCGAACTCTTCGCCACGAGGGAGCTCACTCATGCCTGAGTCGTCCACCACCGCCGCGCGCTCCACGCCGACCGGCGTCATCCACGACATCGGCTACCAGCGCTACCAGGGTCCGCGGCTGGGCCGCCGACAGGTCTTCGGCGCGCTCTACCTGCACGGGCTGCGCACCGCGTTCGGCTTCGGGCGCAGCGCCAAGGCCAAGATCTTCCCATGGCTGGTGGTCGGCATCGTCAGCCTGGTCGCGGTGGCCCTGGCCGCGATACGCAGCCAGATCGGCGAGCCGGTCGCCACGTACGCCCAGTTCGCCGACGCGATGAGCTGGCTGGTCATCTTCTTCGTCGCTGTCGTCGCCCCGGAGCTGGTCTCCCGGGACCTGCGCAGCGGCGTCCTGCCGCTGTACTTCTCCCGGCCGCTGCCGCGCGCCGACTACGCGATGGCCAAGCTGCTGGCGCTTGTCACCGCGCTCTGGCTGCTGCTCGGCGGGCCACAGCTGCTGATGTTCCTGGGCGCCGCGTTCACCACCAAGCAGGGCATGCGCGGAGTGTGGAACGAACTGCTCGACCTGCTGCCCGGGCTGCTCTACGCGGGGCTGTGGGCGGTGGTCTTCGCCTCGGTCGGCCTGCTTGTCGCGTCGCTGACCGGCAAGCGTGCCTTCGCCGCCGGCGGCGTGGTCGCGGTCTTCCTGATGACCACCCCGATCGTGGGCGTGCTGAGCATCCTGCCGTCGCGCGCCGCCAACGAGTTGGCCGGGCTCGCCTCCCCCTCCACCCTGGTCCAGGGGGTGGGCATCTGGTCACTCGGTGACCTGCTGGTCGAGGGCGATCCGGGCGAGATGATGATCGGCGGGTTCGGCCCGGTCTATGCCCTGGGCGCGGTGCTGTTGGTCGCCGGCGCGACCGCCCTCCTGCTGGTCCGCTACCGGAAGGTCGCCTCCTGATGAGCACGCTGAGCCTGACCGGGGTGTCCCGGTGGTACGGCAACGTGGTCGCGGTCAACGACATCAGCATGGCGCTGGGATCGGGCGTGACAGGGCTGCTCGGCCCGAACGGCGCCGGCAAGACCACGCTGCTGCACATGATGGCCGGTTTCCTCGCCCCGTCGCGTGGCACCGTGACCCTCGACGACGAGCCGACCTGGCGTAACCCCGACGTCTACCGGCGGCTGGGGCTGGTCAGTGAACGGGAGGCGGTGCAGGGTTTCCTCACCGCGTACGAGTTCGTGCTGGCCAGCGCGAAGCTGCACCGGCTGCCCGATCCGGCGGCGGCGGCCCGACGGGCCATCGACCTGGTGGAGCTGGAGTCGGCGCAGGACCGCCGGATCGGCACGTACTCCAAGGGCATGCGCCAGCGGGCCCGGGTGGCCGCCGCGTTGGTGCACGACCCGCAGGTGCTGCTTCTCGACGAGCCGTTCAACGGCATGGACCCCCGTCAGCGGCTGCACATGATGCAGCTGCTGCACAGCCTTGGTGACGCCGGCCGGACGATCCTGTTCAGCTCGCACATCCTGGAGGAGGTCGAGCAGGTCTCCGGGACGGTGCAGGTGATGGTGGCCGGCCGGTTGGCCGCCTCCGGCGACTTCCGGACCATCCGCCGGTTGATGACGAACCGCCCGCACGTCTTCGCGGTGCGGTCCACCGACGACCGGGCGTTGGCCGTCGCGCTGATCGCCGAGGCGTCGGTGAGTGGGGTCGAGTTGGACCCGACCGGCCTGACCGTGCGGGCCGGTGACTATGGCGCGTTCACCCGGGCGCTGCCCCGGATCGCGCTCACGCAAGGCATCCGGGTGCGCCAGTTGGTGCCGTCCGACGAGTCTCTGGAGAGCGTCTTCTCCTACCTGGTGGAGGCCTGACATGTCGACAATTACCTGGATCACCGCGCGTGGGTTGTTCGGCCGGCGTCGGTTCCTGCTGCTGCTTCCGCTGCCGTTGGTGCTGCTCGGGCTGGCCATCCTCTGTCGGTCGCTGGGGGTGGACCCGGGCGAGTGGGGGCCGCCGGTGCTTGTCGGCCTGGGGCTGGCAGTGGTGCTGCCGGTGGTTGCGTTGATCATCGGCACGGGTGTGTTGGGCGCCGAGATCGACGACGGCACCGTCGTGCACATCCTGACCAAGCCGCTGCCGCGCTGGCAGATCGTGCTGCCGAAGCTCGCGGTGGCCGCCGGGGTCACAGCGGTGACCGTCGCGGTGCCGCTCTACGTCGCGGGCGTGCTCGCCGACTCGGTACGCCTCGGTCTGGCGCTCGCGGTCGCGGCGGCGCTCGGCGCGCTTGCGTACTCGGCGTTGTTCCTCGCCCTCAGCCTGGTCACCAGGCGGCCGGTGCTGCTCGGGCTGGTCTACGTGCTGATCTGGGAGGGGCTGCTGGGCAACTTCGTCAGCGGCACCAAGGTGCTCTCCATCCAGCAGTACGTGATCGCCCTCACCGACCGGATCGCCCCCACCGGGCTGTTGGAGACGACAGTGTCGGTGCCGGTGGCCTCGGTGATGACCGCGCTGGTGAGCGTCGGCTTCACCGTGCTGGCAATCGACCGTCTGCGCTCGTTCAGCGTGGCCGGCGAGACGAGCTGAGACAGGTGCGAAACGGTGCTCCGGCCAGCCACCCTTCGGCGGTAGGGCTGGCCGGATGGACCGGTCGACCCCCGTCGGGCCAGGCTGTCGGGTGTGAGTGTCGAAGCGGAGCGGACGTCGTTGGCTGAGCCGTACTCCCGGAGCAGCCGGCCGTGGTTGACCAGCCTGGCGGTCGCCGGGCTGGCCTCCGCCACGGTGGCCACCGCTGCCCAGGGCAGCGGGCAGTTCCACTGGTGGGCCGTGTTCATCCTGATCCCGGCCGCGTTGATCGCGGCCAGCGGCGGGCCGTTGCTGGTCCGCGGTGGTGGCCGGGCCTTCGCGGGATACATGCTCGCCTGCGTCGGCACGATCGTCTTCGCGGTGGGCGCGCTGTTGATGTTCGGCGTGATGGGGCGGGGTTGGCCGTTGCTCGTGGTGCTGCCCTGCCTGGCGGTCGCCGGCACCTACGGTTGGCGGGCGGCCCACCCGCTGGCCCGCGGTCTGCACCGGGCGGTGGCCCTGCTCGCGCTGACCGGGGCGCTGCTCGGGCTGACCCTGCAACTGATCCGGGTCGACCTGATCCAGTTGGAGACCGGCTGGTGGGGGGCGTTCCTGATGCTTGCCGGCGCCATCGTGCTCGGCAACGCGGGCGAGCTGACCCGACACCGGATGCCGTACCGCCTCCAGGCGATCACCCTGCTGGTTGGTCCCGCCGTGGTGGCGTTCCTACTCGGCCTGCGCTTCCTGCGCGGCTGGTGACGGCGTCCGCCGCCGCCCCCGGGGGGTGGGCGGCGGCGGACGCAGGTCAGAACGCGGAGGCGATGACGAGCTCCGGGGTGCGGTCGGGGAGCAGGTCGAGTTTGCCGATCCGGCCGGCCGCCCGGAGGTCGTCGGCGACGAGGGTGAGCTGCTCCAGGAGGGCCGCCGGGCCCAGCGCCTCGGCCAGCGGCACCTCCGCCCTCATCGACAGCTTTCGCTCCGACTTGGCCCGGCGCACCTGGCTCAACGCGTCGCCGGCGAGCCGCAGCAGCGCCGGGTCGCCCGACCCCTCGATCGACCGGGCCACTTCGTAGGTGGTGGGCCACGGCGCGCGGTGCACCGAGCCGTACCGCCACCACGACCAGACCTCCTCGGTCACGTACGGCAGCACCGGGGCGAAGAGGCGGAGCTGCACCGAGAGCGCCGTGGCGAGCGCCGCCCGCGCCGAGTCGGCTGCCGCGCCGGTGCCGTAGGCGCGTTCCTTCACCAACTCGATGTAGTCGTCGCAGAACCGCCAGAAGAACGCCTCGGTCGCCTGCAACGCGGCAGTGTGGTCGTACGCGTCGAGGGCGGCACCCGCCGCGGTGACCACTGTGGCCAACTCGGCGAGCATGGCCCGGTCCAGTGGGGTGGTCGCCGACAGCTCCAGGTCGCGGCGCGGCGCGTTCGCGGCCCCCAGCCCGAGCGCGAACTTGGACGCGTTGAGCAGCTTGGTGGCCAGCCGGCGGCCGATCTTGATCTGCGCCGGATCGAAGGCCAGATCCATGCCGGGCTTGCCGCTGGCCGCCCAGTAGCGCACCGCGTCCGAGCCGTGCTGTTCCAACAGGGCCAGCGGGGTGACCACGTTCCCCTTGGACTTGGCCATCTTCTTGCGGTCCGGGTCGAGGATCCAGCCGGAGAGCACGGTGTCCCGCCAGGGCAGCACCCCGTGCTCGAAGTGCGAACGGACCACGCTGTCGAAGAGCCAGGTCCGGATGATCTCCTGCCCCTGCGGGCGGAGGTCCATCGGAAAGACCTGCGCGAACAGCTCCGGGTCGGTCTCCCAGCCACCGACGATCTGCGGGGTCAGCGACGAGGTGGCCCAGGTGTCCAGCACGTCCGGGTCACCTATGAAACCGCCCGGCCGGCCGCGCTGCGACTCGTCGTACCCGGGCGCCGGGTCACTTGACGGGTCGACCGGCAGCGCGGACTCGTCCGGCGTGAGAGGGTGGGACCAGTCCGGCTCGCCAGTGTCGTCGAGCCGGTACCACACCGGCACCGGCACCCCGAAGAAGCGCTGCCGACTGACCAGCCAGTCTCCGGTCAGGCCGCCCACCCAGTTGTCGTAGCGGTGCTTCATGTGCGCCGGCACCCAGTGCAGCTGCTCGCCCCGGGCCAGCAGGGTGGCCCGCAGGTCGGCGTCGCGGCCGCCGTTGCGCAGATACCACTGTCGAGTCGAGACGATCTCCAGTGGGCGGTCGCCGCGCTCGTAGAACTTCACCGGGTGGGTGATCGGGCGTGGCTCGCCGATCAGGTCCCCCGCGTCGGCAAGCATGCCGACGATCTCCCGGCGGGCGCCGTTGACGGTCTGCCCGGCCAGCGCCGCGTACGGCTGCGCCGGCACCCCGGCCGGCGGTTCCGGAAGCAGCCGGCCGTCGCGGCCGATGATCACCCGGGTGTCGAGTTCGAGATCCCGCCACCAGGTCACGTCGCTCAGGTCGCCGAACGTGCAGACCATCGCGATGCCGGTGCCCTTGCCCGGATCGGCGAGCGGGTGGGCGTGCACCGGCACCTCGACGGCGAACAGCGGGCTGCGCACTGTCGTGCCCACCAGGTCGGCGTACCGCTCGTCGTCGGGGTGACAGACAAGCGCCACGCAGGCGGGCAGCAGCTCCGGTCGGGTGGTGTCGATGTGCACCTCGCGACCGCCCGGCCCGGCGAACCGCAGCCGGTGGTACGCGCCGGGGCGCTCCCGGTCCTCCAACTCCGCCTGGGCGACGGCGGTGGCGAAGCCGACGTCCCAGAGCGTCGGCGCCTCCGACTGGTACGCCTCGCCGCGGCGCAGGTTGCGCACGAACGCCCGCTGGCTCGTGGTCCGGGCGATCCGACCGATCGTCGTGTAGGTCAACGACCAGTCCACCGAGAGCCCGAGGCGTCGCCACAGCGCCTCGAAGGCCTGCTCGTCGGTGACCGTCAGCAGCTCGCACAGCTCGATGAAGTTGCGCCGGGAGATCGGGGTGGGGTCGCGGCGGGCCGCGTCGTCGACCGGGGCCGCCGGTGGTCGCCACACCGGGTCGTACGCCAGCGCCGGATCGCAGCGCACCCCGTAGACGTTCTGCACCCGACGCTCGGTGGGTAGGCCGTTGTCGTCCCAGCCCATCGGGTAGAAGACGACCTTGCCGTGCATCCGCTGGTAACGCGCGATGATGTCGGTGTGCGTGTACGAGAACACGTGCCCCATGTGCAACTCGCCCGATACGGTCGGCGGCGGGGTGTCGATGGCGTACACGTCGGCCCTGCGACCATTCCCGCGCGGCGCGTCTGACGCCGCGCCGCGACCGGGAACAGTCGTCTTCGAGCGGTCGAACGCGTACGTGCCCTCCTCCTGCCAGCGGCGTGCCCAGCTCTCCTCGAGCCCGTCCAGGGTCGGACGCTCGGGGACGCCGGCGCGGGCCGTCCTCGCCGTATCGGTCATCCTGCGATCGTAGGCACCGCGAGGGTGCCGGACCACGCAGTTACGACCGGGACACGAGGGCCGGTGGCGCCGGGCAGGTCGGCTATCTGTCGTCGGCCGGAGGTTCCGGGTGCAGCCGGTGGGCTATCGCCGTCAACTGGCGGACCAGATCGCTGCGGCTGTCCGCCGCCCAGGCCACGCAGACCCGGTTGGGGCCGATGTCGGCGATCACGCTGTGCCGCACGTCGGGGCGGCTGTAGAAGAGCGCCGTCGACAGGGGCAGGACCACCACGCCGCGCCCGGCCGCGACGTACTCCAACTTCTCCTCCACGGTCCGTACGGACCGCTCCGGCAGCCGTTCGCCGGCCCGCATCTCGGCGGCGACGTCCCGCCATTCCGGCACCGCCTCCGGGTCCTGGAGCAGGTGCTCGTCGGCGAGGTCGTGGATGCTGACCCGCTGCTTGCCGGCCAGCCGATGGTCGGCCGGCACGACTACTACCCGTGGCTCGTCGAAGAGCGGTTCCAGGGCGAGGTCCCGGGGGTCCAGCGGCAGCCGGACGTAGCCGGCGTCGACCCGTCCGTCCCGGATCATCTCGGTCTGGTCGTCCCATCCGGTACGCACCACCTCGACCTCCAGTCCCGGATTGGCCTCGCGCAGCGCGCGAACCTCGGCGGTGACGGTGAGGCCGGGCATGAATCCGAGCCGGAAGGTGCGGGCGCCGCCGCGGGCGGTGTCGAGCACCCTGCGCCGCAGCGCGTTGGCGCGGGCCAGTAGCACCGTCCCGTCCGCCCGCAACTGCTCGCCGGCGGCGGTCAGCGCGGTGTGGCGTTGGTTCCGGTGCAGCAGTTGGGTGCCCAGTTCGCGTTCCAGCGCCCGGATCTGGCGGGACAGCACCGGCTGGGCGATGCGCAGTTCGGTGGCGGCCCGACCGAAATGCAGGTGCTCGGCGACGGCCAGGAAGTAGCGCAGTTTCCGCAGGTCGAGGTCGGCGTCCACGTTAATACCCTACGGGTATCACAGCTGACCACAAGGGTCTTGGACGGTGTAATGGGAACCGACGCAGTGTTGGCGCAGGCCCCATCCGAGAGAAAGGCACCATAGCCATGGACACCACTTCCCTGCGTTCCCGGCACGTCGTCGTCCTTGGCGGCACCTCCGGCATCGGCCTCGCGACGGCCCGGGCGGCCGCGGAGGCCGGGGCGGTCGTCACCGTCGCCTCCAGCAACCCGGCCAGCATCGAGCGGTCGCTCGCCGAGCTACCGGAGGGCGCGCACGGCCACGTCGTCGATCTGACCGACACCGAGGCTGTGGGCCGGCTGTTCACCCGACTGGCGGCGGACGTCGGCCCGGTCGACCACCTCGCCTACACCGCCGGCGAGCCGCTGGCCCTGATGTCCCTGGACGACCTGGAGGTGGACCGGGCGCGGCAGTTCTTCGAGCTGCGCTACTTCGGGGCGCTCGGCGCGGTCCGGGCCGCCGCCCCGCACCTGCGCGACGGCGGCTCCGTCACGCTCACCAGCGGGACCGCCTCCGCCCGGCCCGGCCCGGGTTGGTCGGTGGCGGCCAGCATCTGCGGAGCGACGGAGGCACTGACCCGCGCCCTCGCCGTCGACCTCGCGCCGCGCCGCATCCGGGTGAACGCGGTCGCCCCGGGCGTCATCCGCAGCCCGCTCTGGGCGTCGATGTCCGAGGCCGACCGGGAGGAGTTGTACCGGCTCAGCGCGGCGTCCGTGCCGCTGGGCCGGGTCGGGGAGGTCGACGATGTCGCCTCCGCGTACCTGTTCACGATGGTCAATCCGTACACCACCGGGACGGTGCTCACCGTCGACGGCGGGACGGTGCTCGCCTAGACCAGCGAGTCGCGCCACTGCCGGTGCAGCGCCGCGTACCTGCCGCCGGCCTCGGCCAGCACGGCTGGCGGGCCGTCCTCGACGACCCGCCCGCCGTCCAGGACCAGCACCCGGTCGGCGGTTTCCACAGTGGAGAGTCGGTGTGCGATCACCAGGGCGGTGCGGTCGCGCAGAATGGTGCCGAGAGCCCGCTGCACCAGCCGTTCGGTAGGCACGTCCAGTGACGACGTCGCCTCGTCCAGGATCAACACTGTCGGGTCGGCCAGGAACGCCCGGGCGAACGCGACAAGTTGCCGCTGCCCGGCGGAGAGCCGGCCGCCGCGCCGGTGCACCTGGGTGGCGTACCCGTCGGGCAGGGCGGCGATGAAGTCGTGCGCGCCGATCGCCCGCGCGGCGGCCTGCACCGTCTCGTCGTCCGCGCTCGGGCGACCGAACCGGATGTTCTCCGCGACGGTCCCACTGAACAGGTGGTTCTCCTGGGTCACCAACACCACGGCACGGCGCAGGTCGGCGTCGCTCACCTCGCGCAGGTCGACTCCGTCGAGCCGGACCGTCCCGGTGTCCGGGTCGTGGAACCGGGCGACCAGTTTGGCGATCGTCGACTTGCCCGCGCCGGTCGGCCCGATCAGCGCCACCGTCTGTCCGGCCGACACGGTCAGCTCCAGGCCGCCGAGGATCGGGGTGCCGGCCCGGTAACCGAAGGAGACCGCCCGGAAGGTCAACTCGCCGCGACCCGGCCCGGTCGGCAGCGGTGTGGGGCGTTCCGGCTCGGCCACTGCCGGCCGTTCGTCGAGCACCCCGGCCAGCTTCTCCAGCGCGGCGGTGGCCGACTGAAGGGAGTTGTAGAACTGGCTCAGCTCCTGCATCGGCTCGAAGAAGCGACGCAGGTAGAGCAGGAACGCGGCGAGCACACCTACCTCGGTCTGGCCGTCGAGCACCCGCCACCCGCCATAGCAGAGCACCGCCGCCACCGTGACGTTGCCGATCAGCTTGATCGCCGGCGAGTACGTGGCGATCAGTCGGAACGCGTGCAGGCTGGTCCGTCGGTAGTCGTCACCGAGCGCCACGAAGATCCGTTGGTTGCGCGGCTCCCGGCGGAACGCCTGCACCGCCTGGATGCCCCGCATCGACTCGACGAAGTGCACGATGACAAGCGCTACCGCGTCCCGGGTCCGCCGGTACGCGCTTGCCGACGACCTGGCGAACCAGCGCGAGAGCGAGAACAGGAACGGGAAGGCCAGCAGCGTCACGGCGGCCAGCGGCAGGTCCAGCCAGAGCAGGATGGCGGCCACCGACAGCATCGACAGCCCGGCCATCACCAGGTTGTCGATGCCACCGTCGGCCAGTTCGGCGATCGAGTCCAGGTCACTTGTGAGCCGGGAGACCATCCGGCCGGAGGTGTACCGCTCGTGGAAACCCACGGACAGCCGCAGGAAGTGCCCGAACACCCGCTGCCGCAGGTCGAGCAGGACGGCCTGGCCGATCCGCGCGGAGAGGGTGAGGAACCCGCGCCGGGCCGCGTACTCGGTAAGCGAGGCGACCACGAACGCCCCGGCGACGGCGACCAGCGGACCGGCGTTGCCGGCGCGCAGCGGTGCGATGGCCCGGTCGATGCCGATCATGACCAGGTACGGGCCGGCCATCGCGGCGGCGTTCTGGGTGAGCAGCAGGCCGACAGCGGCGGTGAGCCGCCCCCGGTGTGGCCGGAGCTGGTCGGCGAGCAGGGCCCGGCTGAGCCGGCGCAGCCGGGCCACCGCCTCGGGCGAGGTGTCCTCGGCTCGGCTGCGGTCCGCCTCCGGGTCGGTGGCGGTTCCGCGCCAGCGGGTCAGCTCCGGTTCCTCCTCGGGCGATGGTTCGGCCTGCTCCGGCACTGTCACGAGCGCACCAGCCCCCACCCGTCCGAGGGGAACGGGGTCGGACCGGCGGCTTCCGTCGCCGGTGGATGCCCGGTGGGTGGGTCGGCGGCCAGCAGCGCCCGGTACGCCGGCACGGTGGCCAGCAGGTCCGAGTGCCGGCCCACGGCGGTGATCCGCCCGTCCTGGAGCAGGGCGACCCGGTCGGCCAGGGCGATCGTCGACGGCCGGTGCACCACCAGCAGCGCGGTGCTGTCCCGCAGGACCTGCCGCAGAGCCGCCTCGACAAGCGCCTCGGTGTGCACGTCGAGAGCGGACAGCGGGTCGTCGAGCACCAGCACCGCCGGTCGGCCGAGCACTGCCCGCGCCAACGCGAGCCGCTGCCGCTGCCCACCGGAGAGGGAGATGCCCTGCTCACCGACGCGGGTGGCCAACCCCCACGGCAGCTCGTACGCGAAGTCGGCCTGCGCCAGCGCGAGGGCCGCGCGGACATCGTCGTCGTTGGCGTCCGGGTGCCCCAGGGTGAGGTTCTCCCGCACCGACATGGAGAAGAGCGTGGGTTCCTCGAACGCCACCCCGACCAGTCGGCGCAGCGAGGCCAGCCGCAGTTCGCGCAGGTCGTGCCCGTCCAGGGTGATCCGGCCGGAGGTCACCTCGTGCAGCCGGGGCACCAGCGAGAGCAGCGTGCTCTTGCCGGAGCCGGTGGCGCCGACCAGGGCGAGCGTCTCGCCCGGCTCGATGGCCAGGTCGATCTCGCGCAGCACCGGCGCGGGGGCGTCCGGGTAGCTGAACGAGACCCGCTCGACGCGGAGCCGGCCGTGCACTCTGTCGCGGGGCAGCGCGAGCGCGCCGGGGGAGTCCACGATCTGGGGCGGGGTGTCCAGCACCTCCTGGAGCCGGTCGGCGGCGGTGGCGGCCTCCTGACCGTTGGCGATGATCCAACCCAGCGACTGCACCGGCCAGATGAGCATCAGTTGGAGGCTCACGAACGCGACAAGCTCGCCGATGGTGAGCGCGCCCTTCGCGGCGGCGGCCGCACCGGCCACCAGCACCACGCCCAGTGTCACGTTGGGCACCAGGTCGAGCAGCGCGGAGGTGCTGGCGAGCAGCCGCGCCTTGCCGACGCCGGTGTCGTGCAGTCGCCGCGCCCCGACGCCGAAGCGGGCGGCCAGTTCCGGCCCCCGGCCGTACGCCTTCATGGTGCGCAGGCCCTGCGCGGTCTCCTCGATGAGGGTCGCCACGTCGCCCTGCTGGTCCTGCATCCGTCGGGACGCGGCGTGGTAGTGCCGCCCGAACCGGCGGCTGATCAGCAGCAGCGGCACCGAGCTGGCCGCGACCAGCGCACCGAGCATCGGGTGCAGGTTGACGAGCAGCACGACCACGACCACGTAGGTGGTCAGGTTGAGCATCAGGAAGAGCACGCCGAAGGAGAGGAAACGGCGGATCACCGACAGGTCGCTGGTGATCCTGGAGAGCAGCTGACCGGACTGCCAGCGGTCGTGGAAGCTGGTCGGCAACCGTTGCAGGTGGGCGTAGACGTCGGCGCGCAGCGCCGCCTCCATGCCCACCGCGGAGGAGGACTGCACCCACCGACGGATGAAGATGAGCACCGCCTCGACCACGCCCAGCAGCAGCGCCAGGCCGCCGAGCTGGAACAGCCCGGCCGGTTCGTGTCGGGCCACCGGCCCGTCCACCACCCGTTGCACGACGAGCGGTACGGCGATCCCGGCCGCCGTGGCGGCGAGCCCCGCGACGAGCAGCCAGCCGAACTCGGCGGCGTACGGGCGGAGGTAGGGGTGCAGTCGCCAGAGGTTGTGTAACGGGTGCCGGGGCGCGGCGACCCGGGTGGCCGGGTTGCCGTCGCTCCGCACAGGCATACAAGACGGTAACGTCAATGGCAGGCGACGCCGGTGTCAGCTTGCTGTCAACCCGCGCTCATGACCGAGAAGCCACTTCTTCACGTCCAGCCCCCAGCGGTATCCGCCGAGAGTGCCGTCGGTGCGCAGCACCCGGTGGCAGGGCACGAACAGGGCCGCCGCGTTCCGGGCGCAGGCGGCCGCGGCGGCCCGCACCGCAGGTGGTCGACCGGCAAGCGCGGCGTACCCGGTGTAGGTGACCGGCGCGCCGGGTGGCACCTCGCGCAGCACCTGCCAGGCGTGCGCCATGAACTCACCGCCGGTGCGCTGACGGACCGGCACCGCGTCGATGGCGTCGAGTTCGCCGTCCAGGTAGGAGTGGACCGCCGCGGTGACCGGGCCGAGGGCGGCCCGTTGCCGCACCGGCGCCCGCAGGCTCGGGTGGATCAGGGGCAGCAGCGCCGCCGGATCCGGCGTGAAGCCTGCGGCGAGTACGTCGCCGTCCGGGCCGGCGAGGATGCTCAACGGACCGGCCGGCGTGCTCAGTACGGTGCTGTCGATGGTCATGCCGCTCTCCAGAGTCTCATCGTTGCGTAGGACCGCCAGGGGCGCCAACGGTCGGCGTACCCGTCGAGGGTGGTCGGGGTGTCGGGCAGGCCGAGGGCGGCGGCGCCGCGCCGGACCGCGAGGTCGGTGCCGAGCAGGATGTCCGGGTCGCCGAAGGCGCGCATGGCCAGGTAGTTGGCGGTCCACGGGCCGATGCCGGGCAGCGCGAGCAGCCCTCGACGGGCCTCCTCCCGGTCGGCACCCGCCGCGAGGTCTACCGACCCGTCGACCACCGCCCGCGCCAACCCCCGCAGCGCCTCCCGCCGCCCCACCGGCATCCCGAACCCAGAGTCCGGCAGCACCAGCAGTTCTTCCGCCCCCAAAAAACCCCGCAACCGCCCCGCCCCTCCTTGTTGATCATGAAGTTGTTGTCCCGACACGCCGGCATCGGTGGCAATAACTTCATGATCGACGCGAGTTGTGTGGGCGGCGAGGAGGCGGGTCAGGGTCTTCTGGGCGGCGGTGACCGAGACCTGCTGGCCGATGATGGCCCGGACGGCCATCTCGAAGCCGTCCACCGCACGAGGGACGCGGATGCCGGGCTCTGCCGCCACCACGGGGGCCAGCGCCGGGTCGGCGGCCAGGGTGGCGTCGATGGCCGTCGGGTCCGCGTCCAGGTCGAGCAGCCGGCGGCAGCGGGCCACCGCGGGTGCCAGGTCGCGCAGGTCGGTCAACCGCAGCGTCGCCGCCACGTGCCCGGCCGCCGGGGTCAGCGCCACCTCGCCGGTGCCGTGCGGCAACCGCAGACCCCGGTGGTACGTCCCCGCGCGGACCTCGTCCACCCCGGGCAGTGCCCGCACCGCGAAGAAGTCAAGTAGCGCCTGGGCGTGCAGCGGCGGACGGTACGCCAACCGTAGCGCGAGGGTGCCCGCACCGGCCGGCGTCCGCTGGCCGCCGCGCGCCGTCCGCAGGTCGGACGGGGCGCTCGCGTACACCTCGCGGAGCGTGTCGTTGAACTGTCGGACGCTGCCGAAGCCGGCCGCGAACGCGATCTCGGCCATCCCGAGGTCGGTGGTCTCGATCAGGATCCGGGCGGTCTGTGCCCGCTGGGCACGGGCCAGCGCGAGCGGCCCGGCACCCATCTCGGCGCTCAGCATCCGGTGCAGGTGCCGCTCGGTGTAGCCCAGCCGGGAGGCCAGCCCGGGTACGCCGTCCCGGTCGACCACGCCGTCGGCGATCAGCCGCATCGCCCGGCCGACCACGTCCGCGCGAACGTCCCACAGGGGCGAACCTGGCGCGGCGTCCGGCCGGCAACGGCGGCAGGCGCGCAACCCGACACCCTGCGCTGCGGCGGCGGACGGAAAGAACCGGACGTTCTGCCGCTTTGGCGTGATCGCCGGGCAGGACGGCCGGCAGTAGATGCCGGTGGACGTCACCCCGGTGTAGAACCAGCCGTCGAACCGCTGGTCACGACTGTCCACGGCCCGGTAACACCGCTCGAAGTCCAACTCCATGGCACCGATGATGCCCCGCTCGACCCGCCGGCGGCTGGCGGGAATCGGACCTGGGCGTGCCGGTGAGCAGGGGCCCGTCAGCGGGGGCGGCGACGTCGTCGATGCGGCTGACCGGAGCCGGTGGGCTGGGCGGATCGGTGCGGCTGGGCGGATCGGTGCGGCTGGGCGGATCGGTTCGGCTGGGCGGCGCGGTGGGGCTGACCGGTCAGCAGGGCCGACCGGAACACCCCGTCCGGGTCGTACCGCTTCCACAGCCGTCGTACCCGGACCCCGGTCTCGCCCGGGTAGATCCGGGCGAACGCGGCCGGGTTCGGTCGGCTCTCGAAGTTGACGTACCCGCCGTCGGCCCGCGCTCCGACGGCCCGCCAGGCGGCGTCCAACGCTGTCCCACCCTGGGGTGGGAACACCGAGGCGATGACAAGCGTGTCCTGGTGGCGGTGGGCGTACGCGGTCGCGTCGGGCGCCACGTCGTTGACCGCGCCTCCCAGCGAGCGGAGCTGGACCACCGCCCGCCCCGGCCCGGTCACCGCCCGCTGCACGGCCCGCGCGCCGGCGTCGTCCAGCCCGGTGAACAGTCCGTTCGTGGTCGTGCCGCGCTGCTGCCCGACGTTGGGGCTCAGGTGCGCGGTCGGCACCAGGGCCGGGTAGGGCAGCAGGTCGGTGCGGTGTTCGAGCACCTTGCCGATGGCGAGCAGCGGCTCCACCGCGGGCCGGGCCCGGCGCAGACTCTCGGCGGCCACCACTGCGGTGATGGACATCAGGGCCGAGCGGCCCTCCGCGTAGACCACTGCCGCCGCGGACAACTCCCGGGGGGCCTGCGCGAGGTAGGCCGTCCACTCCCGGATGGTGCGCCCGTCCGGATGCGCCTCCACTACCAGTTGCGTCACGCCGACGTTGCGCTGCTCGACCGCCTCGATCTCGAAGGCCAGCACGATCCCCGCACCAGCTCCGGCCCCTCGGACCAGCCAGAACAGTTCCGGCTCGTGTGCGGCGTCGGCGCGTACGAGCGTTCCGTCGGCGAGCACCACCTCGACCGCGCGGACGCGGTCGAGGGTGAGGCCGTGGGCGCGGACCAGCCAGCCCACCCCGCCGCCGGTGGCCAGGCCGCCGACGCCGACGCCGCCGTAGTCGCCCGAGCTGATCACCAGGCCGTACGGGGCCAACGCCCTCGCGACGTTCGCCCAGCGGGCGCCGGCTTCCACCCGGACCAGTCCGGCCCGCTCGTCGAGCACCTGCACCCGGTTGAGCAGGGACAGGTCGATGACCACACCACGGTTGTTCGAGGAGGCGCCGGAGAAGCCGTGCCCGCCGCTGCGGACGGCGATCGGCAGCCGCTGCTCCCGCGCGTAGCGCAGCGCGTCGACCACCTGTGCGGTGGTCTTCGGCAGCAGGATGGCGGCCGGCGACGCCGTCGTGGTGTACGTGGAGCGCAGTTGCGCGTACCGCCGGTCGCCGGGTGTGACGATCTGCCCGGTGAGTGAGGTGGGCACCCGGGGCATGGTGGTGCTCATCGTCGCTCCCGCAGCTCGCACGTCGGGTGTCCGGGATCGGTCATGGCCCAAGGATGGGCGGGCTGACCGGCCTCGGCAAACCCGGTGCACCGGCACCCGCTGTCCCCGGGGGCGCCTGGCGCTCGGCGGTGCGGGAAGTGCCGCGTGGAGGTGACAGGTATCTCGGGTCGACAGCGCCGCATCCTCCCGGTGCCGCCCGCGCCGAACCCTGTCGTGGCGGCCGGTCAGGCCGGGGCGAGGAGGCCACCGACCTGACCGGTTCTGCTCAGCGCGACACTGTCGTTGCGCTCACCTGTCGCCCGGCGCGCCGGGCAGGTTCAGCGGAGACGGATCGCCAGGCGCACCCGGTGCCCCCGGCGCAGCCGGAACCCCGGGCGCCCCTGGAGCACCGGGAATCCCGGGCCTACCAGGCACACCGGGAGCACCTGGCGTATCAGTGGGGGCACCGGGCACGCCGGGCGGCGTCAACGGGTCCTGCCTCGCGCCGCCGGGGCTCGGTACGTCCGTCGGCAGCACGGCCGGCGCGGGCGGGTCGGGTACGCCCGCCGGGCCAGCCGGGCCCGCCGGGCCAGCCGGGCTGGGGGCAGCCGGTGGCGCCTCGTCCGACCCGGTCGAGGCGAGCGCGAGCGGGGTGGCGATCAGGATCGCCGCGAGGGTGCCGACCGCCCCCATCGTCACCGTGACGCGGCGTCGGTTACGCACCCGTAGTTCCGCCCGGTTCAACTGGTCATGCACGATCGGTGCCTCCTCGGCGAGATCGGTGAGGGTGGTGCGGATGAGGTGCTCGAAGGGGTCGGTCATCGCCGTACCTCAAGCATTTCGACCTCCGGAAGCAGCTCGCGCAGGCGGCTGACGGCCCGATGGGTACGGCTGCGCACCGTGCCCACGGAACAGCCGAGCAGCTCGGCCACCCGGGCTTCGGGCAGGTCCTCGTAGTAACGCAGGACCACCACCGTCCGCTGTGCCGCCGGCAGGTGGCGAAGGGCGGCGCGCATCGCCAACCGGACGTCGGTGCCGCCGCTGGGATCGACGCCGACCGGTTCGTCCGCCGGGTTGAGCGGCGTCTCCCGCCACCGGCGCAGCCGTCGCCACCAGCTGATCTGCTCGCGGTACATCACCACGCGGAGATACCCCTCGGGATCGGCGTGCCGGATGGATCCCCACTTCGGGATGGTCCGGGCCAGTGCCGACTGGAACAGGTCCTCGGCGGCGTTGCGGTCGCCGGTCAGCAGGTACGCGACCCGCATCAGCGCCGGCGTCCGGCTGGCGACGAACTCGGCCAGCCGAGCCCGCTCGTCCTCGTCCACCCACCACCCCCGTTTCGTTGTCACCCGTACAGACGCCCCAGGTCATCGTCGCTATCCACGATCCGACGGCTTTTCTCGGCCCGGAAGTGTCGGTCGTGACGGGTAACGTCCGGCCACCAACTCAAGAAGGGGTGCGGCGAATGGTGAGCGTGGCGGGTTGGGCGGCGGCGTCGACACCGGGCACATTCCCGCCGCTGCCCCGAGCGGTGGCGCAGTCCTTCTACCGCCGGATGCGGGCCGTCGCGCCGGCCGCCCGCGGCGCCATCGACCGGGACCGGACGACCGACCCCCAGCTGATGTTTGCCGACACCGCCTGCGGGCGGTTGGCGGGCTCCCTCGACGACGCGGGCCTGCGGGCGCTCGGCATGTGGACGCACCACTGGTGCATGCGCTTCTACGACGACGACACCCGGGTCGGCCGGCGGCTGGTTCGCGAGATCGCCGCCCGGCCGGGGCTGGGCTGGACGGCCGACGAGGTGCGCTGGATGCTGCGCGAGTCGATCTCGGCCGGCCCGGCCGCCGCGGACCGGTTCACCCTGCCCCGGGCCGCCGCGGCCCAACTGCCCCCGGCCGTTCGGCCGTTCGACGAGCTGCCCCCGGGCTGCTGGTCCGAGGCTCAGGTGCCCCGCCAGCGCCAGGGCGACTGACCGCGTGGGCCGGCTGGCGCACCGGGGTTGCCGGTGTGCCGCCGGCCGGCTGCGGCAGGATGAACGCCGCACCCCACGGAAGGACGCCCGATGCCCGCCAGCGCACCGACCATCCTCGCCACCAGCATGGGCTTCGTGCGCGGTGACCGTGGTCCCGCCGACCTGCGCCCCGGCCCGGTCTTCGAGTTGGCGGCCGAGTTGGCCGAGGCCGGTCCGCAGCCGCGGGTCTGCTACCTCGGTCAGGCTGTCGGGGACCAACCCACCGCGCTCACCGCTGTCTACGGCGCGTTCGCCGACACCCGGTTCCGACTGTCACACCTCGCGTTGTTCCCGATGCCGAACGTCGAGGACGTCCGCGCCCACCTGCTCGGCCAGGACGTGGTCTGGGTCGGTGGCGGGAGCGTGGCCAACCTGGTCGCGCTCTGGCGGGTGCACGGGCTCGACGACATCCTGCACGAGTGCTGGCAGGCCGGCGTGGTGCTGGCCGGGGTCTCGGCCGGCTCGATCTGCTGGCACGTCGGCGGTGCCACCGACAGCTTCGGCCCCCGGCTGCGCGGCTTCACCGACGGCCTGGCCTGGCTGCCGTACGGCAACGGGGTGCACTACGACAGCGAGGGGCAGCGGCGTCCGCTGATGCACGAGCTGGTCGGCAACGGAACGCTGCCGACCAGCCACTGCACCGACGACGGGGTCGGCCTGGTCTACCAGGGCACCCGGCTGGTCGAGGCGGTCGCGGACCGCGAGGGTGTCTCGGCGTACGAGGTCAGCCGGGGCGCGGACGGCAGCGTCCAGGAGAAGGTGATCGCCCCGCGCCGGCTCGGCTGAGCGCCGGCGTCGGTCAGGCCTGTTCGCCGGCCTGATCGGCGGCCTGATCGCCGGCCTGTTCGCCGGCCTGATCGCCGGATTGGCGCCGGAGCACCGCGTCGAAGACCTGCGCCAGTTCGGCGGCGTCCTCCCCGGCGTGGTGCGTGTGCGGCACGTTGTGCAGGCCCAACTCGTGCTTGATCTTGCCCTTGCGGGTCTGGACCCATTCGCTGCCGGTCACCCCCATCCAGTAGCTGCGCAGGTCGACGCCCGAGCCGGTGGCACCGAACGGGCTGTGGCCGACGAAGCGGACGAAGTACCAGTGCACGAACATGCCGTCCCAGACGGCGGGGGCGGCGAGGAAGACCGGGCGGCCGATCCGGCGCAGCCCGTTGACCCAGGCCGCGGCTGCCGACATCGCCTCCTGGGCGGTGGGCGCCTCGCGCAGCAGGAGGTCCCGGTCCAGGCCGGAGACGGCGAGTGCCGCCGGCACGAAGTCGTCGGAAATGGGGCGCAGTTCGGTGTAGAAGGACAGGTCCGGGCGGCCGGTCACCGCCATACCCAGCGAGATCATGCTGTACGGCCCGGGGATGGGTCCGTCCGCCTCCACATCGACGGCGATGTACAGCTCGGGCAACGTCGAGGTCATTGCACCTCCAGCAGCGAGACATCGAGATCGGCACGGTAGCAACGCCTGCCGGGTCCCGTCGCCCCATAAAGGCACGGGCTGCCCAGCGGTGCACCTGGAGAGCCGGCGGAACCCCTGCACCGGCGCCGGAACGTCACCCGTACCGCTTTCTGTGCCGGACCGTGGACCGCGTGGGCCGGCCCGGTCGGCATCCGCGTAAGCTGGCTGGTCGTGAGTCTCTCCATCGGCATCGTCGGCCTGCCCAACGTCGGCAAGAGCACGCTGTTCAACGCGCTTACCAAGAACGACGTGCTGGCGGCGAACTACCCGTTCGCCACCATCGAGCCCAACGTCGGCGTGGTCGGGCTCCCTGACGAGCGGCTGGGCAAGCTGGCCGAGATCTTCTCCTCGCAGAAGGTGCTGCCGGCTCCGGTGTCGTTCGTCGACATCGCCGGCCTGGTCCGCGGCGCGTCGAAGGGGCAGGGTCGGGGCAACGCCTTCCTGGCCAACATCCGGGACGCCTCGGCGATCTGCCAGGTGGTCCGGGCCTTCTCCGACCCGAACGTGGTGCACGTCGACGGCAAGATCTCGCCGGCCGACGACATCGAGACGATCAACACCGAGCTGATCCTCGCCGACCTGCAAACCCTCGACAAGGCGCTGCCCCGGTTGGAGAAGGAGGCCAAGCTCCGCAAGGACCGCCTCGCCGCGGTCGCCGCCGCGAAGGCCGCGATCGAGGTGCTCGACGGTGGCACCACCCTCTACTCCGGGGCCGCCGCCGCCAAGATCGAGCTGGAGCACCTGCGCGAGCTGCACCTGCTCACCACCAAGCCCTTCCTGTACGTCTTCAACGTCGACGAGGCCGAGCTGGCCAACGAGGCGTTCCTCGACGAGCTGCGCGCCCTGGTCGCCCCCGCTGAGGCCGTCTTCATGGACGCGAAGATCGAATCCGAGCTGGTGGACCTCCCCGAGGACGAGGCCCGCGAGCTGCTGGAGTCGATCGGGCAGAACGAGCCCGGCCTCAACCAGCTCGTCCGGGTCGGCTTCCGCACCCTCGGCCTCCAGACGTACCTCACGGCCGGCCCCAAGGAGGCACGCGCCTGGACCGTCCCGGTCGGCGCGACCGCGCCGGAGGCCGCGGGTGTCATCCACAGCGACTTCCAGCGCGGCTTCATCAAGGCCGAGGTGGTCTCCTACGACGACCTGGTCGAGCACGGTTCGATGGCGGCGGCCAAGGCGGCGGGCAAGGTCCGCATCGAGGGCAAGGAGTACGTCATGCAGGACGGCGACGTGGTGGAGTTCAGGTTCAATGTCTAGTTCCGGGTGGGGCCGTACTACTGCACCGAGTCCCGAGCGACGGCGAGCCCACACGTAGCGAGCACGCCCAGGGCAACGAGCCCGATACGGAGCCACGGCACATCCTCGGTCCGCTTGAGGCCGATGGACAGAGAGACGCCAACGCAGCTGGCGACGACCAGGCAGATGAGGACCGTAACTACCCGGTAGGCAGTGCCGTTCTCGGACCACCAGGCCCACGCGCCGAACACAGCGGGTACGAAGACCAGGAGGCTGAGCCCGGTCAGCGGGAGAGCGATCTTCCAGCGGGTCCACACACTCATCGGCCTCGGCCCTCCCCGCGCCGGTCCACGTCGACGGTGTTGTCCGCGCCGGGCAACTCTAGGTCGTCGGCGTCGCGCAGCTGCCGAGCCTGTCGCGCAAACTCGGCGCCTTCCTCCGGGGAGAGTCGGTAGCGGTGGTCCCTGACCCCGCTTGCCACCGCGACTCCGTCGCGCCGTTGGGGGAAGCACCGCTCGTCGGGCTCGGGGCCTCTGTCGCGGTTCACCATCTGGCCGGCTCCCCTGGGCGGCTCGATAGGCTCCGCCGCATGGCGTACATCCCGAATAAACTGCTGGGACGACTTGTCGGGTTGCGCCTGTACTCGGTGCAGTTCGTCATGGATTACGTGCAGCTGCGCTTTGACGGCGAGCTGTCCAACGAGGTGCCGGTGCTCAACTGCGACATCCTCCCGGCGATCAGTCGTGCGGATCGCACCTACCTACCTGGAGAGCCCGGCTGGGCCGACGCACTGGTAGGACTCATTCCGCAGGTCGTAACCGATTCGTGCGAGCGAACCGGGACGGGGATCGAGCTCCGTTTCAGCGACGCGGCCCTTCGTCTCCACCCGACGCCGAAGCAGATCGACACACCGGAGATAGCCATGCTCTCCGGTTTCGATGATGGACGGTGGATGGTGTGGCGGCCCGGCGAAGACTCATTCGAGGACCTGACGTGATGGTGTTCGGCGTCGTCTCTGGACGGCATTCAGGGACACCGGGCCGGCGCTGGGGTTGGTTGGCAGGCGAGGCGAAGGCAGTATCACGTGGTGACCTTCTGGCCTACGTGGGACGAGTGGCTGGCAACTCTGCCGCCGGGCGCCCGAGATTCCGCTGTATCGCTCGCGGAGAGGTTCAAGGAGCTTGGGGCCCAAGACCCGGAGGGGTGGGCTAGGTCGGAGATCAGCGAGGACATTCCGCAGCTGGCTCGGTTCATGGTTCTGCGCGCCCTGTGGCGGGAGGCCATATCTCCCTGGACGGATGTCAGCGCCCTACACGACGTCGCGGCCGCGCACCGGCTGATTGAGTCAGGCGCGGATCCTCATGATGTGCTGCTGGTCGCCCGAGCTGGAGCTTACGAGGCGGTATTTGCCGCAGTGTGCATCCTCGACGAGGGCGGGGACCCGGACGCGCGTGAGAGCGACCCCGGCTGGCACCTGATCGAGACGGACGCGCAGTGCAACCCGACGGGTCGCGAGATCGGAGGGCTCCATGAGTCTCTTGGGGAGACGGACCCGTCCGGCAACAAGGACGCCGACCTGTGGGAGTGACACGGCACCGCCGGCACCTCGAGACCGCAAACTCTGACGCTGCCCCCTCATTCACCAGCGAGCCTGGCAACTCTGACCGACGAAACAATCCGGCTCCCACGCTGGCAGTGCGGGTTCGGTCCCGGTCACCTGCTGCGAAGTAGGCCCCAGACCAGGACATCGCTCCCTGTCGAAGCCGCAGTACGTGTCGGACCTCTCGACGGCGTCGACAAGGTCTGAGTCCGGCCTGTTCCCGCAGGTCAGAAGATTTGCGATTGACGAGGACCACGGGCTACCGCGAAGATCAGCGCGTGACCGCCGAGGATTCCACCGCGCCTGCTCAGCAAGAGCCGCAGCCGCCTCGGGGGATGCCGCTCCGCAAGATGTGGGTCTTTGGCGCATTCGGTGCGGTGGGCGCTATCGCCGCTTTGGTGCTCGCCCCGACGAACCCCGCCGGCTGGATTTTGCTGGCGGCGCTGGGCGGGCTTGCCTGGCTGACCCGTGTCGAACTGCGACGGCGCGACGTAGCGCAGCGGCCGGACGCGCGACAGTAGCGCGGCGGCACCGCCTCGTCGGGTCCGAGGCGATTGTCGACACCGGCCGCGCCGGCACGCTCCCGAATCAGTTCGGTGGAGCGCGGTCAGTGGGTCAGGGGCACCCGCCGGGCGCGGACCCTCCGGTGGGTGATACGCCATCCACCGTCGCCGCGCACGATCGTGTCCTCGTAGGTCACGCTACCGGCGGTGCCGTCCGCGTTGATGCCGATGCCTTTCGACTGGGCGTGGACGCGGTCCTCGGCTACCGCGGTGAGCACGATGTTGGTGACGTGGTGGGCGACTGGGTTCCCCGCACCCAGGTCAAGCGCGGCGTCCCGCAGCACGGCGAGCCCGGTGAGCACACCACCACCGAGGTCCGTGACGTCATAGGCCACGTCTGCGGTGAACAGCTCCTGCATCCGGTCGAACTCGCCGCTGTCGGTCAGGTGGCCGTGCCGGTTGAGCAGGTCCGTGATCGCTGCCCGGTCCTCGGCGGTCAGGGCCATCGCATCCTCCACTGGTTCCAAGCGGGGAATTCCCCGGTCATGTTTGGTACATTAAGCGGGGAACTCCCCGATTGGCAAGACTTGGAGCGCTGGATGGGGTCGACCGCGGACAACCCGATGATTCCCAAGCGTGGGCGCAGGGCGGACGCCGCACGCAACGTCGACCGGCTGCTCGCCGCGGCGCGGGAACTCGTCGACAACTCCGGGTCCGAGGTCGTCCTTGACGAGGTGGCGCGACGCGCCGGTGTCGGCAACGCAACCCTCTACCGGCACTTCCCAACCCGGGGCGACCTGCTCGTCGCCGTCTATGCCGACGAGGTGGCAGCGCTGTGCCGTCAGGGCGTCGATCTGCTCGGCGACCCGTCACCGGCAGACGCACTCTTCACCTGGCTGGACGCGTTCGTCGTCCATGTCGCGACGAAGCGTGCGCTCGCCCTTGCCGCCACCGAAGGCCCTGCCGCCCACCGGACCGAGATGTTCGGCAGGTGGCACGAGTCGATGCGCTCCACCGCGACCGGACTGCTGCGCCGGGCGCAGGACGCCGGTGCCGTGCGGCCCGACCTCACCGTGACTGATCTGCTCGCCATCGCCAGCGGTGCCGCTCTCGGCGGCACCGACGTGTCACACGCCCAACGGCTCGTCGGGCTGCTGCGCAGCGGTGTCCAGGTGGACCGGGACGGCACTGTCAGCTGAGGCAGACGGGCCTCCCCAAGACACGGTGGGCACCGGCAGACCCAGACTCCCCACGTACGCCATGACTGCCGCCTCAGCGGCCACGTCCCCACCGTTGCGGTAACGGCGAAGGACCCGATGACCGTCGGTCTCGCCCCGACGCCAGCGGAATCGGATCCACCACGCTCCGACGGTATCCCAGGCCCCTCGGTTGCCTCCACAGCGGATGGTGACGCCTTGTGCTGGTGGTGGCGGCGTATCGTGAGCGAATGGAGTGGTCGACGATCCTCGGCACAATCGTAGGTGCCATTGTCGGACTCATGTCGGTCTTCCTGGCCGACCACCTTCGATGGCGACGCGAGGATAAGAGTCGCCTACTGCAAGCGCGGCAACAGGTTTACGTCGACTTTCTGGCTGCTCTCAGCAAAGCCCATTCCGACCTGCGGTCGGTCGCGTTTCGCAGCGAACTCTCCCCGGTCGAGCGATCCCACGCACTGCTGGAAGCCCTTGACGCATCAGGAGTGTGGCGTCTGCGGCAGAGCATCTCGCTGATTGGCTCGCGGGGCCTCATGCACGAAGTGGTCACCGCCGCGCGCAGCCTGGAGGGCGTGTGCGAGGTGCTCAGCCATGGTGCCGATGTGGGGAGCGATCGCTACATCGAGGCGCGCAACCGGCTCTGGGCCGCCAATGCCACCCTTCGTGAGTTGATGCGCAAGGACCTGGGGATCGCCGGAGATCCGGACCCGGACGTGCACAGCTACCGGTCCGTCGGCGAGAAGGACGAGCGAGCGTCCTCGTCGGCCGGTTCACCTGAGAGTGGCAGGGCGCTACGGTGACCGCATGGACGACCAGCACCTGCTCCGAACATCCTTCGGCGCGGCGGCGACCGCGTACGCCGAGCACCGTCCGGATTACGCCCGGGCGGCGGTGCGTTGGGCACTTGAGCCCGCGCCCGGCCCACGGGTGCTCGACCTTGGCGCCGGCACCGG
Organism: Micromonospora sp. NPDC049047; assembly: GCF_040649135.1. Classification (NCBI taxonomy): domain Bacteria; kingdom Bacillati; phylum Actinomycetota; class Actinomycetes; order Micromonosporales; family Micromonosporaceae; genus Micromonospora; species Micromonospora sp. NPDC049047. Next base: position 31,554 of record NZ_JBEZEY010000035.1, read on the forward strand.
CAAGCTGTCCGCCACGCTTGTCGAGTTGGGTGCGGACGTCGTAGCGGTCGAACCCGACCCGGCGATGCTCACCGAGCTACGCCACGCGCTGCCGGCCGTCCGCGCTCTGCCCGGTAGCGCGGAGTCGATTCCGCTGCCGGACGCGTCAGTCGATGCCGTCCTGGTTGGCAATGCCCTGCACTGGTTCGACATGACCGTCGCGGGGGAGGAGATCGCCAGGGTTCTCACGCCCGGCGGCGTTCTGGCCGGGCTGTGGAACGTCCTGGACGACCGGATCGACTGGGTTTCCGCACTCGAACGGGTCAGCGGGCGTGCGGCCATCGGCCCCCGCGACACGCTGAGTTGCTGGCGCGCCGCGACGGCCGACATGGTGGTTGCGAGCACCGACCTGAACGCCCGGTTCGGCGCATCGGAGCAGGTCGAGTTTCCGCATGGGCAGCGCCGGACCGCCGACTCCCTCGGCGCGACACTCGCGACCCGGGCGGGGATGCTGGTCATGGCAGAAGAGGAGCGGGATGCCACCCTCGGCCGGATCCGCGCCTTCCTCCGGACCCGGCCCGAGACCGCGCAGGGCGAGTTCACCCTGCCGATGCTGACCGGTGTGCTGCGCGTCCAGCGCAGGTGACCACCATCGAGTCTCGCTGAGAGGGCGGACGCTGTGCCTTGGTCAGCGCTCCCTACTGCTCGGCCCAGGCGCCCAGCTCGTTGCCGCTCGGGTCGGTGAAGTGGAACCGCCGGCCGCCGGGAAACTCGTACGGCCCCTTCACCACCTGGCCGCCGGCCTCCGTCACGGCCTGCACGGACTTGTCCAGGTCGCTTGAGTAGAGCAGCACCAGCGGACCGCCCGCCTCGACGTCCTGGTCGAGCCGGAGACCGCCGACCTCGGGGGCGGAGTCGCCGTGCGGGCTGCGGATGCCCGCGTACCCGGGGCCGTAGTCGTTGAACTGCCAGCCGAACGCGTCGGCGTAGAAGCGCTTGGCCTCGGCGAGGTTGGTCACCGTGAACTCGACGTAGTCGATGGCGTGGTGCCGGTGCGGCGATGGCTCAGACATGCCGGGCATTGTGCGCCCCGGGTACGACGGGACCGGAACATGCAACGAAAGGTTGCGCGAAGGCGGGGGCTGTCGTAGGTTGAGTGCAACTAAAGGTTGCGAAAGGGTGGGGCGCATGGAGCAGGGAACTATCGAACGCGACATTCACGTCGACGCGTCGCCTGAGGTGGTCTTCGAGGTGGTCAGTCAGCCCGAGCACATGCGGGAGTGGTGGCCCGACGACGCGCGGTTCGAGTCGGTCGCTGGCGCACCCGGCGAACTGATCTGGCGCAACGCGGACACCGGCGAGACGACGACCGTCGCGCTCGCCGTCGTCGAGGTCGACCCGCCGAAGCGATTCTCCTTCCGGTGGTGCTTCACCGAGCCGGACCGCAGTGGGCCGGAGCTGCTCGTCACCTTCGACCTGACCCCCGCCGGCACGGGGACCCAGATCCGGATGACCGAGACCGGGTTCCGCGAGATGGGCTGGGAGATCGCCGTCCTGGAGGCGCGGTACCAGGACCACGAGAACGGTTGGGACCACTACCTGCCCAGGCTGGGCGGGTACGTCGCACGGCTGGTCGCCACGCCGTGAGCGCCGCTGTCGACGACGAGCTGTGGTCGGCCATCGGTGACCCCACCCGTCGTACGATGATCGATCTTCTGCTCTCCGACGGGCCGGGCACCGCGACGTCGCTGAGCAGGCGACTACCCGTCACCCGGCAGGCCGTCTCGAAGCATCTGGCCGTCCTGGACCGGGTCGGGCTGATCCACGCCGAGACGGCCGGTCGCGAGCGTCACTACCAGGTCGACGAGGCGCAGCTCGCCCGTGCCGTCGCGCAGTTGTCGGCGGTGGGCGCCACCTGGGACGCCCGGCTCCGCCGGATCAAGCGGGTCGCCGAGACGATCGAGCGCAGCCGCCACCACGACGAAGGGGGATGACAATGGTCGACATCCTGCACCAGGTCCAGATCAGCGACGGCCACTGACCTCGGTGCCGGTCGGATCGGGGGTTCGCGCGCTCCGACGGGAGATCGCGAACCCGCCGGCGACCAGGCCGAGGGCGACGATCGCCACGGCGCAGAGCAGCAGCGTCGGGCGGGGGCCGAGGGCACCCACGAGTGGCCCACCCAGCATGGTGCCCAGCGGCACCGCCAGCACGAGGATCGCACCGTTCGCGGCCAGCACCGCGGGCAGCTGAGTCGTCGACGTGCTGCGCTGGAACAGCGCCATCGAGGTGGACGTGTACGGCGCCCAGATCAGGCCCGCCAGAGCGAAGGCCGGCAACGACACGCCGAGCGGTGCACCCAGGCCGAGCGGCAGCATGGCGATGCCGAACCCGACGACGATGCCGATGGTGGTGACCCGCAGCGGCCAGCGGCGCAGGTGGCCGGCGGCCACGCCGCCGACGAGACCGCCGACGCCGAAGGCGGCGTAGAAGACGCCGAGCAGCGTTGCGGAGGCGTGCAGGTCGTCGGTGACGTGGATCGGCATGGCCACGTACACCGGGCCGAAGAGGAAGAAGAAGCCGAGGCTCAGCACCAGCAGACCGAGCAGGGCGGGGTCGCGGCGGATGACCGCGAAGCCTGCCGTTCGCGAAGCGCCGCCCTCGGACCGTGCGGGCCCGCCGTTGGTGGGAAGGGCGAGACGGTACGTGAGGGCCAGCGCGGCGAAGGTGGCGGCGTCGAGGGCGATCACCCACACCGATCCGGCCCAGCTGATCAGGATGCCCGCCAGTGGCGGGCCGGCGATCGTGGCGAACCCGGCGATGGTGCCGAGCACCGCGTTGGCGGGCAGGTGGTGTCGCTGCGGCAGCAGTTCGGCGACCAGGGTGAACCGCCCGGCCGAGCCCCACGAGTGCAGCAGAGCCGACGCGGCCAGCAGGACCACGTACAGCCCGATGGTGAGCATGCCGGCGAGGTGAGCGAGGGGGATCGCCGCGAGTGCGCAGGCCCGCAGGGTCGCGTCCCAGCCGGCGAGTTGGGCGCCGCCGCGCCCGCGCAGCAGGCGGCCGAAGACGACGGTCCCGACCGCGCTCGGCACTGTGTACGCGGCCATGGCCAGCGCGATCCAGATGCCGTGCCGGTCCGGCGGTCCGAGTTCTTTGGCGAGCCAGGGCACCGCGACCACCGCCATGCCGTCGCCCAACGCGGACACGGCGAGCCCGGGTAGGACGCGCCGGAGCTGCGGATGACTGACCACCGGCCAGTACGGCGAGGAGCGCGGAAAGCGGGAGGTGTCCGGGGGCATGCCCACAGCTGACCCGGCACGGACCTCGTAAATCAACAAAGGCTGCCAGCAGCAGAATCCGCTCAGGGCGTAGTCGCTGGCGTTACCCGACGTCCCGGCGTACCGGCTGAGGGTTTGCCGGGTCCGAGGACGGGGATGTGCGACCGTGCGCATCGACATCAACGAGCCGCAGGCCGTCGAAAAGTTCTGGGAAGGGATGCACGACGTGGCTGCCGCCGCGACTCGGTATCAGGATGACGATCTCTATGTGGCCCTGGTCAAGATTGGCAGATCGGCGCTGGCTCAGGGCGTCGAACTGGTACCGGCCGGTGGTCTGTTCCTTCGCTGTCCGGCCTGCGACGCGGTGCCCGGCCAGCACTGCGTCAATGTGCCGGGCAGCCCGCTGAACGGCCATGCCCTGCACCGGCAGCGCGTCGAGTTGGTGGACAAGGTGTTAGCGGGAACGGTGCCGCTGCCCGATCCGCTCGGCTGATCGCGCGCGCGTCTCCACAGGAGATCGGCTCCGATTCCCGCAGGTCAGGGAACCGGAGCCGATCAACTGCCGCTACTGCTTCCGGTAGACGGAGATGTGCGCCCTGCTGTCCGCGTCGAACGGTCGCCGGTGCCAGTCGGCGTACCGCTCGGTGAGCAGCAGCCCCGCCTGCTGCGCCATCTCGTCGATCTGGTGCGGCCAGGCGTACCGCATGGCGAACGGCTTCAGGTGCACGCCGTCACCGTCGAAGGTGATGGTCTGCCGGATGAACGACTGCGCCGGTCGGTCGTACTTGTGCAGCCGGATCGTCGCGGAGTCCTCGGTGACGCCCCAGACCTGCACCTGCTCGTCCCTGTCGAAGCTGCGCGGGTCGGGCACGAACGCCTCGATCACGAACGCGCCGCCGGGCGACAGCACCCGGGCGACATTACGGAAACAGTCCGCCTGTCGCTCGGCGTCGACCAGGTTGAACAGCGTGTTGAAGACCAGGTACGCGAGCCGGAACTCACCGGTCACCGGTACGTCCGCCATGTCGGCGACGACCACCGGGATCTGGTCGCCGCCGGGCTTGGCCCGCATCTGGGCGAGCATTTCCTCGGATGCCTCGACGCCATGCACGGTGAGGCCGCGCTCGGCCAGCGGCAGTGCGACCCGGCCGGTGCCGATCGCCAGTTCGAGGACCGGGCCGCCGTCGGCCAGGTCGGCCAGGAAGTCGACGGCGGGCATCGGGTCGGGGTTGGTGTCGCCGCTGTCGTAGTCGGCGGCCCACAGCCGGCCGAACAGGCCAGGATCGTCGAAGACCGACATCAGCGGCCTCCGGGGTTGGTCAGGGTGTCACAGGTGCTCTGAGCGGATCTGCTCACGAAGTCTCGATTCCTCGGGTCGGATGACTGTGGGTTCGGGGGACTTCGTCGTGTTGGGCATGGTGGCTGCTCCCTTCCGGCGGCTGTCGAGTGAGGACACCAGAGACGGCCGGGGCCCGGCAAGGCAATTACGCCGGCCGGGCCCCGCAGCGCGGGTGGGTCAGGAGATGTGGTGCAGGATCACGTTGTGCACGTGGTGGCTCTTCTGCGCGCCACGGAACTCCACCTCGTAGGTGTGCGTGCCGACGTGGATGGCTATCGCGCCGGTGGAGAAGAACGAACCACCCCACGACTTGTTGCTCACCACGCTCACGCTGGTGATCTTCGAGTACGGGATGCTGGTGATTGCGAACCGCTTCCCGACGAAGGAGCGGTCCTGAATGATCACGCGGCGGTCGGTCAGCCCGATGAACCCGGTGCCGGTGCCGACGGCGTCGTAGACGGCGATGATCTGCTCGCCGTCGAGGAGGCCACTCTCGATCTGCTGGACCTGCTCTTTGCGGTCGTACGCGATGTTCGCCATGCGTCCAAGGCTAGAAAACCGGTGCCAGCGGGGTCGGGTGGGCGATGACGACGAACTCGCCGTCGCCCTGGCCCACCGGCTCGCGGTGCCAGCCGCCTGCCCTGGTCAGCGAGGTGCGCAGCTGGGCCTCCGTGCGGAAGCGCAGGATTTCGTGGCCGTCGTCGTCGGCGAGGGTACGCGCCCACCCCGCGTCGTCGACTCGGCGTGTCCTATCGGGGCTTCGCGTCGGTGGCGGCGCGGACGAACTCGCGTACCCGGGTGGTGGTGTTGCTGGCCAGCCAGACCGGCCCGCGCTCGATTGGTGGCGCGTCGTGGATGGGCACGTACGCCACGTCCGTGCGCGGGTAGTAGCGCTGGGTGTGCTCGCCCACCGGTAGGACACCCCGGCCCAGCGCGACCAGGGACAGCATCTCGGAGAAGGTGTTCCCGGCCGGCCCCTTCGGCACCGGCCGGCCGCCCGGGGTGCGCTTCGGGGTGCGGTCCCGCTTGAACTCCGCCGAGGTCACCGCCGGGTACTGCACCACCGGGTGGTCGGCGAGCACCTCCAACGACACCGACCGTTCCCGGGTGAGCGGGTGACCCGCCGCCACCGCCAGCACCCGAGCCTCGGAGAGCAGCGCCGGGCCGGTGGCCATCCCGTCGAACGGGTACGAGGCGATCAGCACGTCCGTCGACCCGTCGATCAGCCCGGATCGGGTGGTGGACAGCTGCGCCTCGTGCACCTCCACCCGACAGTCCGGGTGCCGTTCACCGAACAGGGTCACCGCCCGGAGCAGCACCGGAGCGGTCCACTCACCGAGGAACGCCACCCGTAGCGTCCCGGTCACGCCCCGGGCGGCGTCGGTTGCGCGGCGGACGGCCTCGTCCATCCCGGCAACCAGCGGGGCCAACTCCTCGGCGAGCCGCCGGCCGATCGGGGTGAGCCGGACGACCCGACTGGTACGGGCGAACAGCGGTGCGCCGATCCGACGTTCCAGCTTCTTCACGATGTGGCTGACCCGGCCGGTGCTGACTGTCAACCGCTCGGCGGTCCGGCCGAAGTGCAGTTCCTCCGCGAGCGTCAGGAACGTCTCGACCTCGTACCGCTCCAGCACACCGCTCCCATCGTTGACCTGCGGGCAACGATCGTAGCGGCATCGGGTCTTGGTCGGTGGCCCTCGTCCGGGGATCGTGAACGCGGCAGGGAACACCGAACGAAAGGTATTACCGTGAACGTTGACGACTACCTGGCCGGCCTGGCCGGCCCACTGCGCGAGATCGGCGAGAAGCTGACGCCGATCATCGCGGCGGCCCTGCCGACAGCGACCGGCGCGATGTGGCACGGGCACCCGGTCTGGGGCCTGGGCGACCGGCCCGGCCAGCGCCCGGTCTGCCTGGTCAAGGCGTACGGGTCGTACGTCACCTTCGGGTTGTGGCGGGGGCAGGAGATCGCCGACCCGTCGGGACGGCTGGTGCCTGGTGCGCGGTCGATGGCGGCGGTGAAGCTGCGCGACCTCGCCGACGTCGACCCGGCCCTGTTCACCGGCTGGCTGCGCGCGGCGGCCGGCCTGGAGAAGGCGTGAGCGCGGTGCGGGTCATCGGTTTCGACCATCTGGTGCTGACCGTCGCCGACGTGGAACGGTCCCTGGACTTCTACTGCGGCCGGCTCGGGCTGGCACCGGTACGGGTCGACGAGTGGCGGGCGGGCCGCGTCCCGTTCCCGTCCGTGCGGATTAGCCCAGGCAGCATCATCGACCTCGTCCGAGGCGAGCCGCAGGGCGCGAACGTGGATCACTTCTGCCTGGTGGTGGCACCACTGGACTGGGCGCGGGTGATCGAATCGGGTGTCTTCACGGTGCTGACCGGCCCGGTCAGCCGGTTCGGCGCCCGTGGCTCGGCGACCTCGATCTACGTGCGGGACCCGGACGGCAACGCCGTGGAGCTGCGCTGGTACCCGCAGGACGCCGGGTCGGGTTCGGCGACGCTCGTCAGGACTCGGTGACCGCCCGGTACGCGTCCTCGATGCGGGCGGCCAACAGGACCTCGCCCTCGGTCAGCGGCTCGTCGTTGCCGTGCCCGACCCGGATCTGGGTGCTGTCGGGCAGGCGGTTGATCTCGGGGCGCAGGTGCAACGCGTCGGCGACGACTTTGACCCGTTCGGTCAGGGCGGCGTGTTGGGTATCGTCGATCACGAGCGTCCGTCGGATCTGCTCGCCTTCGCGCGTCCAACCAGATAGCAAGGTCAACGCGTCGGAGAGATAGTCGTGCTTGGCCCTGCTGCTGAACAGCACGCGCATCACCGCACCCCCCAAGCGCCGTTGTCGGCTCGTGGCCAAATCGTCGCCATCCCGTGTCTTGTCGGTGTCCTCTAGTCTCTCGCCGCTCGGAAGGGGTGTCCACGCCCACACTTCCGTGTTCTGTTGGCCTAGCGGACGGCTACGGTACCCAAACCGCCGATTGATCTGGCACCCTGGACGCCCGTGCGGACCGAACGGGCGAATGGCGACGGGCAGACCGAACGACGGGACCTGAAGGTGATCGTCGGTGCGGCGATCATCCGGGACGGGCGGGTGCTCGCCTGCGCGCGCGCTGCCCCGCCCGAGGTGGCCGGGATGTGGGAGTTTCCGGGCGGGAAGGTCGAGCCGGGGGAGGCCGAAGTCGACGCGCTGGTCCGGGAGTGCGCCGAGGAGTTGGCCGTACGCGTCGAGATCGGCGATCGGGTCGGCCGCAACGTACGGATGGCACACGGCCGGTCGGTGCTGAAGGTCTACGCGGCCCGCCTGCTCGACGACGACCAACCGCAGGCGCTGGAACACTCCGCGCTGCGCTGGTTGACGGCCGACGAACTGGACTCGGTCACCTGGCTCCCCGCCGACGCCCCCATAGTGACCGCCCTCCGCCCCCTCCTGAAAACCCTCTAGCCCTCCTACCCACCCACCCCCACCCCACCCCCAGCTCTCGTTGATCATGAAGTTATAGCCACGACACGCCGAGCGGCGTGGCAATAACTTCATGATCAACGGAGGGTGGGCGGGGGGAGGGGGCCCGGACGGTGAGAGCACGTTGGTGGTGCCGGCCGGGGTGTCGGAGGTCGGTGGG
>NZ_JBEZEY010000036.1:0-28521 GCF_040649135.1 Micromonospora sp. NPDC049047
AATTGGCACTGGCTTTACAAGCACCCTGTTGAGTTCTCAAAGAACAACCACACACCGACCAGAAGCCCCACCTCAGTGGAACCCCGTTTCGGGGCAACCGCTCAAACCTACTTGGTTGAACTTTCATTGTCAACCTCAGGTTCGAGGCGATCAATGTGGTTCATCCGGACCCACGATGACGCACGCCGAACCCGGCGGTCGTTACTGTCGTGGGAAGCCGCAGACCGGCCGATCGCCGCTTCGCGGCTATCCGCCCGGCTCCTGCCGGCTTCAGAACCTTACCCGGTCGGCTTCGCGTTTGCAACCCGCTTCCGGGATGTTCCGCACCGCCCGATCCTCAGCCTCGCTCGGCGTCTCCGCCACGAGCCTGGCGCCCGCTCTCGGCCGGTTTGTCCGGCCTCCCCCGTGCAGAGAGAAAGTTACGCGGACGGCCCGGAGAAGGCAAATCAGGGTTCATCACTGGTTCCGATCGGCTGGTTCGCAACGGTCCCGGTACAGCCGCAGACGCGGGCCGTCCCGCCGTGCCAGAGTGTCAGGCATGGATGAGTCCGGGCTCGGCACCAGGGTGTTCGCCGAGGAGTCGCTGCTCGGCGTGCTGCTGCCGTTCTGGCAGGTGGTGATCGGCGCGGTAGTACTTGTCGTGTTGGTGCTCTCGGTGGGACGACTGGCCCGACGGGGCAAGTCCCGCATGACCACCGCGCTGCTGATCACCGCCGCGGCCATCGCCGGGTTCGCGGTGATCGGCGTCCTGCTCGAGGGCTGAGGCTCAGAGCCGCCGGTTTGCCAGGCTGGGCAGCTCGGCCCGGATCACGGCGAGCCGGTCGAGGTCCAGGTCGACGACCGACACACCCGGGCCATCCGGCAACTGGGTGAGGACCGTCCCCCACGGGTCGACCACCATGCTGCGGCCGAAGCAGGTGCGGCCCGGCTCGTGGTCGCCGGTCTGGCCGGCCGCCGCCACGTAGCACTGGTTCTCGATGGCCCGGGCTCGCAACAGAACCTCCCAGTGGTCCCGGCCGGTGTGCATCATGAACGCCGCCGGGACCACCAGCAGTTGGGCCCCACCATCGGTGGCGAGCAGCCGGTACAACTCCGGGAAGCGCAGGTCGTAGCAGATCGACAGGCCGACCCGCAGTCCCTCGATGTCCACCACCACCGGCTGCGCCCCGGGGGCGACAGTTGCCGACTCCCGGTAGGAGACCCGCCCGGGGATCTCCACGTCGTACAGATGGATCTTGCGGTAGCTCGCGGCCAGTTTGCCGGCGCGGTCGAAGACCAGTGACGTGTTCCAGGTGTGTTCCGGGTCCGGACCAGCCTCGTGGAAGGAGCCGGCCACCAGCCAGATCCCGAGCCGCCCGGCGATCTCGGCGAAGAAGCTGCCCACCTCGCCGTCCACCGGCTCCGGCTCGGGCATCCCGGTGGCCGGGCCGAGGTAGTCGACGTACTCCGGCAGGACGGCGAGATCCGCGCCGCCGGCGGCCGCGCGGACCAGCAGGGCCTCCGCGGCGGCCAGGTTGGCCTTCCGGTCGTCCCGGGCGTTCAGTTGGCAGACCGCGACGCGCATGAGCACAGGGTACGGCGGGACGGCCGGCGCGGACAGCGTCAGAGACTGGCCAGCACCAAGGCACCGGCGGCGAAGCCGAGCCCGGTGATCTGGACGACGCGCAGCCGTTCCCGGTCGACCGCCAACGCCAACAGCACTGTGCTCGCCGGGTAGAGCGCGGCGACCGCCGCGACGATGCTCAGGTGACCACGGGCAGCGGCGGCCAGGAACAGCGCGTTGGCGCCACTGTCGAGCAGGCCGGCGACCGCCGCCAAACCGAACTCCCGTCGCCCGAGCCGCAGCTGCTTCCGGGTGCCGAGGGCCAGCGCGAGGCCGACCGCGATCGAGCTGGCCCGAACCGCCGCCACCGGCCACATCCCGGCGCTCTCGTCGGCCTGGCCCAGGAAGGTGTAGAAGACCCCGAACAGCGCCCCGGCGGCGAGGGCCAGCCCGACCAGCCGGGCCGGGACGGCTCGTCCGCCACCGCTCTCCCCCAAACTGACCAGGGCGATGGCCAGCACAGCGAGGCCGGCGCCGGTAAGCGCCAGGACACCCGGGAAGGAGGCGGTGAACAGGCCGGCGATGATCGGCACCACCGCGGCGGTGATCGCGGTGACCGGCGCGACCACCACCATCATCCCGCCGGCGAGAGCCCGGTAGAGAAGCATGACACCGCCCGCGCCGGCCACCCCGGCGAGCAGCCCCCAGCCGAGGTCACCGAGGTGTGGGGTGCCGGGCACGAGCAGCACCAGCACGACCAGCAGCGGGACACTCAGAATTTGGGAGACCACGGTCACGGCAATCGGGTCCGCGTGCCGGGACGCCTTACCACCGGAGAAGTCAGCAGTGCCGAACGCGACGGCGGCCAGCGCAGCCAGGACAATGGGCATCATGTACCTGTCGTACCACAATAGTGACCGCGAAGGATAGTTTAATGACCGAAGCAGGACCGGATCGAGTGGGCGCGGTAACCGCCGCGGTAGCCCGGCAGGTACGCGAACTACGGGCTGCCCGGGGCTGGTCCTTCGAGGAGCTGGCCGGCCGCTCCGGGGTGAGCAAGGCGATGCTCGTGCAGATCGAGGGCGCCCGCACCAACCCCAGCGTCGGCACGCTGTGCCGGGTCGCCGACGCGTTCGGCGTCAATATCGCCCGTCTCCTTGAGCCGGACGAGGAGCAGACGGTGCGGATCAGCTCCACGGCCGACGCGCCAGTGCTCTGGCAGGGCGAACACGGCGGCACCGGCCACCTGCTCAGCGGGCTTGGCGAGCCCGACCTGGTCGAGCTCTGGGACTGGCGGCTGGAGCCCGGGGACGGACACCGCTCCTCCGACCACCCCCGCGGCACCCGCGAGGTGCTGCACGTGCTCGCCGGCACGGTGATCGTTCACGTCGACGGGCAGGATCACGCCGTCCGGGCCGGCGACACTATCGAGTTCCACGCCGACCGGGAGCACGGCTACCGCAACGACGCCGCGGACCCGGCCCGGCTGATGATGGTGACGGTCACCCCGTCGGGCGAGTGGGACCGCCGAACACGGTCACGCCGGCCGCGTCAGTGACGAACGGCCGGCGTGACGCGGGGACGATCAGGCCGACTTCTCCTCGCGGTCCCGCCGGGCCCGACGCCCGGTGAACTCGCGCGGCACGATTGTCGGGTTGACGTTTTCGAGGACCACTTCACGAGTGATCAACACCCGGGCGGCGTCGGGGTTGCTCGGCACCTCGTACATCGCGGAGAGCAACACCTCCTCGATGATGGCGCGCAGGCCACGGGCACCGGTGCCCCGCAGCATCGCCTGGTCGGCGATCGCCTCCAGCGCCGGCTCGTCGAACTCCAGCTCGACCCCGTCCAGCTCGAACAGGCGCTGGTACTGGCGGACCAGTGCGTTACGCGGCTCGGTGAGGATCCGCACCAGGGCGCTGCGATCCAGACTGCGCACGTTGGTGATCACCGGCAGCCGGCCCACGAACTCGGGGATCAACCCGAACTTGAGCATGTCTTCCGGCATGACCTGGCTGAAGATGTCGTCCGTCGAGCGCTCGGAGACCGACCGGAGTCGGGCACCGAAGCCGGTGCCGCCCTGCCCGGTGCGGGACTCGATGATCTGGTCGAGGCCGGCGAAGGCGCCACCACAGATGAACAACACGTTCGTGGTGTCGATCTGGATGAACTCCTGGTGCGGATGCTTGCGGCCGCCCTGCGGCGGCACGTTGGCGACAGTGCCCTCAAGCATCTTGAGCAGGGCCTGCTGGACCCCCTCGCCGGAGACGTCCCGCGTGATCGAGGGGTTCTCCGACTTGCGGGCGATCTTGTCGACCTCGTCGATGTAGATGATGCCGGTCTCGGCGCGCTTGATGTCGTAATCCGCGGCCTGGATCAGCTTGAGGAGGATGTTCTCCACGTCCTCGCCGACGTAGCCCGCCTCGGTCAGGGCCGTGGCGTCGGCGATGGCGAACGGGACGTTCAACATCCGCGCGAGGGTCTGCGCCAGGTGGGTCTTGCCGCACCCGGTCGGGCCGAGCAGCAGGATGTTGGACTTGGCCAGCTCGACGGCGTCACTGCCGGAGCCCGGCGCACCGGCCGCCTCAGCCTGGATCCGCTTGTAGTGGTTGTAGACCGCGACCGCGAGCGCCTTCTTGGCCTGGTCCTGCCCCACGACGTAGTTGTCGAGGAACTGGCAGATCTCCATCGGCTTGGGAAGCTCTTCCCACTTCACCTCGCCGGACTCGGCCAACTCCTCTTCGATGATCTCGTTACAGAGATCGATGCACTCGTCGCAGATGTAGACCCCTGGGCCCGCGATGAGCTTCTTGACCTGCTTCTGCGACTTGCCGCAGAAGGAGCATTTCAGTAGGTCGCCGCCGTCACCGATCCGTGCCACCTACGTTCTCCCTGCACTCGTCGGCCGGAGACCCGGCCCTGACCTGCGGACGCTGCGCGCCGCCCGGTTTGGTTCACCCCACCGGTCCCAACCGGCGAAGCGGTACGGACCCGACGTTACCCGCTGACGGGGCATTCTCCGACCCCCAAAACGGGTGTGTCAGAGGTCGGCCGGGAACTGCCCGCCCCGGCCAACCTCTGACCCGACACTGCTCAGCTGGCGGAGTGAGTCGCCAGCAGACCCTTCTTGCGGCTGGTCAGGATGGTGTCGACCAGCCCGTACTCCTTGGACTCCTCGGCCGTCATGATCTTGTCACGGTCGATGTCCTTGCGAACCTGCTCGATCGGGCGGTTGCAGTGGCGGGACAGCATGTCCTCCAACTGCGTCCGCATCCGCAGGATCTCCCGGGCCTGGATCTCAATGTCCGAACCCTGCCCGTAGCCGCCCTCGGTGGCCGGCTGGTGGATGATGATCCGCGAGTTCGGCAGGGCCATCCGCTTACCGGCGGTGCCCGCCGACAGCAGCACCGCCGCCGCGCTGGCGGCCTGCCCGAGGCAGACCGTCTGGATGTCCGGACGGACGTACTGCATGGTGTCGTAGATCGCCGTCATGGCGGTGAACGAACCACCGGGCGAGTTGATGTACATGATGATGTCGCGGTCCGGGTCGGTGCCCTCGAGCGTCAGCAGCTGGGCCATCACGTCGTTAGCCGACGCGTCGTCCACCTGGACACCGAGGAAGATGATCCGGTCCTCGAAGAGCTTGTTGTACGGGTTGGATTCCTTGACCCCGTACGACGTGCGCTCGACGAACGACGGCAGCACGTAACGGTTGTGCACGGCCGCGAACTGGGGCGGCAAGCTCAGATCGGTCATCGTCAGCTCCTCAGCTCAGGGTCCCGGCGCCATCCGGAACCTGAGCGGCCCCGATGATCACCTTGTCGATGAAGCCGTAGTCCATGGCCTCCTGGGCGGTGAACCAACGGTCCCGGTCCGAGTCCGCCTCGATCTGCGACTGACTCTGGCCGGTGTGGTGCGCGACCCGCTCCTGGAACATCCGCTTCGTGTAGAGCATCTGCTCCGCCTGGATGGCGATGTCGGACGCCGTGCCGCCCAGACCACCGGACGGCTGGTGCATCATGATCCGGGCGTGGGGCAGGGCGTACCGCTTGCCCTTGGTGCCCGCGCAGAGCAGCAGCTGGCCCATCGAGGCCGCCATGCCCATCGCCACGGTCGACACGTCGTTGTCGATGAACTGCATGGTGTCGTAGATCGCCATGCCGGAGTAGACCGAGCCACCCGGCGAGTTGATCCACAGGTTGATGTCGCGGTCCGGGTCCTCCGCGGCGAGCAGCAGCAGCTGCGCGCAGATGCGGTTGGCGACCTGGTCGGTCACCTCACTGCCCAGGAAGATGATGCGTTCCTTGAGCAACCGGTTGTAGACCGAGTCGTCGAGGTTGCCAATGGAGTCGCCACCGCGCGCGTCAATCGCCCGGAGCGACTTCTTGGGGATGTGCATGTCGGTCATGGCAGCCCTTCGCTCTCCGTACCGTCTTTCCCGACACTAACCGCTGTGCGGGGCGGCAGAGTCCCGGTCGGGGCACTGTTCGCTCTCAGCGCAGCTGTGTCGGGCACACCCGCGGCGCGGGCTCCCCGGGGCGTACCCGGGGAAAGAATTCGGCCGCCGTCCACCGCACAGCGGCGGACGGCGGCCGCAGTCGACGATCAGTGGTCGTGGTTGTGCTCCGCCTCGTTGGCGGCGCGCAGGGCGTCGAGGGTGACCTCGTTGCCGGCCGAGTCCTTGATCGTGATCCGCTCCATGACGGCGGCGAGCGCCTTGCCGCGCCGCACGTCGCCGAAGACCGCGGCGGCGGCACCGGAGCGCACCAGCTGGTCGTAGTACTGCTGGGGGGCCATCCCGGCGCGCTGCGCCCGGTGCACGATCTCGTGGCCGAACTCGTCGTCGGAGACCTGCACGTCCTCCGCGTCGGCGAGAGTGTCAAGCAGCAGCTGAACCTTGACGCCCTCGGTCGCCGCCTCGGTCAGCTCGGTGTCGATCTGCTCCTCGGTCTTGTCCTCGGCCGCGAGGTACTCCTCCATGGAGGCGCCGATCCGCTCCAGCTGGTCGACCATCGCCTGCTTGCGGCTCTCGACCTCCTCGCGGACGACACCCTCCGGAGCCGGGATCTCGGCGGCCTCGACCAGCCGCGCCAGGGCCTTGTCCCGAGCGGCGTAGATCTGCTCGACCTGCTTGCCCTGGGTGACCCGGGCCCGCAGGTCGCCGCGCAGCTCCTCGATCGTGTCGAACTCGCTCGCCATCTGGGCGAACTCGTCGTTCAGCTCCGGCAGCTCCTTCTCCTTGACCGTGCGCACGGTCACCGCCACCTCGGCGTCGCGACCGGCGAAGTCGCCGCCGACGAGCTGGGTGGTGAAGGTGGTGTCCTCACCGGCGGAGAGGCCGACGACGGCCTCGTCGAGGCCGGGCAGGAGCTGCTTGCTGCCCACCTCGTGGGAGATGTTGCTCGCCTGGCCGCCCGGCACGTCCTCGCCGTCGACTGTGGCGTTCAGGTCGATCTGGACGTAGTCGCCCTCGGCGGCGGCCCGCTCGACGGTCTTGAGGGTCGCGAACCGCTCGCGCAGGTTCTTCACCTGCTCGTCGATCTCGCTCTCGTCGATCTGCAGCTCGTCGACGACCACCTCGATGGTGGAGGCGTCGGGCAGCGTGATCTCCGGGCGGACGTCGACCTCGGCGGTGAAGTTGAGCGAGTCACCGTCGTTGAACTCGGTGATCTCGACCTCGGGGCGCCCGAGCGTCTTGAGGTCGTGCTCGCGCACCGCGGCCATGATGTTCTCCGGGATGGCCTCCTGCACCGCCTCGTTGAGGACGGTGCCGCGGCCGACCCGCTGGTCGATCACGGCGGTCGGGACCTTGCCCCGGCGGAAGCCCGGAACCTGGACCTGCGAACCGATCTCCCGGTACGCCTTCTTGAGGCTCGGCTCGAGCTCGACGAACGGCACCTCGATGGCGAGCCGCACGCGCGTCGGGCTCAGAGTCTCGACGGTGCTCTTCACAGGCGTACTCCTTGACGGATCTCAGTTGAGTCTGGGCGTGCTTCAGCCCATCGAGTGTAGGTGAGCCGGCCTGACGCTCCGGCAGCGCCCGGGAACCGCACGGTGGCGGCGCCCGGGGCGGCCCGGCCGCAGACGACAGTCGGGGTGGCGGGATTTGAACCCACGGCCCCTCGCTCCCAAAGCGAGTGCGCTACCAAGCTGCGCCACACCCCGTGGCGACGTGCAGTCTATGCCGTCGGCGCGACCCGGGCGGTGCCGGGGCACCCGCCACCCGGACAAATATCACGAAAAGCCCCGTAACGCCCGTCGGCCGCCACGCCGCGGTCGGCGCCACCCGGTCGGGTGGCGTGGCTGCACGGTCGGCAAGAGCATTGGGTACGCTGTCCGCGCGCCCCGTTTCGGCGGGGGCATGCGGGCGTAGCTCAATGGTAGAGCTTCAGTCTTCCAAACTGACTACGCGGGTTCGATTCCCGTCGCCCGCTCCAACGGCCTTCGGCCCAGGTCAGAGGCCGCATCCCCGCTCCTGGGCCGGTCGGCCACTCCCCCGCTTCGATCTGGCGGGCCATTCGTGGCCCACTACTCGCCGGGCAGGAGCCGGTTCGGGTCAGCACCCGGTGGGAAGAACGCGAGGCTGCTTGGATCCCGGTCGTCACCGTGATCCTCTTTCCAGCCGACGGCGGAGGAGATCACGTAGTCCAAGCCGCCGCCGCTCACCAACATGAGGACCCGACTGTGCGATCCGATCTGGCCCAGGTCGGACAGGATTCGGTGGCGTTCTCCGCCGGTCCACGGCCGAGTCGATTTCGCGGTCCCGCTCGCTCCGCCGTCGAGCAGCTTTGCGCGCCAGCTCCGGATGGTGGCCGGCGTGCTGGCGGCCAGGGCGAGGCGGCCCGGGTGCGGCCCGATGTGCAGGGCGCACAGGTACTGCACCCACCAGCGTCGGCCCGGACTGTCCTCGTGGTGGAGGCCGGCGAGGAGATGACCAGGCTGGCGGCCGACCTCCGTGAGCTCCTGGGTGGATAGGCCCTACGGCGGTACAGCCAGGCACGCCCGGTTCTTCTTCGACGCCGGGTCCGGGGGTGTCCTGTGGCCAACCGACCCGCAGCAACGGGAGGCCTGGGGGAATCCGGTGCGCCTGGCGGCGCTGCCGATCAGCGTGACCCTTCGGGATGAGCTGACCCAGTTGGTCGAGTGGTACGACGCATCACTGAACCGGGACTATCCACCCGACCCGGGGCCGTGGCGCGAGCCGGAATGCCAAGCCTTCAACGCGGCCGTTCGGCGGGCCCTCGACCAGCTGCGCGCCGAACTCGGCGAACGGTGGGTGATCGCAGACGAATTCGACGAGGTGCACGAGGACCCGGACCTCGACCGGTACCTCGCCGACCCGGTCAGCTTTCGGCGATGACCTGCGTCTGCCGCAGCAGAGCACCACTTGTGTGAAGCATCCGGTGGGACGTGACCCCAGGGGTCATCGTCCGGTCTCCACGGCGGGATAGCGGGCTCATCCGCGTCCGCGTTCCCGGTCAGCGGGTGGCGACGCGCACTTCTCGATCAACTCCCAGGCGTTGAAGAACTTCGGCTGCGGGCCGAACAGCTCGTCCAGATATCGCGTGGGAGCCGCATGACGATCGTCGCCCGGCAGCCAGATCGAGTCGCACTCCGGGCACAGCAGGAACACCCGCCCGTCCGCACGGACCCGGTACCAGGTCTGCCAGTCCTGCCCACATGCCGTGCACGCGACCCGTGCGTCGTCGGCACGGACAGCTTCGGAGCCGTGATCGGGCAGGCGGTGCTCAGTCACCGACATTCCTCATCCCGTTCCCGATGTCGAAGGACACTGCACGGCCCCCAGCTCTCCAACGGCGGTTCGCGCCGCACGCATCGACCGTACCGCTCGTCATCATCGAGTCACAGTGGCCGTGCACCGGCCACGGACCACCGGGCTGAACGGGCCCGACACGCGGCCGCCGGCCACTGCGACCGGGTGCGGCCCCGTCGCGTGCCCGGCCAAAGGTCGCCCAAGGCCGGCGTCACGGGGTTCGAGGTTCGCCGATCCGGCTCCTGCGCAGCCGACGACGGATGGCCGAGACTGTGGCGATGTCACGCAATGTCGAGGGCGCCCCACGCCGGCAGGTCGCCATCGCCGTGCTCCTCATCGCCGCTGGTGTGCTGATCCTCTTCGTTCCCGCCGGCGACGAGGGCAGGGTCCTCGTCGCCCTCAGCGAAGGTCACGGGCTGTCGGCAGTGGACGTGGTCGGCGCGGTACTGCTGGCGTCGGGCGGCACCTGGCTTGAGGTTCTCGTGCTCCGACGCCTGCCGCACCTCGCCCTGCCCGCACGGGCCCTGTTCGCCCTCGGCCTGCTGGCCGGTCTCGGTGTGGGGCTTCTGATCGCCTCGGTCTTCTCGGGATTCTTCTGGTGGTGGGCCGTCGGCGCCGCCGCGCTCGGGGTCGTCCTCCTCGTCCTCGTGCCGCTCACGGCACGTCGTTGAGGTCATCGACCGAACGCTCGACGACCCGCGACCCGCGACGCCCGGCGCGACGGCAGCCCGGCCGTCGCGGTGTCTCCGCACTACTCGGAGCCGCCGCCACGGATCACCCCGGACATGTCACGACGCGCGCGGCAGCGCGAGCCAGTCCGCCCAGGAGATGTCGCGGCCCAGATAACGGGGTTCCTGGAAGGGCCAGTCGGCGGCGATCCACTGCGGCACGAACGCGTCGAGTGCGCGTTCCGCCGCGCTGCCGACGAGGTCGTTCACCACCCACCAGGAAATCTCGCCATCGGCGCCGATGCGCTCCGGCGGGTCGATGTAGACGCAACCCAGGAGCGCCGTCTCGCCCTCGTCCAACAGCGCGTAGTTGAACGACTGGTGCGCGGCGATCTCCTTCTCGTGCCGCAGCAGGTCGACGCGGTCCTCCTCGTAGGTCATCGTCTCCGGGGGCCAGGCCCAGGCCGGGCCGAAGATCTCCCACAGGCGCTCCCGGGAGCCCATCACGGCGGGGTAGTCGAGCGCGGTGTCCGCTTCCCGGATCGGCCGCAGGTGCAGCGTGCTGCCGGGCACCGGCACGTGCACGGGATGGACGAAGTCAGCAGGCAGCCAGTTCATGCGCCGAGGCTATCGCCGGTGGGTACGGGATGGCCCAGGGCTTCGCGCCCAGGGGCGGACGACCGACGGCCACCCGATCGCTGACTGTCGTCATCCAGGCAGAGACTTCCCCGCTCCGGGGCTTCGCCGGGCCGATCCGGATGGGTCGACATGGATATCATCACGTGGGCGAGCGGAAGAGGTCGCACATGCAGCCAATTGGTCCGTACCAACGGATCCGGAGACTGGGCGTCTGCCAGATTGGCAGCATCTGGTCTGCCGTCGATGATGGCCAGCAGGCTCTCGTGGTGGTGATGCTCGACGTCGGCGTCGCCGGAGAGTCACGGTGGCGGGACGCTTTCGCGGCCACCAGCCACGCGATAGCCCGTTCGGAGGCGGGCAGCCCGCTCTGGGTCGATGCGGACTTCTCCGCCACCACGCCCTGGGTCGCGTACCCGAAAGATCTCCTGCCGACTGCCGAACGCACCTTCGTCGCCCTCGGCATGACCTACCAGCCGGCGCCGGCCGAGCCCGACGAGCCGCCCGCTGAAACGGAGCAGGCACAACGGGCGGCGATCCCGGTGCCGCGCCAGACGCCACGCGCCGAGCCCACGCCGCGGACCGAACAGACGCCACGGGCGCAGGCCACGCAGAAGCCGGCGGCTGAGGCCACGCAGACGCAACGGGCCGAGGCGACGCGGACGCCACCGGCCGACCAGCGGCCACCGGCCGAGCAGGCGCCACCGCGCGCCCCGCAGCCGACGCCGACTGATGAGAAGCCACCGACAGCCGTCGAGCCGCCAACCCCGACCTTGCCGCCACCACCGACCTTGCCGCCACCACCGACGCTGACGCCCACGAAGCAGGCTCCGATGCCGGTGTGGGCCGTCCCGTCACGGCCGCAGGACAGCCGGCCCCGCTCAACGTCCACCGCCACCGAACCCGAACCGGAAGCCGAACCGGCACCGGCACCGACGCCAGCGCCGAGACGATCCGGCGCGGGCCGGTGGGCCATGCCGGTCATCGGTCTGGTGCTCGGCCTCGTCGCCGGTAGTGGTCTGGTCCTGCTGCTCGACCCCGGCACGGATCCCCCACAACCGAAGCCCACGACGGGTCAGTCGGCGCTGCCCGCACCGGCACCGGCCGCCGCCCCGCTGAGCCCCGGGCTCGAACCGCCGGCGCAGGGCGAGTGGCCCGCCCAGTGGGTGCGGTTCGCCGCCACCGACCGGATCCTCACCCTCAACGGACTTGACGGTCTACCGTTTCCGGTGAAGGTGCCGCCGACCTGGCAGTGCACGTCCGTCGAGCGGGCCGCGGGGCTCAGCAGACACCAGTGCGGCGCGCCGGCCGGCAGCGAGGCCGCGCTCGGCGGTGAGTTGGTCGTGCGCGACTGCCCGGCGCCCTGCGACGGGCCACGCCAGACCGCCATGCGTACCGGCGAGGAGGCCTGGGGGCTGCAGTGGGTACGCAGTGGTCCCACCTCTGCGTACGCCGAGACCAGCAGCCTGACCATCGACGGCGCGCAGCGGTACGGCCTGGTGGTGGTCGCGTACTGGCGCAGTGGCAGCGGCGACATCGACAAACAGCTGGTGTTGCGGATGACAGCGCCGGTCGGCGGCGCCAACCAGCTCCGCCGGGTCGCCAACTACCTACGGGACGTCCTGATCTTCTGACCCGGTCACCTGCTCGGGCGCGGGGCGGGGCAGCCCGGCTCGGGCGATCAGAGCGAGCGGAAGCCAGGTCAGGTATCCGGCGAGGGTGACGGACAGGTGCGATGCCTCCAGCCAGGAGACCCAGAGCAGCGCGATCAGAAAGAGCGCCGGCCCCGGCATGCCCGCCCCGGCCAGGAACATCGACCGCCGCCAGACCTGGTACAGCAGCACCGCGAACAGTACGACGGTGAGCAGGCCCCCGATGGCCAGCAGGTGCACGAGCACGTTGTGCCCGTGGGTGTACCGGCCGCCGAGCGCCGCGGCCAGGTCCGGCTCGCGCTCGAAGTATTCCGGGCCGTGGCCGGTCAGCGGCCGCTCCGTCCAGCGGTCCAGCAGGGCACGCCACGTCCGGCCCCGGTTGGTGAAGCCCGCCGGGTCGCGCGTCAGCAGTGGGCTGAGGATGGTCAGGCCGAGCGCGACGACAAGCGGGAGGCCGATCAGGATCGGCAGAGACCGGCGGTGACCCGGTCCGGACCG
Organism: Micromonospora sp. NPDC049047; assembly: GCF_040649135.1. NCBI lineage: Bacteria > Bacillati > Actinomycetota > Actinomycetes > Micromonosporales > Micromonosporaceae > Micromonospora > Micromonospora sp. NPDC049047. Next base: position 12,772 of record NZ_JBEZEY010000036.1, read on the forward strand.
GTCGGGCCGCCCACCGGTACGCCAGCGGAACAGCCCCCAGGTCAGCAGGACGACGACTGCCGCGAGTTGGCTGGTCCGGGAACCGGTCCACAGCAGACCGACAAGGATCAGCGCCAGGGTGACCCGCCGTACCGCCGTCGGACGGATGCCGAACACGAACGGCAGACTGAGCGCGAGGATGAGCCCGAGCACGTTCGAGTGTGGGTACGGGCCGGCCAGCAACCCACCGATCGCCCAACCCTTGTTGCCCGCGTCGGCACCGGTGAGCAGCCCCAGGTCCGGCCGCACGACCGCCAGCAGCATCGCGACGACGGCGGTGGCCGCGCCGAGCACACCGATCGCGGCCAGCGCCAGCGCCCCGGGTCGGAGCGCCCAGATGGCGACAACGGCGATCGGGAGGGCCAGGGACACCGGCCCGGGTGGTTGCCCGTTCACCAGCCCGGCGAGGTGGATGGCGGCCAGTGGGGCGAGGACCCCGACGAGCGCCCACAGCCGGTCCGGGCGGCGTTGCCGCAGCCCGTACCCGGTGAGGAGAAGGGCCAGGACGATGAAGGCCGCTGTGGTGACGTCACCCAGGAGGCGACCGGCGGGCGGCATCGACTCCACCGCCGAGTTGAAGGCCGGCCGCCCGTTCTGCAGGATCTGGACGAGTTGGGGAAGGGTCACCCTGATCCAGGCGAGGACCAGCAGCACGACGACGCCACCGGTGCCGAGCCACTCGGCGGTGCCGCTGTCCGGCCGGATCAGTCTGCTGGCCCGCAGCAGGGCACCCTTGGTCTGGCCGCTGAACACCGTACTCATCGGACTCCCCCGCCTGTGCCGGCTGACTGTGAATTGGCCGCATCCGGTGCCTCGGGAGGACCGGTCCGGCGAGGCCGCCACCGCCGCCTGAGCCCGGCATGCAGGTGACGGAGGTCCGCGCCGTACGGCACGGTCACCGCTCGTAGTGACGGCACCGCTGGCAACCCGCGGACCGACCGGGCGGCGATGCCGGCCGCGACGGCGTACCCGACCAGGCTGGCGAGGGCCGCACCGACCGCACCCAGCGGGGCCAGTCCGACGAGGAGCAGCACGCCGGTGAGTGAGCCGACGACGAGGGCTACCGACGATCGGCCCGCCTTGTCGTGTACGAGCAGCAGGGCGCTGAAGATCTGTACGCAGGTGAACACGACGGTGGCCGCGCAGAGGATGACGGTGGGCAGCGTGGCGGGGGCGAAGGCGGCGCCGAAGAACCGTGGCACCAGCAGACCCGCGCTCGCGGCGAGGACCGTGCAGCCGAGCGCCGTCACCGGGACGGCGATCCGGGCGACCCGCAGCACGGAGTCGTGGTCCTCGCTGCCTGCCCCACCCATCAGGACGGTCCGGGCCGCGGTCGCCACGACTGTCGGCAGTTCCGCCACGCTTACCGCCACCGCGTAGAAGCCGAGTTCCCGTGCACCGAGCAGCGGCAGGCCGATGACCTGGTCGAGCCGGGCACTGGAGGTCGCCGCGAGCACCCCCGGCAGGCAGGTGAGCGCGTAGCGGATCATTGACCGGACGGGAATCGGCTCGGCCGGGTCGGCTGGTCGGGTGACGCTCGCCGGCCCCGGGCGGCGGCGCAGCCGGGGCAGCCCGACAAGCACTCCGCTTGCCGTGGCGGTGAGGAACAGCGCAGCCGCCCAGAAGGCGCTCAGGTCGAGAGCCACGCAGGCGATGACCAGCAGGATCGTCCGCAGCGCCGCCGGCACTACCTTCATCAGGTTGACGCCGCCGAGGTCCGCGGCACCGGTGAGGGCGCCGATCGCCAGGTTCGCCATGATGTGCAACGGCGCGAGGAGCGCGAGCGCCAGGAACTGCTGCCTGTCGACCTCGCTCCGGTCGAAGACGAAGAGGCCCAGCACGCCCAGGAGCAGCACGGCGACCAGACCGAGTGGCAGGGCGGCCAGCAGGCTGACCCGGGCCGCGTCCCGGCCGGACAGCCGGCCCTGCCGGACGTGGAAGGTCAGCGCGTCCTGCAGGCCGTAGGTGCCCAGCCAGCCGCAGATCACGATCGGCAGGGTGAGCGCGGCGTACAACCCGCGCCCCTCCGGCCCCAGCTCCCGGGAGAGGAAGGGGCTGACGAGCAGCCCGCTGACCGGGATCAGCAGGTTGGCGGCGGTGGAGGCGACCAGCCGGTTGACGGCCATCATCGGGCTGGTTCGGTGCCGGTGGCACCGCGATCGGCGAGGTAGCCGTCGGTGCCGAGAGCGGTGCGCAGGCGTTCGGCGAACCTGTCCTCGGAGAACTCCTGGCCCACCAGCCGCGTCGCCTCGACGGCCATCGCGTCGAGGGCTGTCGAGGTGGTCGCGAGGATTTCCGCGGCCATCCCGGGCGGGTCCGCGGCGACCCGGACGGCGGGGCTCGCCGGTACGCCCTCGGCACCGACCGGCGTGGTGAAGACCGGGACCGCGTGGGCCAGCAGGGTGAGGGTCTTCAGTTTGACGCCGGCGCCGCTCCACAGCGGCACCACACCGGCGCGGGCGTTGCCGAGCGCGGCGCGCAGGTCCTCGACGTAACCCCGCACCCGTACCGCCGGGTGCCGGTCCAGTTCGGCGCGGACCGGCGCGGGCAGACCCGAGCCGATCAGGGTGAGGGTGTAACCGGACCGGGCCAGTGCCGGCCAGCCCTCGGCCAGGAAGCGCCGCAGACCTGTCAGGTTCGGCTCGTACGCGAAACTGCCCAGCCAGACCAACTCGCGCTCCCGGGGCCGGGGCTGATGGCCGGCGGGCAGCGGGACGCAGCTGGGTAGCACGAAGGTGGCCACCCGACCGTGGTGTCGACGTAGCCGTTCGGCCTCGTCGGCACTTGTCACCGAGACCGTCGCGCAGCAGGCCAGCGCCCGGCGCTCGAAGCGGGTCGAGACGGCGGTCAGGTATCGGGCGCGCAGCCGGTACGCGAGGTCGCCCGCCGCCTCGATCTCCTGCGGGACGCTCGCGGCGAGCACGTTTGCCTTGTCCCAGTGCCAGCGCAGCCGGGTCCCGTGGAAGTAGGCGCCGGCGGCCTCACCGAGGGCTATCGCCGCGCCGTCGCGTCGCCGCAGTTCGTCGTGCAGGTCGGCGCTGTAACGGCTCCGGATCCAGGGCGGCAGGCCGTACGCGAGGGCCTGCGAGTAGCGGCCCGCCGGACCCAGGCGGTCGTAGCGGAACGGCGTGGCCGCGAAGGTCCGCACCCGCATCGGGTGGAGCAGTTGGCGCAACTGCTCCACCTGCTCGTCGGTGCTGTCCGGGCGGCGGACCACGAGCAGGGTGCAGTCCGGCACCTGGGCCAGCGCTCGCACCATCATCGACACCCGGACGGGATCGCCCCGGTCGAGCGGAATCGGCAGGTACGACGAGACGACGCTGAGGGTCACCGGTGGCCGCCTTCGCCCAGCAGTGTCCGGCGGGCCGGGGCCGGGCCGGCCAGGTCCCGCCAGACCGCCAGCAACCGGTCGGCCTGCACCGCCGGGGCGAACTCCGACCGGAGTCGCAGCAGCAGCGCCTGCGCTCGCCGCCGCGCGGTGACCGGCTCGGCGGTCACCGCCCGGATCGCTGTGGCGAGGGCGACCGGGTCGTCCGGGGGGACGAGCCAGCCACTGTCCGGACCGACGAGTTCGGGGATGCCCGACACCGCTGTGGTGACCACCGGGACGCCCTGACTGGCCGCCTCCATCAGGAACACCGGGATGCCGTCGAGGTCGCCGTCCGGGGCGGATCGGCAGGGCAGCGCGGCGATGTGCGCGCCGGCGAGTGCGGCAGTGGCCACCGGATGGGGCACCGCCCCGTGCAGCACCACCGTGTCGGTAAGCCCCGCCGAGTCGATCCGACGCCGCAGGTGCGCCCGCAGTGGACCGTCGCCGTAGACGTCGTACCGGATCGGCTGCCCGGCCTGGACGAGCCGGGCCACCGCGTCGATGGCGGTGTCGATCCCCTTCTTCGGGATCAGCCGGGCGACGGTGACGATCCTCGTCGGGGTGCCCGGCGCGGCGGCGGGCCCGGCCGGTGCGGCGTCCAGGAGCCGGGCGTCGACGCCGGCCCGGACGACCCGGTGCGGAGTCGTCGCGATCGGCACTCCGCGGTGCGCGAGTTGGCCGGCGGTCGCCGCGGAGACGACGAAGAGGTGCCGCAGTCGGGCCAGCCGGCGACCCAGCGCCGCCGGGTCCGGGTCGAGCAGGAAGTCGGCGGCGTGTGCGGTCGCCGTCACCGGCCGACCGAGTCGGCGCCCGACCAGCAGCGCGACAGCGGTGGGCAGGTTGACGAAGTGGGCGTGCAGGACGTCCGGGTCGAAGCGCGCGATCTCGTCGACGAGGGCGGTGGCAGCGCCGCTGGCCAGCAGAGTGCGAGCCAGTCCCCGCCCGCCGGCAGCCCGCGACGGCGGTCCGAGCAGGCGCAGGTCGGCCGGGAGCCCGCCGGGACGGCGGAGCAGGTGGACGGCGGCCCGACCCGGCTCGGCCCGACGGTTACCGTCCGGGTTGGCCACGAACATCTCGACAGTCGCCCCGGCCGCCCGCACCGCCTCGATCTCGGCGGGGATGAAGGTCTCGGTGAGCCCGGGTGGGCGGATCTGGACGTACCCGATCCGTAGTGCCTCAGCGCTCACGCCGCGCCCCGAGCGTGGGCCGGCCGGTGGGCGCGGCGGACGGACTCGAAGAACCCGGCGTGCCGATCGACGCAGTCCGCGTCGGACAGCAGGCCCGGGGTGTGGGCGGCGGCGGTCGCCAGGTCGTGCCGTAGCCGCTGCGAGGCCACCAGGGTACGCAGCACCGCGGCGAGCGCGTCCGGGTCTCCGGGCGGGACGAGCATTCCGTTGGCCCCGGAGCGGATCCACTCCCCCGGCCCACCGCCCTCGGTGGCCACCACCGGCAGCCCCCGGGCCAGTCCCTGCAGCACGGTCTGGCCCAGTGGCTCGGGCCCCAACGACGAGTGCACCAGGATGTCGATCGAGTCGAGGAAACCGTTTATGTCGTCGACGTGCCCGTGAAACGTGACCTGTTCGCTGATGCCCAGCGTGGCGGCGAGCTCCCGCAGTTGCGTCTCGTAGGCCTCCTCGCCGAAGAGCGGGGCACCGCAGAGGTACGCGCGCACGTCAGTGCCGCGCAGGCTCGCGGCGAACGCCCGGAGGAAGACGTGCTGACCCTTCCAGTGCTGCAGCCGGCCGACCATCCCGATGGCCCTGACCTGGGGTCGGACCTCGGGGTGCGCGAGCCGCTCGGAGATTCCGCTGGGGCTCTGGATCACCGTCCGCTGGGCTGGAATCCGGGGGCCCGACGGGACACTGGCGAGGGTGAACCCGGAGTTGGCGATGAGCCCGTCGGCGCGTCGCATGGCCAGCCGTCGGAACACGGGCAGCCCGATCGGGCCGAGGCTCTCCACCGTCAACGGGCCGCGAAGGTGCACCACGAGGGGCCGGCGCCCGGCGCGGTCGGCGAGCGCGCAGATGATCGCCGCGGCGGCGGTGTTCGCGTGCACCAGGTCGGCCTGCTGATACAGCGGACTGCGCCGCAGCACCCGGGCGCCGTTTCGCAGGGCCGTCAGGTAGCGGGCGGCCAGCAGCGGTGCCCCACTTCGGGTGCCGCCGGTGGGTAGCGTCGGCAGGTCCCGGGCCTGTGCCACCTCCCGGGCGGGGAGTTTGTCGAAGGCGACGCCGGCGGGTGGGGCGTACAGGGACGCCTGCCAGGGGTGCCGCTGACCGAGCAGGCGGGCCAGGGCCAGTTCGGCCCCGCCGGGTTGCGCGGTGTGGGTGACGTGCAGCACCCGCATCGGGTCAGCCACACTCATGATCGACCCATTCGGTCACCCGGCGGGCGAAGGTCTGCGTCGAGAACCGCTCCGCCTGAACGGGCATCCGCGCCTGCTCAAGGTCGTCGAGCCGGCCGATCGCCGCCGCGTGGTCACGGGGTTCGAGCGAGTCGACAAGAACGCCGGTCTCCGCGTCGACGACCGTCTCCAGCAGACCGCCACGGCGTAGCCCGAGGACCGGGGTGCGGCAGGCCTGCGCCTCGACCGGAACGATGCCGAAGTCCTCGTGGACGGGGAAGAGCAGGGCGCGGGCGCCCCAGTAGAGCTGCCGCAACCGGATGCGGTCGGGCCGGACCTCGATGGTGACCGGCACCCGCGCCTGGTGCGCCAGGTGCCGCAGTCGGGCTTCCTCGGGCCCGGAGCCGGCGATGACCAGGGGTAGGCCGGCCTCCTCGGCGATCGCGATGATCAGGTCGAAGTTCTTGTAGCGGACCCAGCGTCCGACGCCCAGCAGGTAGTCGCGCGGTTGCGCCCGGTCGGCGGTCGGCGCGGCGGAGAAGAAGTCCACGTCGACCGGTGGGTTGATGACCCAGGCGTCGCGCCTCCAGTGCCTCCGGATCCGGTCGCGCACCTCGACGGAGTTGGCCGCGTAACTGTGCACGTGGTGGCTGAGCCCGACGTCGAGTGCCCGCATCAGTCGGCGGGGGACGGCAAGCATCCGCCCGGACGCCCGGTCGTCGACCCCCGGGTTCCAGAGGTAGCGGGCGGGGGCGTGGACGTAGCTGAGGTGCCGGGTACGGTCGGGACTCCCGAGCCGGACCGTGTGCGCGAAGGCGTGGCTGGAGGAGATCACCACGTCGAACCGGTCGCGGGTGAGGGTGCGCCAGACCAGCGGCATGAACGGCAGGGCGACCGCCTTGTTGCCGCGCAGTGGTGTCCGGGCCAGCCACGACACCCGCAGCGGCGGCGGGTCGGCGTCGTCGTCACTCCACAGCGCGAACCGCTCGGCGGTTGGGAAGACCTCGGTGAGTTGCCGGAAGACCTGTTCCGCACCGCCGGTCGCGGTGAACCACTCGTGCACGAGCGCGACCGAACGTCCGGCCCGCACGGGCGGGACCGGGTCCGGCCCGACGGGCTGCCGCGGAATGCCCGGCCAGGTGTCGGGGTCCGCCGTGGCGCCCGCGAGCGCGACCGGTGATGGGCTGGACGGTTGGCGCAGGGTGGGTGGAACCGGCTGATCCATCACCTCGTACCCCCGTAAGAGTGTGGACGATCGGCGATGCAGCCGCCGATAATAGCTGACATATTGAGCGAAACACATGTCATGGCCGACACAAGTAAGTAATCGGACACCGGATCACCGCCACCAATACTGATCGTCCACACTCTATGCGGTGCATCCGTCGGGGACGTATCGTCGGGGCGCGGCTCGACCCGTCGTCGACGGGCGGAATTCTGGATAGTGGTGAAATGTCGCCTCCCTGCTGAGGGTTCCACAATGGTGTCGTTATGACCGACGACGTGGCTCTGCTGCTCCGCCGAGCGGGGTTCGGACCAACCGCCAACGAGCTGGCGGCAGCACGGCGAGCCGGCTTCACCGCCACCCTCGCGGCGCTGACCACCCCCACGGGGCCCGACATCGGCGCCACCCGCGCACCCCTCCCCCCGCTCGGCCCCGACCCGTACGTCGGCACCCCCGAGCCCACCCCGGCGCAGCGGGTCGAGGCCGACGGGCTGCGCCGAGCGCAGGCGAGCACCCTCACCCAGTGGTGGCTGGACCGGATGACCGTCGCCGACCACCAGGCGGCGGAGAAACTGCTCTTCTTCTGGCACGGTCACTGGGCCACCTCGATCGTCAAGGTCAAGAGCCCGCAACTGATGTTGGCCCAGCACCTCGCCCTACGGGAAGCCCGCGACTTTCGCGACATGGCCCATCGGATGATTGTCGATCCGGCTCTGGTCCACTGGCTGGACGGCCAACTGAACAGCCGGGAAGCACCCAACGAGAATCTGGCTCGGGAATTCTTCGAGCTGTTCACCCTCGGCCTCGGTCATTACACCGAATCAGACGTGCAGCAGGCCGGTCTGGCGCTGACCGGATGGCGGATCGATCTCGCCGGGCAGCGATCGGTCTTCGACCCTCGGCGCCACCACGACGGCGCGTCGAGCATCCTCGGCGTGACCAGACACTTCACCGCCGACGACCTGGTCGACCTGGCGCTGACCCAGGAGGCCTGCCCCCGGTTCGTGGCCGCCCGGCTCTGGCACCGGTACGCCTCCAGCACCCAGCCGATCCCGGACCACATCCGGGAGAAGATGGCCGCCGCCTTCCCCGAGCCGCTGCCGATGCTGCGGGTGCTGCTGGCCGACGAGACCTTCCCGGGCACCCGCGCCACCATGGTCAAACAACCGGTCGAGTGGCTGGTCGGCGCACTGCGACAACTCGGGTTGCGACCGGCCACCCTTCCCGCGGAGACGATCACCGGGCTGCTGGACGGGCTCGGTGGTCTCGGGCAACGCCCGTTCGCCCCGCCCAGTGTGGGCGGCTGGCCGGCCGGGGTGGCCTGGCTGACCTCGGCTGCCGCCCGGTTGAAACTGTCGCTGGCCGGCAAACTCGCCAGCCAACTCAGCCCGGAGCGGATGACCCCGGAGGAGGTGGCGCACCTGCTCTGCGTGGACACCTGGACCGACCGCACGTACGAGGTGCTGCGCGGCACCACCAACTCCCGGTTGATGCTCACCCTCGGGCTGGTCAGCCCGGAATACCAGGTGACCTGAGATGGACCGACTCACCCGACGCCGCTTCCTGCTCGCCTCCGGCGTGGCCGGCGGTGGTGCCCTCGCCGCCGGAGCCGGCGCGATCACCCTGTCCCGGCTGCTCGACACCGCGGACCCCGAGCAGCGCGTCGCCAGGCGTCCGGTGGAGACAGTAGTCCTGGTCACCCTCTACGGCGGCAACGACGGGTTGAACACCGTCATCCCGTACGCCGACCCGGCCTACCGGGCCTCCCGGCCGGAACTGGCGTACCCGCCGGAGCAGGTGCTGCGGTTGGACAGCGACCACGGTCTGCACCCGGCGATGCGCGGCCTGTCGACGCTCTGGTCGGCCGGACGGCTCGCCATCGTGCACGGGGTCGGCTACCCGAAACCGGACCGCAGCCACTTCCGGTCGATGGACATCTGGCAGACCGCCGCGCCGAACGGCCCGGCCGACACCGGCTGGGTCGGGCGCTGGCTGGACGAGACGCAAGCCCCGGTCGAGGCCGCGGTCAGCTTCGAACCGGTGCTGCCCCCACTGCTCGTCGGACGGCGACGGGTCGGCGCCTGCGTCAGCTACCAGGGCTTGGAACTGCCCGACTGGGTGGCACCCGCCATGGTGGCGTCACTCGGTCGGGTGCAGGCCGGCGAGTCGGCGATGCAGGCCCGGGCCGCCAGCGCCTACGCCGATCTGGTCGACATGGGTCGGCTGGTCCGGGAGGCGGTGGCCCCGACCGCCAGCCCGACCGACGCGACCCCGGTCGCCACCGCCACCGGCACCGGCGGTGGCGGCGCGCTCGGCGCACAACTCGCCCTGGTCGCCCGCTGCGTCGAGGCAGGGGTACCCACCCGGGTGTACTCGGTAAGCCTCGGCGGCTTCGACACCCACGCCGGAGAACGCACCGCCCAGGACGCCCTACTCGGCCAACTCGACGCAGCCCTCACCGGCTTCGTGGACCGGATGGCCGGCAGCGACGCCGGCCGCCGGGTCGCGGTGGTCGTCTACAGCGAATTCGGCAGACGGGTACGCGCCAACGCCTCCGACGGCACCGACCACGGCACCGCCGGACCGGTCCTGGTCGCCGGAGCGCGGGTGGCCGGCGGCTTCCACGGCCAACCACCAAGCCTCACCGACCTGGACCAGGGCGACCTGAAGGCGACAACCGACTTCCGGGACGTGTTCGGAGCGGTGCTCGACACGGTGCTCGGGGCCGACCCGCAGCAGTACCTGCTCGGCTACCGGGGTACACCGCTCCCGCTGTTCCGCGCCGGCTGATGGTCAGGTCCTACTGGGCATACGCACTGCCGGTGCACGTCCGTTGTCATTGAACAAAGTTGGGCCAGAGCCATATCGAACGAATCAGACCAGCCCTAACCCAAACCGCTACACCCTGGGCGATTTCTACCAGCGACGTTGCCGGGTCGCCCTCGACCGACACGCGAAGAGACCCAGCCGCCTGATCGAACTCAGCCTTCCAATCATCGTTACGGGAGATCGACAACGAGACGCCCGCTTCCAGCTCATCGACCGACACCAGGCGCAAGACTCCGGGCACGACGCTGGGCCGCGGGAGGAGAGCCGCGGACCACGAGGTGGCTGGGAGATAGCCCCAGGCGAAGAGGAGTTCACCTGTTTCGATGCCCACTTCCAACTGAAGGGTGTCCGCGACCAGTAACGGTGATAGTTGTATGAGGCACCGGTTTCCGGATCGTGGATCTGTCCAGACACCCCGAACCAGCAGTCCTGCCCGCAGCGCCATGGATCATGCTCGCCGAGATCGGGCCGGGTCTGGGACGCCCGCTGGTCGACACGGTGCAGGGTTCGAGGGGCCCGATCTACGCTTCGGCCGTCAGTCCGAGGTTCGGATCTGCTCCAGGTACGTCAGAGGCTCCCGGCGGAACTCCATGAGCTCCCGCAGCGCGTCCTTCTCCGCCGTGGTGATCACAACGTCCTCCTCCGACAGGGCGCCGACGAGTATCGGGATCGCCAGGTCCCAGGCCCCGGCGCCTCCGGACTCCAAGACGATCGGCCGGTACTTCGGGCTGATCTTGGGTGCGAGCTGGTCGCTGATCTGGCGGCTGTACCGATAGAAATCGTTGACTTCCATGGGTCTACCGTAGGTGCGGTGGCTAGGCCGGCGGGTTGGTGGTGACGCCGTCGCCGTGGGGGCGCGCCTGAGGGCGGCTGTCGGGGTTGGCGGCGATGCTCTTGAACCAGCCCTCGACCTGCGCACCGGTCACCTCGCCGCCGGGCTGCCCCGCCACCCCTGGCAGCGGATCTCCGCCGGCGCGGGAGCGAAGGGCCACCGCTACTACGACTGGGCGTTCATCACCCTGTCCCATGCCGCCGACCAGCACGGCGGGCACCACCGGCTGCTGATCCGCCGCAACCGCACCACCGGTGAGCTGGCGTTCTACCGCTGTTGGGCACCCGAACCCGTCCCGCTGCACCACCTGGTCGCCGTGGCCGGGAGTACTGGAGAGGCACGATTTCGAGACAGCACCCTGATCACGGGCCGAACGGCTGAAATGTGTCACCGCCTTCCGCGTCCGACACGTGTTCGTACTCATGCCGGCGGGTGAACACGCGCCCACGCTCCACTCGCACATATTTATCCTCATGTGGGAAGACGATCGCCGTCCTGCCTCGTGCACGACTCACCTGGAGACCCCCGCCCCCCAGAGCGTCCAGGAAGGAGGCAATGTCGCGCAGGATCTCGTCCGCGAACCATCGCTGAGCAGAGTCGGACGTATCATACAAATCTGTGTCGATGCTGTATCGAAGCTCGGGCGACTCCCCGTTCCGGCCGACGACGAAGTCGAGCAGAATGCCCTTCGGACCTATGTCCACCCGCAGCCGGAAACCATTTCCCGAAACACAGTGCGTGTGCAGCTCATCCTCGGTCTCGACAGTGACGGCGAAGCCGTGGTCACCCAGCCGTTCCATCAGGTGGCCGATCTCACTACCCTTTTTTGGGGCCATTAGTTCCCTACTTACGCAACTCGAGGTCGAAGGTGGATCGGCGACGATCCTTCCCTACCGGACCCCACTTCTTGCTTCGGGGCCGGCTGGCCGCCGAGTCGTGGTGGTCGTCTACAGCGAATTCGGCAGTCGGGTACGCGCCAACGCCTCCGACGGCACACGGCGGCACCGCTGGGCCGGCCCTGCTCGTTCCTGGCCCGTTCGGGGCCGACGGATCGGACCCCGCCGCCAATGCCCAATCGACCTATCCAGCGTCGAGGTACTCCACGACGTAGGGGAAGGAAGCGTCTCGGCAGACCGGGCAGTCTCTCCGGAACTCGTGCTCGGCGATCCGCGGAGCCAGGTCACCCTGAAGTACGGAGATGGCAGTCTCCGCCACCACCGCCCGAACAATCGCGGCACAGTTGCGGCAGACGACAGAACGGACCTCGGCCACCAATGCACCGTGGAAGTCCTTGACATCGACTGTCCCAGCGATGACCCGAGCGTCGACGGCCCGAAGGTCTGTGCCGTCACTCCAGTGCAGCACGTAGGGTAGCGCGGGCATCGAGGGATAGCCGCGCACCAGAATCCGCCGGAGTCGTGGATGGTCGACGAGCAGGCGGTCCTCGAGGGGATCAGCGTTGACCACTTCTCCTGGGATCATCAGGGGTTCGCCCGCCGGAAAGAAGACGAACGGGACGCCTCCCAGGTCGAGGGTCACGGCCATGGCAGCACATCGATCATATTACGCACCAGGATCTCCGACTCACCGGCTCCGGGTAGAGATTGGAAGATCACTTCACTCGGGTTGACAGTGGCCTGATAGATCTGCCCGTTCGGCCCGGCGAAAGTCTTCGCGGTATTGACGTCGCTGGTGAAAGATATCATGGAACGCTCTCCGATCTCCGCCATCTCCGTGCCGAACTCGGCGTGCGCCTGCGCGTAGTTCTGCTCGCTGCCCCACGCACGAACACCGGCCTGGTGAGCATCCTGGGAGGCGCGAGCCGCATCGTCGACAACTCCGCCGCTCTCCATGAAAGCGCGCTGGGCGGCGTCACTCATCAATTTCCCGGTCTCGTCGGCAATGTGATTCTCCAGCGCCCGCGACGTACCTCGGTAAATCGGGATCCCGTTTCCCGCCGGGTAAGGGGCCAGGCCCAGCGGGTCGACAAACCGGAATGGGTTGACGACGTATCGGTAAGGGTTCGAGCCGGGAGCGAGACCGAGGGGGTCGGCGCTGAGGTAGCGGGCGGTGTCCGGGTCGTAGTAGCGGTGATAGTTGCTTGAGGCGCCGGTCTCTGGATCATGGAAGTGCCCGGGGAAGCGCAGCGGACAGTCGACGCCCGTGGCGGTGACCTGGGTGGGGATGCCCCAGATGGTGGTCCGCTGTTGCCAGGCAATGTCGCCGTCGGGGCTGACCAGTTCGGTCGGTGCGCCGACCAGGTCGGTCACGATCGCATAGAAGCGGCGGTTTACCTCGTCCTGACCCACCACCCCGTCGGTCTGGCCGATCGGGGTGAACGCGCCGGGGGCGTACTCCCAGGTGCTGGTCTTCACCTCATCGTCGTGGCGGTGGATCTGCTCGATGAGACGTGGGCCGTCCCAGGCAAGGTCGATCTGTTCGGCCACCGCGCCATCGGCGTCGAGGCGCTGCTTGCTGACCCGCCGACCCAGCGCGTCGTATCGGTAGTGCCACCGGGTGCCGTCCGGCGTCGTCACCGCGACCAGCCGATCCTCACTGTCCCAGGTGTAACGCCACGTCAGCGGCTTGGTTGAACGTTGCGTGAGCTGTCGCAGCGTGACCCGGCCAGCAGCATCGTGTTCGTACCGCAGGTCCCCGGCCCGACGGATCAGGGTGCCGCTGTACTCCCGCTCGCCCCGAGCCGCGACGGCGTCATCCGCTCCGGGCCAGGTGGCGTCGGCGACGTTACCGGCGTCGTCATAGGCGTACCGTTCGGTCCAACCATCGGCCTGCACGGCGGTGACCCGGCCGGCCCGGTCAAGCTCCAGTCGGCGCTCACCGGTGAGCTGGTCGGCGATGTCGGTCAGGTAGCCGTCGGGCCGGTAGCGGTAGGCCCGGTGCGCAACCAGATCCGGCACCGCGTCCGGTCCGGCCGGGTTCGCGGTGAGCACCTGGGCGAGCAGTCGGTGATTCGCGTCCCAACTGTGCGTCAGGGCAAGGTTGCCGACCGTCCGCTGGGTTTCCCGGCCGGTCGCGTCGTGGGTGAAGGCGACAGTGGCGTCGCCGGTCTGCACGGCCACGGGCCGGCTTCCGGCGTCGTACTCCCAGGCGCTCTCCACACCTGACGGAGTTCGTCGCTGGGTCCGCCGGCCGAGCGCGTCGTAGGCGCAGGTCAGGGTGTGGCCGTTCTGAGTTTCCGCAAGCACCCGACCCATCAGGTCGCGCTCGAGGTGGAGGTCGACTTCGGGTGTGGTGGCGTTCAGCAACCGGCCGACCGGGTCGTACGCGAAGGTGGTGGTGCCCTCGACCGTCTGCTTCTGCACCACGTTGCCCAGCAGGTCACGGACCAGGTCGATGCGCTGCCCGAGCCCATTGGTCCGGCTGATGATCTGGCCGGCGCGGTCGTTCGTGTAGGTCTGCGTGCGGCCGTTGAAGTCGGTTTCGGTGATCAGCCGTCCTGCCGGGTCGTAGTCGTAGGACCAGACGAGCCCCTGGGCGTTGGTGACAGTGGTGAGCCGCAGCTCGGTGTCGTAGGCGAAGGCGAGGCGTGCGCCGTCGGGTCCGGTGCGTGCCACCGGCAGGTCGAAGGGGCCTACCTCGTAATGGGTGGTGGCCCCGGTCTGGTCGGTGTGGGTGACCAGGTTGCCTTCCGGGTCGTAGGTCCATTCCTCGCTCGCCCCGTCCGGGCCGCGCCGCCAGGCGAGGCGTCCCTCGACGGTCCAGCCGAGGCGGGTGGTGCCGCCGAGCGGGTCGGTCACCTCAGCAACGCGTCCGGCCGAGTCGCGCCGGTAGGTCGTCAGCGCACCGGTTGGTTCGGTGAACGAGCTGATCAGCCCGGTCGGATCAGTAGCCACCACCGACACGTTGCCGTGGGCGTCGGTCACGTCGGCCAGGTTGCCGGCTTCGTCGTAGGCGTAGCGGGTGGTGGCGCCGGCCGGGTCGGTGATCATGGTCAGGTTGCCGCGTTCGTCGTACTCGCGCCGCCAGATGGCGCCGTCGACATCGGTGACCAGGACCGGCTGGCCCAGGTCGTTGTACGTGGCCGTCGCCCGGCTGCCGTCCGGGCGGGTGACCTCGACCAGGTTGCCGTCGTCATCGTAGGACCAACGAGTCGTCCGCCCGAGCGCATCGGTCTCGGCCTGCTTGCGGTCGAATCGGTCCCAGACGGTGGTGGTGACGTTGCCCAGCGGGTCGGTGACCTGTTCGGCCTGCCGCAGCTCGTTGAGGTGGTAGACCGTCGCGTGGCCGAGCGAGTCGACCACAGTGGTGACCCGGGCCGCGGTGTCGTAGCGCAGCATCCCCGTGAGGCAGCCGCCGGTGCCGGACGTGGCGACGCAATGCCCGTCCTCGTCGTAGGTGTAGCGGTACTCGGTGCCGTTGCGGTCCACCCACTGGGTGACCCGCCCGTCGATGTCGTAGTCGAACCGCAGCGGCAACCCGGAGGAGTTGATGACCTCGGTCAGGTCACCGGCCTCGTTGTAACCGAAGCGGATCAACTCGGTATCGGCGTCGTCCCCGCCGAGGTCGAACCCGACGATCCGGTTCTCCTCGACACGCACCCGCACCCGGTAGCCACCGGAGTGCACCACCTCGACCGGCGCGCCGCTGTCGTCGTGACGCACATCGACCCGGTGACCGTTGCGATCGGTCACCGCGACAAGCGGAAGCTGACCCGCCACAGCGCCGGGCACCGACCCGAAGTGCCACGTCCAACCCCGAGCGGGATCGGTGACCCGGTAGACATCGTCGGCCGGATCCCGCGCCAACGACCACCGCGGCCCCTCGGTCGGCAGCCGATCAGGGCGACCGTCCACGCCGACCGGGTAGATCAACGCCATCCCGTCGGCGGTAGCCAGGTAGACCCCGGCGTCGTCGACCTCGATGCGCTGATCGAGCGTGGACGCCCAGGACCGGCCGAACCAACTCCCCAACCGATACGACGACAGGTGCGTACGCGACAGCAACAACGGCAACGCACCGGGCAACTGGACGTCGGTCTGGGTGAGCACCATGTCACCGCAGGCGACGTCGATCGGATCCAGCCGAGCCAACCGCTTGATCGCCTCGATCCCGTTGGCCCGCGGGTTCGCCAACCCCGCACGCGCCACCGA
>NZ_JBEZEY010000037.1:0-23180 GCF_040649135.1 Micromonospora sp. NPDC049047
ACACATACACCCGACCGTTGTAAACCAACGGCGCCGGATCAGCCGTATAAATATGCTGAACAATAGGATTGTCCGCCTTCGCGACACCGGCGGGGGCCAGCGCGAGGACGCAGAGGAGGCTCGCCAGCCAGGCGATGACCCGCCTGGCCGAGCGACTGGTCCGGGTTGTGGTTCGAGCATTCACGTTCACATCTACTCCCACCGAGAGTGTGCCGGGCGCGGGTCTGAATCGACGACGGGCCGCCGCCATTTGGCTGCCGTGGGGAAGCGGGCTTCGCCGTACCCGGTGAAGCGGCGCGGTCGACAACCCTGTTAGCGCTAACAGGGGTTGGTCGACACCTCCCCTCGCCGATGAGCTGGGCTTTGCGCGTCGTGCGATGACCGTCGTAACCACACCGCAGCATTGATGTATCGACTACGACATCCAAGATTTACGATGCACCGTACTGAGCGGCGCGGCAGGCGTCAACGGAGCCGCGGCTCGACCCCCGGTCGACGGCCGCCCGTTACGCACTGTTACCAGCTGCCGGCGACAAGCCCCATACCGCCGATTTCGGACCCGCCTGGCTCCTCGACCACTCCCCGCCAGGCGGTCCGGCGGTCCGGCGCCGAAACCGGCGCACCCGGGGCGGCCCACCCGGCGGCCCTCGGGGGTTGCGGGCGTGTTAACGACGAACTATGTTAGCGATCACATTGATGTGCCACGATTAGGCCTCCCGCGGGCGTGCCACTGGCGTCCACGGTGGCAGCTCGTCCGCTCGACGCGCGTTCACCCTGGGCGCACTGTCCGCCGCGGCTACCGCCAGCGGCGCACCGAGCCTCCCGAGCGCCGCGGGCCGCCCGGACACCACCTTCCGCACCACCCCGTAGCGCACCGTCCCGTACCGAAATCCCCGGAGGTTCCCATGCCACCCCCGCCCCTCAGCCGCCGCCACCTCCTCCAGGCCGCCGGAGCCTCTGTGGTGCTCTCCGCTGCCGGCACCACAGTCGCCGCCGGCAGCGCCGCGGCCGCCGTGGTCCCGCCGGCCCGGCCGGACATCGGCGTCTCGGCGTACCCGTTCGACCTCGGTCAGGTGCGGCTGACCTCCGGCCGCTGGATGGACAACCAGTCGCGGACGCTCAACTACCTGCGGTTCGTCGACGTGGACCGGATGCTCTACAACTTCCGCGCCAACCACCGGCTGTCCACGAACGGCGCCGCCACCAACGGGGGCTGGGACGCGCCGAACTTCCCGTTCCGGACCCACATGCAGGGCCACTTCCTGAGCGCGTGGGCGTACGCGTACGCGGTGCTGGGCGACACCACCTGCCGGGACAAGGCCAACTACATGGTCGCCGAGTTGGCCAAGTGCCAGGCGAACAACGGTGCCGCCGGATTCGGGGCCGGCTACCTCTCCGGCTTCCCGGAGTCCGACTTCGCCGCCCTCGAGGCACGGACGCTATCCAACGGCAACGTGCCCTACTACTGCATCCACAAGACCCTCGCCGGGCTGCTCGACGTCTGGCGTCACACAGGCAACACCCAGGCCCGCACTGTGCTGTTGTCACTGGCCGGCTGGGTCGACACCCGGACGTCCCGGCTCAGCTCCAGCCAGATGCAGTCGATGCTGGGCACCGAGTTCGGGGGCATGAACGACGTGCTCACCGACATCTACCAGCAGACCGGCGACAGCCGGTGGCTCACCACCGCGCAGCGGTTCGACCACAACTCGGTGTTCAACCCGCTGGCCTCCGGCCAGGACCAGCTCAACGGGCTGCACGCCAACACGCAGGTTCCCAAGTGGATCGGCGCCGCCCGCGAGTACAAGGCCACCGGGACGACCCGTTACCGGGACATCGCCAGCAACGCGTGGCGCATCACCGTCGGCGCGCACACCTACGCCATCGGCGGCAACAGCCAGGCGGAGCACTTCCGGGCGCCGAACGCGATCGCCGGCTACCTCAGCAACGACACCTGCGAGCAGTGCAACACGTACAACATGCTCAAACTGACCCGGGAGCTGTGGCTGCTCGACCCGAACCGGGCGGACTACTTCGACTTCTACGAGCGTGCGCTGATGAACCACCTGATCGGCGGACAGAACCCGGCCGACAGCCGCGGCCACATCACCTACTTCACCCCGCTGCGACCGGGTGGCCGTCGGGGCGTCGGCCCGGCCTGGGGTGGCGGCACCTGGAGCACCGACTACAACTCGTTCTGGTGCTGCCAGGGCACCGGCCTGGAGATCAACACGAGGTTGATGGACTCCATCTACTTCTACAACGGCACCACGCTGAGCGTGAACCTGTTCGCACCGTCGGTGCTGGACTGGACGCAGCGCGGCATCACCGTCACCCAGACCACCAGCTTCCCGGTCAGCGACACCACCACGCTGACGCTGAGCGGCTCGATGAGCGGTTCGTGGAGCATCCGGGTGCGGATCCCGTCCTGGACCAGCGGGGCGACGATCGCCGTCAACGGCACCGTGGAGAACGTCACCACCACACCGGGCAGCTACGCCACCGTCACCCGCACCTGGGCCGCTGGCGACACCATCACCGTGCGGCTGCCGATGCAGATCGCCGTCAAGGCCGCCAACGACAACGCCAACGTCGGCGCTGTCACGTTCG
Organism: Micromonospora sp. NPDC049047; assembly: GCF_040649135.1. NCBI lineage: Bacteria > Bacillati > Actinomycetota > Actinomycetes > Micromonosporales > Micromonosporaceae > Micromonospora > Micromonospora sp. NPDC049047. Next base: position 2,611 of record NZ_JBEZEY010000037.1, read on the forward strand.
GCCCGACGGTGCTGGCCGGCAACTACGGCAACACGGCCCTGAGCACCCTGCCCACCCTCACCGTCTCCTCGATCACCCGGACCAGCACCAGCTCGCTCGCGTTCACCGCCAGCGCCAACGGGTCCACTGTGAACCTCGCGCCCTTCTACGACGCCCACGGCTACAACTACACGGTCTACTGGAACACCAACGGCAGCGGCGGCCCCAGCGGCAGCTACCGCCTGGTCAACGTGGGCACCGGGCTGGTCCTCGGGATACAGAACATGTCCACCGCCGACGGTGGTCTGGCCGTGCAGTGGAGCGACAGCGGCACCGCCGACCACAACTGGGTGGTGGTGACCGACGGCAACGCGGTCCGGTTCCGCAACAGCAACAGCGGCAAGGTGCTCGGTGTGGAGAACATGTCCACCGCCGACAACGCCCGGGTGTTGCAGTGGGCGGACAACGGCACCGCCGACCACCGGTGGATCCTCGCTGACAACGGCGACGGCACCTACAAGATCCGCAACGTCAACAGCAACAAGCTGCTCGCCATCCTGAACGGGTCGACCGCCATGGGTGCGCAGGCGGTGCAGGACTCCGACAACGGCAGCGCGGACAACCGGTGGCGGCTGGTCCGCAACGCCTGACGATCCGCCCAGCTCGCCGGTGTGCCGGCGCGGTCGCTCCCGAGGACCGCGCCGTCACGCCGGGCGCTCGGACGGTGGCGGTCGTACAGTGGGCAGGGTCCTGGCCCCAGTGATCGTGGCGGATCTGTCGGCTCGTGCCGCGCTCCGCCCGGAAGGAGCACAGTGAACCGACCCCTTCGGGCCGCGCTCGGCGGCGCCCTGGCCGCCGCCCTGCTGACCGCTGTCGCCGTCACGCCCGCGCAGGCACACCCCGCGGGACGGCCGCCCACCGTCCTCGCCCTGCCCGACGGGTTCACACCCGAGGGCATCGCCACCGCCGGCCGGTACGCGTACCTCGGCTCCCGGACCACCGGCGCCATCCAGCGCGTCGACCTGATCACCGGTCGCGGTACGACGATCGGTGCGGCCACCGGCACCCCGTCCCTCGGTCTCAAGACCGACCAACGCGGCCGGCTCTTCGTCGCCGGAGGCACCGCCGGTGACGCCCGGGTGCTCGACACCCGCACCGGCGAGGTGCTGGCGCGCTACCAGTTCGCCACCGCCCCGACGTTCGTCAACGACGTCATCCTGACCCGCGACGCCGCGTACTTCACCGACTCCAACCGCCCGGTGCTCTACCGGCTGCCGTTCGGTCGCGGCGGCGCGCTGCCGCCGGCCGACGGGTTCGGCAACATCGCGTTGACCGGCGCGTACCAGCAGGTCGGCACCGGCGTGAACATCAACGGCATCACCACCACACCGGACGGCCAGGCGCTGATCATCGTCCAGTCCAACACCGGGACGCTCTACCGGGTCGACCCGGCCACCGGCGCCACCACCGCCGTGGACGTGCCCGGCTACACCTTCACCAACGGCGACGGGCTGCTGCGGCGCGGCCACACCCTCTACGTCGTGCAGAACAGCCTCAACCGGATCGCGGTGGCCACGCTCGACCGGGCCGGCACCACGGGCACGCTCACCGGCACCATCACCGACCCGAACTTCGACGTGCCCACCACCGTCGCCGAGGCGTTGGGCCGGCTCTACCTGCCCAACGGCCGGTTCACCACACCGCCGACACCGACAACGCCGTACACGGTCGTCGCGGTCCGCGCCCACTGAGTCAGCGAGGGGGTACGCGCACCGCGGGTACCCCCTCGGCCATCCGCGCGGCGGGCGACCGTCAGTAGGATCACGGGCACCTCGGCGAAGACTGTCGCCCGCTGCACCCGGAGGCCGCGTGGCCGACCGCCGTTCGCACCGTCTTTTGCGGCGGGCCCTGGCCGTCGGCTGCCTGATCGCCGCCGCCGGACTGCCCGCCGGGTCGTCGGTGACCAGGCCGACGGAGCACACCGGGCCGACGGTCCTGCGGGTGTTGCAGCTGAACCTCTGCAACAGCGGCCGCGCCGGCTGCTACACCGGCCACGCCGTGCGGCGGGCCACCGAGGTGATCAGCACCGAGGCGCCCGATCTGGTCACCCTCAACGAGATCTGCCAGGACGACGTGGCCGAGCTGGCGCGGGTGTTCGCGACGGTGCACACCGGGCGGCGGGTCGTCTCCGCGTTCCAGCCCGCCGGTGACCGCCCCAGCGGGGGCGACACCCGCTGCCGCAACGGCCAGCCGTACGGGGTGGGGCTGCTGACGCGGGTGCGGGCGCCGGCCACCGCCCCGGCCGTGTACCGCGGGATCCACCCCACGCAGGACCTCGCGGACCCCGAGGAACGGGCCTGGCTCTGCGTCGAGGTCGACGCGGTCCTGCTCGCCTGCACCACACATCTGGCGGCCACCGGTTACGCTGTCGCACTCGCCCAGTGCCGCCAACTGCTCGACACGATCCTGCCGACGATCCGAGGCCGCGCCGGACGGCTGCCCGTCCTGCTCAGCGGCGACCTCAACCTCCGCGCCGGCGGCGACCCCGATGTGCGGTCCTGCGCGCCACCGGGTCACCAGCGAATCGACGACGGCGCGCGGCAACACATGCTGACGACCACCGACATCGGCCTCTGTTGCCGCCGGACGGTGGCGATGCGCGGGTCCACCGACCACCCCGGGCTGCTGGCCACCCTCAGCATCGACGGCGGCCGGTCCGACCGCCCGACGACCTGACCCCGCACCGGCCGCGCCGTGTCCCCGTCAGCGCGGTGGGGTGTCCCGGCGGGACGGAAACGCGGTGCCCGGCTGACCGAGGGTGGAGCGGGCGCGCAACCCGACCGGGTCCGGGGCGGCGGCGGGCGTCGCGGCAGCCGGCTGCGCGACCCGTCGCCCGTCCAGGTACGCGGCGGCGGCCCGGTCGTCGTCGGTCGGGGCGGCGAGCAGCGCATAGAGCAGACCGACCACGCCGAAGATCACCGCCACCATGATCGGCACCAGCAGCGTGCTCGCCTGGGCGCCGGTCACCCCTGCCACACCCTCGTGCCGGTGCACCGACAGCGCGCTCATCCCGGTGAAGTGCATGCCGTTCACGGCGATGCCCATGACCAGCGCGGAGGCGAAGATCGCCAACCCACGTCGGACGGTCATCGCGAGCCACAGCGCGACGGTGGACGCCACGACCGCGATGACCACCGAGAGCACCACCCGGATGGTGTCGTAGCCGAGACTGCCGTTGAGGCGCATCGCCGCCATCCCGGTGTAGTGCATGGAGGCCACCCCGGCGCCGGTGAAGATGCCGCCGGCGACCAGGCGTACCGGGTTCAACCGGCCGGTGCCCACGATGCCCAGGCCGATGCCGACCGCCAGCACGGCGATGGCCGTGCTCGCCGCGGTCAGCGGCACGTCGTAGCGGATCCGGGTGCCCTCGACGGCGAAGCCCAGCATGGCCATGAAATGCATCGCCCAGATGGCGGTGCCGCCGAGCGCCCAGGCCGCCAGCAGACCCCACCAGGCCCGCTGGCGGGCGGTGCGCGCGGTCCGGATGCGCCCGGCGCACACCAGCCCGAGGATCGAACCGAGCACGGACAACACGTAGCTCAACGCGGGTGTGATCCACCCGTACTCAAAGTGATTGATGTCCGCCACAGCGGCCTTCTCCCGTTCGTTACCGGCGCGTCAGCATAAGGCGCTCGGCAATGATCAGGGGTGGCGTGACCAGGCACGACAGCGCCCCCCAGCATATTCGGGGGGTGCCGTCGTGGTGACTGTCCGACGCGTCGGTTTCCTCAGCGATCGTTACTGATTGTGACCGTCAGGCAGTGGTGTGATACGCCAACACGCCCCGGTTCACGGCCGCGATGGCCTGCCGGGCGGTGGACCGCAACTCCGCCGAGGCGCCGCCGGAGTCGGCAAGCTGGCCGAGCAGGTCGACAACCTGGCGCGCCCACCTGACGAAGTCGCCGGCGGGCATCTCGCCGTCGATCTCGTGACCGCTGCCGAGCACCTTGGCCAGCGCCTCGCCCCGGGCCCACCGGTAGACGGGCCAGGCGAAGCCCAGATCCGGCTCCCGGGTCGCGGTCAGCCCGCGGGTCGCCTCGTCGGCCTCGATCTCGCTCCAGAGCTTTATCGTCTCGTCCACCGCGTCGGCCACCGGCCCGCGCGGCAACGACGCCCGCTCGTCGACGTCGCGACGTGCCTCGAAGACCACCACCGACACCGCGGCGGCCAACTCGGCCGGGGACAGGCCGTTCCACACCCCCCGGCGCAGGCACTCGGCGACCAGCAGGTCCGCCTCGGTCCAGATCCGACCGAGCATCCGGCCGGCGTCGGTGACCGCGCCGTCGCGAGCGAGGTAACCACGGTCGGTCAACAACGCCACGATCCGGTCGAAGGTCCGCGCGAGGGACCCGGTCCGCCCGGACACACGCTCGCGCAACTCCTCGGTGTCGCGCTCCAGCCGCCGCCGGCGCTCCGCCCAGCGGGCGTGGTCCTCGCGCTCCGGGCAGCCGTGACAGGGGTGGTTACGCAGCTCGGTGCGGAGCTGGGCGATCTGGTGGTCCTCGCCGGCCGGCTGCCGGGAACGACCACCCCGCCGGCCGGCGTGCCGGTCCAGGCCGGTGCCACTGACCTCGGCGGCGAGATCCCGGCGGGCGGCCGGCGAACGGTGGTTGAAGTGCTTGGGCACCCGGATCCGGGCCAGCACCTCCGCCGGGGTGGTGAAGTCGCCAGGGCTGACCCGCCCGGCCCACCGGTCCTGAGTGAGCACCAGCGGGCGCGGCTCGCCGAACCCGCCGGTCGCCGGGTCCAGCACGACGGCCAACCCGGCCCGCCGGCCCGCCGGCACCCGGATCACGTCACCGATCCGCAGCCGCTCCAGCGACGCCACCGCGGCGGCCTTGCGCTGGGTCTGCCCCTGTCGGGCGATCGCCTTCTCCCGGTCCGCGATGGCCACCCGCAGTGCGAAGTACTCGTCGAAATCGCCGTGGTGACAGGCGGCCTCGACGCCGTACGCGTCGATGGTCTCGGTGTTGCGCTGCACCTGCCGGGCCAGACCGACCACCGACCGGTCCGCCTGGAACTGGGCGAACGAGGACTCCAGCAGCGCCCGGGCCGGCTCCACGCCGACAGTGCCGACCAGGTTCACCGCCATGTTGTACGACGGCCGGAAACTGGAGCGCAGCGGGTACGTGCGGGTGGACGCGAGCCCGGCCACGTGCCGGGGGTCGGTCTCCGGGGACCACACCACCACGGCGTGCCCCTCCACGTCGATGCCCCGGCGGCCGGCCCGGCCGGTGAGCTGCGTGTACTCCCCCGGGGTCAGGTCGACGTGCGCCTCACCGTTGTACTTGACCAGCCGCTCCAGGACCACGCAGCGGGCCGGCATGTTGATGCCCAACGCCAGGGTCTCGGTGGCGAAGACCGCCTTGACCAGGCCCCGGACGAACAACTCCTCGACGACCTCCTTGAACACCGGCAGCATGCCGGCGTGGTGGGCGGCCAGGCCCCGCTCCAGGCCGTCGAGCCACTCCCAGTAACCGAGCACCGACAGGTCCTCGCCCGGAATGGCGGTCACCCGGGACTCGACCACCCGGCGGATCTCGGCCCGCTCGTCGGGCGAGGTGAGCCGCAGCCCGGCGGCGAGACACTGCTGCACCGCGGCGGCACATCCGGCCCGGCTGAAGATGAACAGGATCGCCGGGAGCAGGCCCTCCCGGTCCAGCCGGTCGACGATGTCCGGGCGCAGCGGACCGCGCCAGCGCGGGCCCCGCCGACCGGCACCCGGCCCCGCGCTGCGCCCCTCGCCCAGCTCCAACCGCCGCGCCGTCTCCCGGGTGTAGCGCAGCAACTCCGGGTGCACGTCGTGCTTGCGGGCGGCGTCCGCGTCGTGGAACAGGTCGAACATCCGCTTGCCGACCAGCATGTGCTGCCACAACGGCACCGGCCGGTGCTCGCTGACCACCACGGCGGTCTCGCCGCGTACGGTGACCAGCCAGTCGGCGAACTCCTCGGCGTTCGACACCGTCGCCGACAACGAGACAAGGGTGACCGAGGCGGGCAGGTGGATGATCACCTCTTCCCACACCCCACCGCGGAACCGGTCGGCCAGGTAGTGCACCTCGTCCATCACCACGTACGCCAGGCCCTGCAACGTGCTGGACCCCGCGTAGAGCATGTTGCGCAGCACCTCGGTGGTCATCACCACCACCGGCGCGTCGCCGTTTATCGCGTTGTCGCCGGTGAGCAGGCCGACCTGCTCGGCGCCGTACCGGGCGACCAGATCGTGGTACTTCTGGTTGGACAACGCCTTGATCGGCGTGGTGTAGAAGCACTTGCGCCGGGCCGGTGGGTCCTCGCCGGGCACCGGGTCGTCAGGCCGCCCGCGCAACGCCAGGTGGACCGCGAACTCCCCCACCACCGTCTTGCCGGCTCCGGTGGGGGCGCAGACCAGCACCCCGCTACCCCGTTCCAACGACTGACACGCCTCGCGCTGGAAATCGTCGAGGTCGAACCCCAGGTCAAGGGCGAACTCGTCCAGCGCCGGAAACTCTGCGGCCTGTGCGGCCCGGCGGCGCGCCGCTGCGTACCGCTCGGCGGGGCTCGACATGGCACCAAGATTAGTGCGTGCCGGCACAGGGCACCCGACAAGGCCGTCCGGTTGGGCCGTCCGAGGCGGTCGGTAGGGTGCACGGCGTGCCGGACCATGCCGAACCGCCCCAGACTCGTCCGCCGGGCAGCTCCGAGCCCGCCGCCCGCCGGGCGTCCCGACGGCCCGTCAAGGCGGTCCTCTTCGACTTCCACGGCACCCTGGCCCAGGTGGAGGAGCCCCGGCGATGGGTGCTGGAGGCCGCCGCCGCGTGCGGGGTGACCCTGGACCGGGTCCGCGCCACCTCGCTGGCCGACCGGCTGCTGACCGCCGGGCGGGCCGGCGGGCCGCTGCCGGCGCGGGTGCCACCCCGGCTCGCCGAGCTGTGGGCCGACCGGGATCTCTATCAGCACGCCCACCGGGGCGCGTACACCGGGCTGGCCGAGACCGTCGACGCGGGCATCGAGGGCTTCGCCGACGCGCTCTACGATCGGCTGCTCACCGCCGACGGTTGGCTGCCGTATCCGGACACCGCGCCCACCCTGGCCGCGTTGCGCGACGCCGGGGTGCCGGTGGCGGTGGTCAGCAACATCGGCTTCGACCTGCGGCCGCACTTCGACGCCTGGGGGTTGACCGACCTGGTCGACGCGTTCGTACTGTCGTACGAGGTGGGGCGCTGCAAGCCCGACCCGGCGATCTTCTGGCGGGCCTGCGGGATGCTCGGCGTCGACCCGGAGCAGACCCTGATGGTCGGCGACACCCCGGCGGACGCGGGCGCGGTGGCCGCCGGCTGCGCGGTGCTGGTGCTCCCCACCGCCGACCCGGGTCGGGAGAACGGGCTGGGCGCCGTACTCGACCTCGCCCTGCCGGACTGACCGGCGGCCGTCAGCCGGTAACACCGGGTCGGCGAACACCGCGGCCGGGGCAGCCCGGCCCCGAACGGCGTCACGTCGCCGCCCGGGACCGGTGCCGCTCAGCCGGCTGCCGCTTCGCGCAGGGGCCGCCAGGCGACGACGGTGATCGCCGCCATCGCGGCGGCGGCCGCCCAGAACGGCGTGGTGAGCGACCAGGCGCTGGCGAGCAGGCCGCCGATCAGGGAGCCCAGCGCGGCCCCGCCAAGGTCAAGCAACGCGTACGCACTGCCGACCCGGCCCCGCAGGTGCGACGGCACGACCCGCTGCCGGACCGAGGTGACGGTGATTCCCCAGACCATGGCGTGGACGCTGAACACGACAAGGACCACTGCGGCCACCCAGACGCTCGTCGTGATCGCGAGGCAGACCTGCGTCGCGATCTCGATGAGCAGACCGATCCGCAACACGGTCACGGTGCCGAGCACACGCGTCAGTGTGGTGGCGACTGCCGTACCGGACAGGCCACCGACCGCGAACGCGGTCAACAGGACGCCGTAGCCGATGGCAGAGACACCCAACCGCTCCCGGCAGTAGAGAACGAACACGGCGAACGCGGCACCGAATGCGATGTTGCTCAAGCCCATGCTGAGCGCGAGGGTCCGCAGCAGGCGGTGCCGCCACAGCCACCGCACACCAGCGACCACCTCGGCGCGCAGCGAGTTCGGCCGGTCGGGTACCGCCACCGGTGGGACTCGGCGGATGCCCCCGATCAGCACCGCGGACGCCGCGAAGGTGAGCGCGTCGACGCCGAACGGAACCGCCGCCGAGACGACGAACAACCACGCACCAAGCGGTTTCGCGACGAACTGGTTCCCGATGGTGAAGCTCGCGTAGAGCCGGGCGTTGGCCGTCGGTAGCTGCTCGGGGGTCACCACCGCCGGGAGCAGGGCGCCCAGGGCGGTGTCCGCGAGGGTTTCGCCCGTACCCAGCAGGAAGAGCACCGCGTAGATGACGGTGACGGTGACGGTCCCGGTCGCGATGGTCACGGACAGGGCCGCCAGGGCCGCGGCGCGTACCAGATTGACGACCACGACGATGCGCCGCCGTTCGAGTCGGTCGACGTAGGCGCCGCTGATCAGGGCGAACAGCAACCAGGGCAGTTGCTGTGCGACGACGGATCCGGCCACGAGGGCCGGGTTGTCGGTGACGGAGGCGACAAGTAGCGGGCCGGCGGCCATGGTGACCCCGTCGCCGACGTTGGAGACCGCCGCAGCGGTCCAGAGCCTGGTGAAGTCCGCGCCCAGACGCGCGGATACACGGGTACGCAAAAGAACTCCTCGAGCCAGGAAAGGAAACGGTCGTCGTGAGACCGCGTCGCGGCGAGGAGCACCAGAGCACCGGAGGACGTCCCCCCGGCGGTACCCGATCAGTTACCGGGCGTGCGCTCGCGGCGAGGCGGAGACCGTGACCAGGTCGAGGCGCATGCCAGCTCCCAACTGTGGATCAATACCGTCCCGGGCAGGATAGCCGACGCATCGATGATTCCGGATACAGACGCCGCCGCCTGTCGATCGAGGGCGACCGCCTAGCGTCATGGCGGTGACCGAGACCCTGTTACCCGCCCCGGACCCAGCCAGCGCGGCCCCGCAGCGCCGCGGTGGTGTCGTCGCCGTGGGGCTGGTGCTCGGTGGGGCGCTGTCGGTCCAGTTCGGCGCCGCCGTGGCCGCGCTGATCTTCCCGCGTACCGGGGTGGCCGGCGCGGTGACCCTGCGGCTGACCATCGCTGCGGTGCTGCTGCTCGTCGTGTGCCGGCCCCGACTGCGCGGGTACGGCCGGTCGGCCTGGCTCGCCGCGGGCGGATTCGGGTTGGCGCTGGCCGGCATGAACTCGCTGTTCTACCAGGCCATCGAACGCATCCCGCTGGGTCCGGCGGTGACGCTCGAAGTGCTCGGCCCCCTCGCACTGTCGGTGCTCAGCGCCCGACGACGTGCCAGTTGGGGCTGGGCGGGGCTGGCCCTGGCCGGTGTGGCGCTGCTCGGGCAGGGCGGCTTCGACCGACTGAACCCGATCGGGGTGGCCTTCGCGTTCGGTGCGGGCGCCATGTGGGCCGCGTACATCGTGTTGAGCGCCCGGGTCGGCGGACGGTTTCCCGGCGCGGACGGGTTGGCCCTGGCGCTTACCCTCGCCGCGCTTGTCACCCTGCCGCTGGGCATCGTCGACGGCGGCGCGGTGCTGCTCGACCCGCAGGTGCTGGCGCTCGGTACCGCCCTCGCGGTGCTCGCCTCCGGGCTGCCGTACACCCTGGAGCTGCTGGCGCTGCGGCGCATGCCGACCGCCACCTTCGCGGTGCTGATGAGCCTCGGCCCGGCCGTCGCCACCCTCGCCGGCTGGCTGGTGCTGCGCCAGGCGCTGACCCTGCTGGAGTGCGTCGCCATCGTGCTTGTCATCGCGGCGAGCATCGGAGCGGTACGGGTCAACGCAGCAGCCGCAGCGCCTCCGGGACCGCGCTGATCGTCACCGGCAACGTCAGCGAACGCTCCCCGTCGGCGTACGTGACGATGCCCTCGGCGGCCAACTCCACGGTGCGGGCCCGGTAGCTGGTCACCAGGGGGTGGCTGACGTGGGTGCCCTGGTAGATGCGCGGCTTCACCCGGATCAGGGTCCGCCGGTCGACCCGACCCGCCACCACCACGTCGAGCAGCCCGTCGGTCGGGTCCGCGTCGGGGCAGATCCGCATTCCGCCGCCGTACGTCGGGCAGTTGCCCACCGCCACCAGCACCGCGTCCAGCTCGTGCGGCACCCCGTCGAGGCGCAGCGTGTAGCGGCGGGGCCGCAGCCGGGCCAGCTCGACCAGGATCGCCAGGTCGTAGCGGCGGGGACCGCGCGGCCAACGCATCCGGTTGGCCCGCTCGTTGACTATCGCGTCGAACCCGGCAGCGAGGACCGCACCGAACCAACGCTCGGCGCCATCGGCCCCGACCATCCGGGCGAGATCGACGACCCGGGTGCGGTCGGCCCGCAGCGCCGACACGATCACGTCCACCGCCGTCACCGGGTCGGCGGGAAAACCGGTGTCCACTGCGAAGTCGTTTCCGGTCCCCGCCGGCACCGGGCCGAACGGCACGTCGGTGCCGGCGACCGCCTGCATCGCCCGGTGCACGGTGCCGTCCCCGCCGATCGCGACGAGCGCGCCGATGCCGTCGGCGACGGCGGCCCGGCAGGCCGCTTCCGCCGCTTCCGGACCGGCCGCCGACAGCACCCGGACCGGCCGGCCGGCGGCGGCCAACCCGTCCAGCAGCCGGGGCAGCAGGGCGCGGTGCCGCCCCCGGCCTGCGCTCGGGTTGGCGAGCACGGCCACGGGCCCACCAGCGCGCCGGGCGCCGTCGACCGGGCCGCCCGCGGGCCGGCCGGGAAGGTGATCGTCTGCGGTCACGGGCAGCACCGTACCGGTCGGACACCCGACGCGCACCGGGGCAGGCACGGTCGCCACCGGCAACACGGCGACGCCGCCCCCGCGAACGGGGACGGCGTCGGCTGACCGGGCGGCGCGGGCCGTCAGGTCATGTCGTCGTAGCGTCGCTCGATCGGTGCGGGCTTGGCGATCGGCTCGGGTACGCCGATCGGCGCTGTCGCGTCCACCCGTTGCCCGGCCACGACCGGATCCGCGTCGAACTCCAACGGCGACACCTCGTCGTCGTCGAGGCCGGCGTAGATCTCCTTGCCCCGCCCACGGCGCTTGTCGTTGAGGAACGCGACGCCCACCGCCACGAAGTAGAGCAGTGACAGGGACAGCGCCAGCAGCGTCATGCCGAACGGACCCGGATCAGGTGTCGCGATGGCAGCGAAGGCGAAGGAGATGAAGATGACCGCGCGCCACCAGCTCAACAACCGGCGGGCGCTGGCCACCCCGGTGAAGTTGAGCATCAACAGGATCAGCGGGAACTCGAACGCCACCCCGAACAACAGGATCATGTTCGTGACGAACGAGATATAGCGGGTGACCTCCAGCTGGGTGGAGAGGCCGGTGACGCCCGCCTCCAGCAGGAACGCCAGCCCCTTGTCCACGACGAGGTAGGCAAGCACAGCACCACCGGCGAACAGCGGCGCCGCGATCGCGACGAAGACGTACGCCCACTTGCGCTCGTGCCGGTGCAACCCCGGCGCGATGAACGCCCAAAGCTGGTAGAGCCAGACCGGCGCCCCGACGATCAGGCCGATCCAGAGCGCCAGCTTCAGCTTCAGGATGAAGCCGTCCGCGGGAGACAGCTGGAGAAACTCGCGGCAGTTGCCGAGCGCGTCCCTGGCGCCCGGCAAACTGCAGTAGGGCTCCTTCAGCAGGTTGAACGCCGGCTGCGCCAGGAAGTAACCGACGATCAGACCGACCACGATCGCCAGCGAGGCGCGGAACAACCGGTCACGCAACTCCCGGACGTGCTCGATGAGCGTCATCGAGCCGTCGGCGGCCCGCTCGAACGACTTCGGGGCGCGTTTACGCAGTGCGAAGGCCACGGTGGTGGGGCCCTTCGGTCAGTTGTCGCGGACGCGGTGCACCGGGTCGACGACCGGCTGCTGCGCCGGCGCCTGCTGGTACGGCGCCTGCTGCGGCTGCCCGGCGTACGGCGCCTGCTGCCCGGCGTGCGGCGGCAACGGCTGGTAACCAGCCTGCGCGTCGGCCTTCTCGGCGAGGTCGCGGTCGTCGTCCTGCAGGCTCTTGGTCTCGGCCTTGATGATCCGCAGCGACCGACCCAGCGAACGAGCAGCGTCGGGAAGCCGCTTCGCACCGAAGAGCAGGATCAGCACAACCACGAGAACAGCGATGTGCCACGGCTTGAGGGCACCCATGAGAAGCTCCAGTCGCTCTGTGTCCGGGGGTGGTACGCAGCCCATCGTACGTGCGGATCGGCTGCCTGCCACCCGCCGGGTGGGGGTGGTTCGACCCGAAGGGTGAAGTCTTGACCAACGCGCGATGATCGTCAACCATCGCCAGGTGCGGCGCGATCAGCCGCGCTTTGCCTTGATTACCGCGAGTCGGTCGGAGGTGGTGTCGAGCCGGCGTTGGACGTCCTCGGCGCGCTGCTGCAACACCTCGGCGGTCTCCCGCAGCGCCTCGGCCTCGGCGGCCCGCCGCTGCAACGCCAACGCGGCCCGGCGCAGCCGAGGCAGCCGGGTCAACACCGGGCGCACGGCCAGCGCGAGCGCCACGAGCGGAAGCAGCACCACCGCGAGCACGATCCAGATCAGCACGGCGGTCAGCCTACTGGGTGCGGCCGGCCACCGCCGGGTCACCCGACGGCGTGATCTCCGGGGCCACCTCGGGCTGCCGGGGCGCGGCACTCGGGGCGGGCACCGCGTAGGCGTCCAGCGCGGCGGCCGCCGCGGCCCGCACCTGCTCGGCCAACTCGACCGGGGCGACCACGACGGCGTCCGGGCCGAGGCCCAGCACGAACCGACGGGCCCATCCCAGGTCGGTCACCCGCAGGGAGACCAGCCACTGGTCGCCGTCACCGGCCTCCACCCGCTCGCAGGGGTAGTACTCGGTGATCCACCGCTCGCTGCGGCCGATCCGCAGGGTGATCAGCGGCAGGTCGGGTGAGGGGCGGAAGACCCCCTCGGTGAGGTCGTGCGGAACGGCCTGCGGCGGGACGGTGACCGGCTCGGCCAGCTCGGTGATCGCGTCGATCCGGTCGGCCCGGAACAGCCGGACCGCCTCCGCGCGCCGACACCACGCCTCCACGTAGGCCCGGCCGCCGACCATCAGCATCCGCAGTGGGTCGATGACCCGTTCGGTGGTCTCGTCCCGGGCGGCCGTGTAATAGGTGATCCGCAGCGCCCGGCCGCCCGCCACGGCGGCCCGCAGCGCCTCGACCCGCCGGGTGTCGCCGGGCAGCCGGACCGCCACGGGGGCACCCACCAGGTCACCCGCGTCCTCGATCTTCGCCAGGGCCCGTTCGACGGCCTCACGGTTGGCCACCCCGGGCGTCTCGGCGAGCATCCGCAACGCCACCACGAGCGCGAGGGCCTCGTCCGGGGTGAGCCGCAGCGGCCTGTCGATGCCGGCGTCGTAGGTGATCGTCACCCGGTCACCGTCGAACGCCATGTCGATCAGGTCGCCGGGGCCGTAGCCGGGCAGCCCGCAGACCCAGAGCAACTCCAGGTCCTCCCGGAGCTGGCGCTCGGTCACGCCCAGATCACCGGCCGCCTCGGCGATCTCGATGCCGGGTCGGGCCAGCAGGTAGGGCACCAGGTTGAGCAGGCGGGCCAGCCGGTCGGCGGACGCGCGGGAACCGCCCCGGGCGGCCGGGCGGGTCACCGGGCACCCCCGGTGGCGGCCAGTTCGTCGTGCCGGACGGCGATCTCCTTGAGTCGTTGGATGACCGCCTCGCGGACCTCCGGTGGGTCGAGCACCCGCACGTCCGGGCCGTAGCCGACGAGGTGGCCGGCCAACCCGTCCGGGTCCGCGTACGGCAGAACCAACCGGTCGCCGTCCGGCCCGGTGCTCACCTCCACCGCCCAGCGGCGCAGCCCGGCGGCCCGGCCCGGCGCGGCCAGCACTGTGGCCCGGCCGGTGCGCTCCACCGGACCCGACCAGCGGGCCACGTGGCTGATCAGGTCGACGTTCGGCGGCGGCTCGTACGCGCCGGGCACCCCGGTCACCCGGACCGCGCCGACCACCCGGGACAGCCGGAAGCAGCGGGTCGCCGCCCGGTCCAGGTCGTGGCCGACCACATACCACCGGCCGCGCCAGCAGACCACGCCCCACGGTTGCAACCGCCGTCGGCTGGGCGCGTCCCGATCGGGCACCCGGTAGTCGAAACCGACCTCGCGGCGGTCCCGGGCCGCGGCCGTCAGCGGCGCGAACGCCGGATCGACGGTGACCATCGGCTCCAGACCCAGGGTGGCCTGCGGGTCCACGTCCACCCCGGCGGCGCGCAGCTTGGCCAGCCCGGACGACGCGGCGGCGGCCAGCCCGGCGTGCTGCCACAGCCGGGCGGCGATGCCCACCGCGGCGGCCTCGTCGGGCTCCAGCAGGATGTCGGGCAGCGCGTACTCGCGGTGCGCGATCCGGTAGCCGGGCTCGGGGTCGAAGGCGCTCGCCGTGCCGGTCTCCAGTGGCACACCCAACTCGCGCAGCTCGGCCTTGTCCCGCTCGAATTTGCGTTGGAACGCCTCGTGGTCGCGCGCGTCGTCGGGATCGTGCTCGTAGCCGGGCACGGTCGCGGCGATCTGCGCGGCGGTCAGGAACCGTCGCGTGGACAGCAGACAGATCACCAGGTTGACCAGGCGTTCGGTGCGGGTCCGCGACACCCGGTAGACGCTAGCAGCCGACGCGCCCACGACGTGCACCCACGCGGGCGTGCCGCACACTTGTTCGGATCGGGCCTCCTCCGGCGCGGCACCAGCAGCGGTCATAGGGTGATCCTCATGTCGCAAGCGGAGCCCCGGCCGGGCAGTGAGAGCGTCGGCACGGTGATCGTCGCGGGTGTCGCCAACCTCGCCATCGCGATCGCCAAGCTGATCGCCGGGGTGATCTCCGGGTCGGCCGCGATGCTGTCCGAGGCCGCGCACTCGTTCGCCGACACCACCACCGAGGTGCTGCTCTTCCAGGCGCTGCGCCGCGGCTCCCGGCCGGCCGACCAACGACATCCCTTCGGGTACGGCAAGGAGAGCTACGTCTGGGCGTTCTTCGCGGCGATGTTCACCTTCGTCGCCGGTGCCGGTTTCGCCGTCACCCACGGCGTCACCACGATCCTGGTGCACGAGCACAGCGGCGACTACCTGGTCTCGTACCTCGTCCTGGCGGTGTCGTTCGTCATCGAGTCGATCTCCCTGGCCCGGGCCGTCCGGCAGGTCCGCAACGAGTCGAAGCGCTGGGGCACCACGCCGCGGCGGTTCCTGCGGTTGACCGCGGACACCACCGTCAAGGCGGTCTTCCTGGAGGACAGCGCGGCGCTTGTCGGCCTGCTGCTGGCCGGGGCGGGCGTCGGCCTGTCACACGCCACCGGCGACGAGGTGTGGGACGGCGTCGCCTCGATCCTGATCGGTCTGCTGCTGTTGACGGTCGCCGGGATCCTCGCCAGCAACAACCTGTCGCTGCTGGTCGGCCGGGCGGTTCCGGAGCGGCTGCGCCACGAGATCGAGCAGGAGCTGCGCGGGCTGCCCGAGGTGGAGCGCATCGACACGCTGCTGACCATGCAGCTCGGCCCGGACGACATCCTGGTCGCCGCGAAGGTCGACTTCCGCGACGAGGCCACCGGCGCGCAGATCGAGGCCACCGCCGACCAGGCCGAGCGACAGCTCACCGGGCGGTACCCGGAGATCCGCTTCGTGTTCCTCGACCCCACCCGCTCACTGCCGGGGGCCACCGGCACCGCCCGACACACCCAGGCCGGACCGACCCCGGACGCCGGCGGCCCCGAGCCGACCTGATCCGCCACCAGCGCCGCACCCGGGCGCGGACCGTCGGGGCCACGCGGCTAGCGTGCCCGTCATGGTGCGATGGCGTACGGGGACGGTGGCGACGCTGCGACGGCAGTGGACCGGGGCGGTGGAGCTCGACGTCGACCTGCCCGACGGCACCCGGATGCGGGCACTCGCCTACCCGGAACTGGTCGGCACCCCCGAGGTCGGCGACCGGGTGCTGCTCAACGCCGGCGCACTGCTGATGGGGTTGGGCACCGGCGGGTACGCCCTGGTGGTGGCCCTGCCGGACCGGCTGCCGGCGGACCCGCCGGAGGCGGGCGACACCCGCGACGCCGGGCACCTGGTCAAGGCCCGCTACACCCCGTTGCAGCCGATCCTGCTCGGCGTCGACGAGGAGGCATCCCCGCACCGCGCGGTGCTCGCCGACGCGGACGACCTGGGTGGCCTGCCGGTGGTCACCGCCGACCTGCACTCGGCGCTGCCGGCGATCCTGACCGGCATCCGGGCCGACGCCCCGCAGGCGCGGGTGGCGTATCTGCTCACCGACGGCGGGGCGCTGCCCGCCTGGTTCTCCCGCACCCTCGCCGGACTGCGCGCCGACCTGGCCGGCACGATCAGCGTCGGGCAGGCCTTCGGCGGTGACCTGGAGGCGACCACCCTGCACGGCGGGCTGCTCGCCGCCCGGCACGTGCTCGGCGCCGACGTGGCAATCGTCGCCCAGGGGCCCGGCAACCTGGGCACCGGCACCCGGTGGGGGTTCTCCGGTGTCGCCGTCGGTGAGGCGGTGAACGCGACAGCCACCCTGGGCGGCCGGCCGGTCGGCTCCCTGCGCATCTCCGCCGCCGACCCCCGCCCCCGGCACCGGGGCGTGTCGCACCACAGCCTCACCGCGTACGGCCGGGTGGCGCTCGCCCCGGCGGAACTGGTCGTGCCCGATGACCTGGACCCGGCCCTCGCCGCCGAGGTGGACGCGTCGCTGACCCCGCTGAAGGCCCGACACCGGATCGTCCGGGTGCCCACCGCCGGCCTCGACGCCGCGCTGCGCGCCAGCACCGTGCCCCTGTCCACGATGGGCCGAGGCCTGGACGCCGACCACGCGTACTTCCTGGCCGCCGCAGCAGCCGGCCGCCACGCGGCAACCCTGCTCCCCTAACCCCCAACCCCCTGCTCCCCTAACCCCCGGCCCCATCCCGTTGATCATGAAGTTATTGCCCGATGCCTCGGCGTGTCGTGACGATAACTTCATGATCGACACGAGCGGGCCGGGGGCCCGGGTGGGGGGTGGGGGGTGGGGTTGGGGGTTGGGTGGGGCTGGGTGGGTGGGGTGGGGTGGGGTGGGGTTAGGCCAGGAGGATTAGGGTTAGCCAGCCGCCTACGATGAGGATCAGGGCCAGGGCCAGGACCCAGGTTGGCACTGTGTATTCACCGCGGCGGTTACGGTCCACCTCGGCACGGATCTTCTCCCGCCGGCGTTCGACCCAGTTCTGCCGCTCGACGCCGCGCTCGGGGCGGTCGGAAGGTCCAGAAGTCGTCATGGCGCGCTCAGCCTAGCCGCTCGGCGCGGCGGGCTGGCCGGCCCCGTCGGCGGATGACACCACCGGGGCCGGCCGACCCGTCACATGCTGGCGATCAGCCGCTCCACCCGCTCGTCGTACGCCCGGAACGGGTCCTTGCAGAGCACAGTGCGCTGCGCCTGGTCGTTGAGCTTCAGGTGCACCCAGTCGACGGTGAAGTCCCGCCGCTTCTCCTGGGCGTGCCGGATGAACTCGCCACGCAGCCGGGCCCGGGTGGTCTGCGGCGGGGTCTCCTTGGCCTCGAAGATCTCCGGGTCGGTGGCCACCCGGTCGACCTCACCGCGGCGCTCCAGCAGCCCGTAGAGGCCGCGACCGCGACGCACGTCGTGGTAGGCCAGATCCATCTGCGCCACCCGGGGGTGCGACAGCGGCAGGTCGTGCTTGCGCTGGTAGCGCTCGATCAGCCGCAGCTTGCTGACCCAGTCGATCTCCCGGGAGACCGGCTCCAGGTCGCCGGTCTCCACAGCGTTCAACACCCGGCCCCACAGCTCGACGACCCGCTTGGCGGCCTGGTCGCCGCCGCGACGCTCGACGAACTCGGTGGCCTTGGCCAGGTACTCCTGCTGAATGTCGAGGGCACTGACCTCCTTACCGGAGGCCAACCGCACCTTGCGCCGGCCGGTGATGTCGTGCGACACCTCCCGGATCGCCCGGATCGGGTTCTCCAGGGACAGGTCGCGCATCACCACCCCGGCCTCGATCATCCGCAGCACGATGTCCGCGGTGCCGACCTTGAGCAGCGTGGTGACCTCGTTCATGTTGGAGTCACCGACGATGACGTGCAGCCTCCGGTAGCGCTCGGCGTCGGCGTGCGGCTCGTCGCGGGTGTTGATGATCGGACGGCTGCGGGTGGTCGCCGAGGAGACGCCCTCCCAGATGTGCTCGGCCCGCTGCGACAGGCAGTAGACAGCGCCGCGCGGGGTTTGCAGGACCTTTCCGGCCCCGCAGATCAACTGCCGGGTGACAAGGAACGGGATGAGCACGTCGGCGAGCCGGCCGAACTCCCCGTGCCGGGAGACCAGATAGTTTTCGTGGCAGCCGTACGAGTTACCGGCCGAGTCGGTGTTGTTCTTGAACAGGTAGATCTCACCCGCGATGCCCTCGTCGTGCAGCCGCTTCTCCGCGTCGACGAGCAGGCCCTCCAGGATCCGCTCGCCGGCCCGGTCGTGGGCGACCAGGTCGGTCACCGAGTCGCACTCCGGTGTCGCGTACTCCGGATGCGACCCGACGTCCAGGTAGAGCCGGGCTCCATTACGCAGGAAGACGTTGCTCGACCGACCCCAGGACACCACGCGCCGGAACAGATACCGCGCGACCTCGTCCGGGGACAGCCGCCGCTGCCCGCGATAGGTGCAGGTGACGCCGTACTCGGTCTCGAGGCCGAAGATTCGCCGCTCCATGGTGTGACATTAGCCGCCCGGAGGCCCGGTTCGTCACTGTCGCACCACAGGTCGTGCTCCGGGGGCGGTCACATACCGGTTGAGTGCGACATTCCGTCCGGACCGAGGCTCGCCACGAACCGCCGGCAGTTGTCGTACTCCGGCAGCAGGCCGCTCTCCCGGGCCTGCGCGAGCGTCGGCGCCGCGTCGTCCCGCGCCGACAGCAGCGGAACGTCGGCGGGCCACTCGATGCCCAACTCCCCGTCCAGCGGGTGCACCGCGTGCTCGCCGGTCGGGTTGTAGCTGGCCGAGCAGAGGTAGCTCAGCGTGGCGTCGTCGGTGAGCGCGCAGAAACCGTGCCCGAGCCCCTCGCTGAGGTAGACCGCCCGACGGTCGGTGTCGTCCAGCCGGACGCCCTCCCAGCGGCCGAAGGTCGGCGAGCCCACCCGCAGGTCCACGATCACGTCGAGCACCGCACCACGCACACAGGTGACGTACTTGGCCTGCCCCGGCGGGACGTCGGCGAAGTGGATGCCGCGTACCACGCCCCGGGCGGAGACCGACAGGTTCGCCTGGGCCAGCCGCAGCGGGTGCCCCACCACGTCGGCGAGCTTGTCGAAGCGGTACCACTCCATGAACATGCCGCGCGGGTCGCCGTGCTGCTGGGGGGTGATCTCCCAGGCGCCCTCGATGCTCAGCTCCCGGATCTTCACCAGGCCACCCCGTGGCGGCCGTTCGGCTCGGCGAGCAGACCGAGCAGGTAGTCGCCGTAACCGCTCTTGGTCAACGGCGTGGCCAGCGCGCGCAGCTGGTCGTCGTCGATGAGGCCGGCCCGCCAGGCCACCTCCTCGACACAACCGATCTTCAGGCCCTGCCGCTCCTCGACCACCCGGACGAACTCGGCAGCCTGCATCATCGAGGCGAACGTGCCGGTGTCCAGCCAGGCGGTGCCGCGATCAAGCACCGTCACCGACAGCTCCCCGGTCTCCCGGTACACCTCGTTGACCGCCGTGATCTCCAGCTCGCCGCGGGCGCTCGGGGTGAGCTTGCGGGCGATGTCCACCACCCGGTTGTCGTAGAAGTAGAGGCCGGGCACCGCGTAGCGGGACTTCGGCCGGGCCGGCTTCTCCTCGATCGAGAGCACCCGACCGGCGTCGTCGAAGTCGACCACACCGTATTCCTGCGGGTTGGCCACCTGGTAGGCGAAGACCCGCCCGCCGACCGGGTCACCGTGGGCGGCCAACTGCCGGCCCAGGCCACCACCGTGGAAGATGTTGTCGCCGAGGATCAGCGCCACCGACTCCGCGCCGATGAAGTCCGCACCGAGGATGAAGGCCTGCGCGATGCCCTCCGGGCGCTCCTGCGCGGCGTACTCCAACCGCAGCCCGAACTGGCTGCCGTCGCCGAGCAGCCGACGGAACTGCTCCTGGTCGTCCGGAGTCGTGATCACCAGGATCTCCCGCACCCCGGACATCACCAGGGTGGAGAGCGGGTAGTAGACCATCGGCTTGTCGAAGACCGGCATCAGCTGCTTAGAAACCGCACGGGTGATCGGCCAGAGCCGAGAACCGGTGCCACCGGCAAGTAGGATTCCACGCACCGGGGCAGCCTAGCGGCAAAGAAGCAGGATGCGCGGGGGGGTCGCGCCCCGCGTACCGCACCCAACTTCGCGTACACTTCCCGACCCGTGAGGATCCTCGTCACCGGCGGAGCCGGATTCATCGGGTCGGAGTACGTTCGCCTGCTGCTGGGCAAGCCCCTCGGCAGCGCCGAGGGC
>NZ_JBEZEY010000038.1:0-18997 GCF_040649135.1 Micromonospora sp. NPDC049047
GGCGTGGGGCGTGGGGCGTGGGGCGTGGGGCGTGGGGCGTGGGGCGTGGGGCGTGGGGCGTGGGGCGTGGGGCGTGGGGCGTGGGGCGTGGGGCGTGGGGGGCCGGCGGCGCGACGGTCCGCGTCCGACGACGTGGAGCGTCAGCGGGGCGGGCGAGTGGTCGCGGCGGCGGTGAAGAGGTGCACGGCCAGGTCGGCCAGGGCCGTGGCGGTCTGGTCGATCGGGGATGGCGGGAGCACGATGTGGCTCGCCGTCCCGCCCAGCGTCCGCCGTGCGCCCTGCGAGGGGCGGGCTCGCCGTCCCGCCCAGCGTCCGCCGTGCGCCCTGCGAGGGGCGGGCTCGCCGTCCCGCCCAGCGCCCGCCGTGCGCCCCGCGCTGGGCGGGTCGCCGTCCCGCCCAGCGCCCGCTGCGCGCCCCCGCCCCAGCGCCCGCCGCCCCCCGGCAAATGCGGGCCGCGCGCCCGCCCTACGCCGCTCGCGCGGCGCGGCGCCTCCCGGGCGCGGCGGGGACCCGCGTGGCGCATAGGATGTGCGGTCATGGCACGCGTGCTCACTCCCCGTGCGGAGGATTTCCCCCGCTGGTACCAGGACCTGATCGCCAAGGCGAAGCTGGCCGACAACGGCCCGGTTCGCGGCACCATGGTCATCCGCCCGGCCGGCTACGCCATCTGGGAACGGATGCAGGCCGAGATGGACGCCCGGATCAAGGCGGCGGGTGCGGAGAACGCGTACTTCCCGCTCTTCATCCCGGAGAGCTACCTCAAGCGTGAGGCCGAGCACGTCGAGGGTTTCTCGCCGGAGCTGGCGGTCGTCACGCACGGTGGTGGCAAGCCGCTCGCCGAGCCGGTGGTGGTGCGTCCCACCAGCGAGACGGTGATCGGCGAGTTCATGGCCAAGTGGATCGACTCGTACCGGGACCTGCCGCTACTGCTCAACCAGTGGGCGAACGTGGTCCGGTGGGAGCTGCGTCCGCGGATCTTCCTGCGGACCAGCGAGTTCCTCTGGCAGGAGGGGCACACCGCGCACGCCACCCGTGAGGACGCCCGGGCGTACGCGCGGCGGATCCTGCACGAGGCGTACGAGGATCTGATGGTCAACGTGATCGGCATCCCGGTCGTGGTGGGCCTGAAGACCGCGCGCGAGCGGTTCGCCGGGGCGACTGCCACGTACACCTGTGAAGGCATGATGGGCGACGGCAAGGCCCTCCAGTTGGGCACCAGTCACGAGCTGGGGCAGAACTTCGCCAAGGCGTTCGACATCAGCTACTCCTCCAAGGAGGGCGGCCGGGAGCACGCCTGGACCACCTCCTGGGGCACGTCGACCCGGATGCTCGGCGGCCTGATCATGGCGCACGGCGACGACAACGGTCTGCGCGTGCCGCCGAAGCTGGCCCCGATCCAGGCGTACGTCATGATCGTCAAGGACGGCGACGGCGTGGGCGAGGCGGCGGCCAAGCTGCGCGACGGCCTGCGTGACGCCGGTGTCCGGGTCGCGCTCGACGACCGGACCGACACCGCGTTCGGCCGCCGGGCCGTCGACGCCGAGCTGCGTGGCTATCCGGTACGCGTCGAGGTCGGCCCCCGTGACCTGGCCGTCGGCAACGCGACAGTGGTGCGTCGTACCGACGGGTCGAAGTCCCCGACGCCGGTGGCCGACGTGGTCGCCGCGGTGCTTGCCGCGCTGGAGACCGACCAGCAGGTGCTGCACGACCAGGCGCTGGCCAACCGCGAGTCGCGCACCGTCGAGGTGTCGACGCTTGCCGAGGCGATCGAGGCGGCCGCCACCGGCTGGGCCAAGGTGCCGTGGTCGGCGGTCGGCGTGGCCGGCGAGGCCGAGGCCAACGGCCAGGGCGTCACGGTGCGCTGCCTGCTGCGCGCCGACGGCTCGGTACCGGACTCCGAGGACGAGCCCGACCTGATCGCCATCCTCGCCCGCGCCTACTGAGGCGTGTGGAAGGGCCCTTCCTGCGCCCGCGGCAGCGGAAGGGCCCCCTGTCAACAGCTCCGGAGGTGCTGCCGTGCGCTTTACGGCAGGTCGGCTGATCATGCACCGGAATGTGCGGCACGGCCGGATCGGCTGGGTCCGGCCGGGCCGCGTGGTCAGCGACGACGAGCGGGGCCTGCTGGTGTGGATCGCCCGGGACTCGCCGGTGGCCCACGAGGTGACCGAGGCCGGGCTGGGGATGCGGGCGATGCCCTTCGCCCAGTGGATCTCGTCGTCGTACCGGTTGGCGCACGGGCGCTGGAACGGCCCGCCGCTGCTGAAGTTCCTGCCCACCGGGGCGGCGCACTCCGTCTGGTGGTTCCGGGACGCGCAGGGCCGATTCGCCAACTGGTACGTCAACCTGGAGGAGCCCGGCGTCCGCTGGGACGACGGCCCGGTGGCCGGTGTCGACGTGGTGGACCAGGACCTCGACGTGGTGGTACGCCCGGACCTGAGCTGGGGCTGGAAGGACGAGGACGAGTTCGTCGAGCGCCTCGCCTTCGGTGCCGACTACTGGGTGACCGACGAGAAGGCGGTCCGCGCCGAGGGGGAGCGGGTGATCGCGCTCGCCGAGGCCGGTGAGTTCCCGTTCGACGGCACCTGGTGCGACTTCACCCCGCCAGCGGATTGGGACGTACCGGATGAACTGCCGCCAGGGTGGGACCGTCCGCCGGTGCGCTGAGAGGTGTTCCGGGTCACCGCCGGCCCGGTGTCCGGGTCCGATGCGCGAGATCGACGGCGGATCTGGCAGAATGGGTCGCTGGTATCCGGCGCGCGTCCGGCGCCCTCTAACCCGGGCACGTCGCTAGTCCACCGAGTAGTCTCCGGCCCAACCCCACGGGTCCGGTCGGCGCTCACCCATGCACACCGCCCATACGGGCCGGTGAGATCGCAACAGGAGCGAAACAACTGTGGCCGTAAAGATCCGGCTCCTGCGGATGGGCAAGATCCGCAACCCGCAGTACCGCATCGTCATCGCCGACTCGCGCACCAAGCGTGACGGTCGGGCGATCGAGTTCGTCGGGGTTTACCAGCCGAAGGAAGACCCTTCGGTCATCGAGGTCAAGTCGGAGCGGGTCCAGTACTGGCTGTCCGTCGGCGCTCAGCCGAGCGAGGCGGTGCAGCGGCTGCTGGAGCTGACCGGTGACTGGCAGAAGTACAAGGGCCTGCCGGCCCCGCCGCCGCTGCTCGTCGCCCCCGAGCGGGCCGACCGCAAGGCGGCGTACGAGGCTGAGGCGAAGGCCGCCGCCGGGCTCGCCCCGGAGACCCCGGCCAAGCCGGCCAAGAAGGCCGCCAAGGCTGCCGAGGCTCCGAAGACCGAGGCTGCGGCCGAGGCGCCGGCGACCGAGGCCCCGGCCGAGGCCCCCGCCGCCACTGCCGACGCCGGTGAGCAGGCCTGACATGCCTCTGCGTCCGGCGTTGGAGCACCTGGTCAAGGGCATCGTCGACCACCCGGACGACGTCCGGGTGCGGATGGTCGATTCCCGTCGGGGTAAGCGGCTCGAAGTCCGCGTACACCCCGAGGACCTTGGCACTGTGATCGGGCGGTCCGGTCGGACCGCCAAGGCGCTGCGCCAGGTGATCGGCTCCATCGGCGGGCGCGGGGTACGCGTCGACATCGTCGACTCGTACTGATGCAGCTCGTCATCGGAAGGATCGGCAAGCCGCACGGCGTTCGCGGTGAGGTCACCGTGGAAGTGCGGACCGACGAGCCTGAAGCACGGTTCGCCCCGGGTTCGGTGCTGCGCACCGAACCCGGGGCAACACCCCCGCCCATCACCGACGGGCCCGGGGTGCCGTTCCAGGTTCCCGCCGAGCTGACGATCGAGGATGCCCGCTTCCACCAGGGGCGGGTGCTTGTCGCGTTCGAGGGCATTCCGGACCGCAACACCGCCGAGGCGCTGCGCGGGACACTGCTCGTGGTGGACAGCGCCGACGTGGCCCCGCCGGACGACCCGGAGGAGTTCCACGACCACCAGTTGGTCGGGTTGGCAGTGGTGACCCCGGCCGGCGAACGGCTGGGCGAGGTGGCCCGGATCGACCACGCCCCCTCCTCGGACCTGCTGGTGCTGCGCCGCCCCGAGGGGCGCACCGCGTTGATCCCGTTCGTCCGGGCGATCGTTCCGGAGGTCGACCTGGCCGGTGGACGTGTGATCGTCGACCCGCCGGCCGGACTGCTCGATCTTTAGGACCACCCCCATGCGCGTCGACGTCGTGTCGATCTTTCCGGAGTACTTCGCCCCGCTGGAGCTGTCGCTGATCGGTCGGGCGCGGGCCAACGGCGTACTCCAGCTTGCCGTGCACGACCTGCGGACCTGGACCCACGACGTGCACCGCACCGTCGACGACACCCCCTACGGCGGCGGGCCGGGGATGGTGATGCGCCCGGAGCCGTGGGGGGAGGCGCTGGACGCGCTCGCGCCGGCCGCGGCCCCGCCGCCCCGGCTGCTGGTGCCGTCGCCGGCCGGCGCGCCGTTCACCCAGGCCATGGCGTACGAGTTGGCGGCCGAGTCGCACCTGCTCTTCGCCTGCGGCCGGTACGAGGGCATCGACCAGCGGGTGTTGTCGCACGCCGCCACCCGGATGCCGGTGACCGAGGTCTCGCTCGGTGACTACGTGCTCTTCGGCGGCGAGGTAGCGGTCCTGGTGATGCTTGAGGCGGTCACCCGACTGCTGCCGGGGGTGCTCGGCAACGCGGGCTCGCTTGACGAGGAGTCGCACGCGCACGGGCTGCTGGAGGCGCCGATCTACACCAAGCCGCCGAGTTGGCGCGGGCACGACGTGCCGGAGGTGCTCCGCTCCGGTGACCACGGCAAGATCGCCCGCTGGCGGCGCGAGGAGGGTCTGCTGCGGACCGCGGCTCGCCGCCCTGACCTGCTCGCCGCGCTGCCGGCGGATCGGCTCGACAAACGGGACATCGCGGCCCTGGACCGGGCCGGATTTCAGCTGCCACCGGGGGATGTGGCAAAGTAGGGGGGTTGCCGCATCCGTCCGCGCCCGCGGGCGGCTGCGAGGATCTCCGATCGGGGTCGGCCCGCCGACCACCTGGGGATCAGAATCACCCATCCGCGCACCGAGTGACGGTGTGCCGTGAGCCTTACGAGGACGCAGCGATGAACATCCTGGACGCCCTTGACGCCCAGTCGAAGCGGACCGACCTTCCCGACTTCCGGGCCGGTGACACCGTCAAGGTGCACGCCCGCGTCGTCGAGGGCAACCGGTCCCGTGTCCAGATCTTCCAGGGCGTCGTGATCCGCCGCCAGGGCGACGGTCTGCGCGAGACCTTCTCGGTCCGCAAGGTCAGCTTCGGCGTCGGCGTCGAGCGCACCTACCCGATCAACGGTCCGGGCATCGACCGGATCGAGGTCGTGACCCGCGGTGACGTGCGTCGCGCCAAGCTGTACTACCTGCGCGAGCTGCGCGGCAAGAAGGCCAAGATCAAGGAGAAGCGGGAGAAGCAGCCCAGCTGACTTCCCGCTCGCCACGCCGCCTGAGCTGCGCGTATGCCGTAACGACCAGATCGCACTACCCTGGTCGTCACGGGCGCAGCATGGCGGCGGGCCCGCCCATCGGGGCGGGTAGCCGTCCACTGCCGCCCGTGGAGCCTCGACGAGGCTCCCGGGCGGTGGTGTTTCTGCGGACCGGGGAGTGGCGTGGTGCAGACGCTTGACGAGGACGGCACCGTTGATCCGTGGCGCCGACGCGCCCGCCGTGGCCGCCGGCAGATGCCGCTCTGGCAGGAGCTTCCGCTGCTGCTCGTGGTGGCGTTCTGCCTCGCGGTGCTGATTCGCACCTTCCTGCTCCAGGCGTTCTTCATCCCGTCCGGCTCGATGGAGGACACCCTCCTCATCGGTGACCGGGTGCTTGTCAACAAGGTCGTCTACGACGTCCGGGACCCGGCCCGCGGCGAGGTGGTGGTCTTCCGGGGCACCGACCGCTGGGCGCCGCAGGTCGACGAGCAGCCGGAGCCGGGCTTCGTCGGCAAGCTGACCCGGACCGTCGGCGACCTGGTCGGCGTGAGCCGTCCCGGTGAGAAGGACTTCATCAAGCGGGTGATCGGTCTCCCCGGCGACCGGGTCAAATGCTGCGACAGCCAGGGGCGGGTGACTGTCAACGGCACGCCCCTCGACGAGCCGTACGTCCTGCGGGACTCCCCGCTGGACCTGCCGCCCAACCCGTCGGAGTGCCGCTCCCGGCGCTTCGACGAGGTCGTCGTACCGCCCGGTCAGATCTTCGTGATGGGCGACCACCGCGAGGTCTCCCAGGACGCGCGCTGCCAGGGCCCGGTGCCGATCGACAACGTGGTCGGCCGGGCGTTCATGGTGGTCTGGCCCTCGTCGCGGTGGAACCCGCTGTCGGTGCCGGCGACGTTCGACGACGTGCCCGCCCCGGGCACGGCATCCTCGGGCGCGCCCCCGGTGCGACCGACCCCGCAGGGTGGTGTGTTGCTGATCCTGCCGTTGGCGGCCGCACTACGTGCTTCCCGCGCGTTCCGGTCGATGACGTCCAGTTCGGCAACGTAGGCTCCTTGGCGTGATTGACGAGCAGACCGACAAGCCGCGCAGCTCCTTCTGGAAGGAGCTGCCGATCCTGCTGGGTGTGGCGATCCTGGTCGCGGTGCTGGTCCGCGCCTTTGTGCTGCAGACCTTCTTCATCCCCTCCCCGTCCATGGAAAACACTCTCAAGATCGATGACCGGGTGCTGGTCAACAAGCTGGTCTACGACTTCCGTTCGCCGCACCGGGGCGAGGTGATCGTTTTCAAGGCTCCGATCGAGTGGAGCGGCAACCCCGAGGGTGAGGACTTCATCAAGAGGGTGATCGGCGTTCCCGGTGATCACGTGGTCTGCTGCGACCCGCAGGAACGACTGATGATCAACGGCAAGTCGCTGGACGAGCCGTACATCTTCTCCATGGACGGGGTCCGCGACAAGCCGGCCGACCAGGAGTTCGACATCACCGTGCCGAAGGGCCGGCTGTGGGTGATGGGCGACCACCGCTCGGCCTCCGGTGACTCGCTCGAGCACTGGCAGCAGTCCGGGCAGAACATCACCGAGGCCACCATCCCCGAGGACGACGTGGTCGGGCGGGCGTTCACCGTCTTCTGGCCGGTCAGCCGGGCCACCTGGCTGACGGTGCCCGACCAGTTCGACGGCATTCCCAAGCCGTAGACCGGCGGGGCGTGGGCGATCCGCCGTCGGTCTGGCAGGCTGGGGCGGTGAACGTGAGCGCGAGGAATGAGCTTGCGAGCCCCGCAGTCGCGAACAGCGGCGACCGTGTCTACACCTCTCGACGCGCGGCCCGCGTGCTGCTCGTCGACACGGCGGGCCGGGTCCTGCTGTTCGAGGGCTTCGACCCGACCCGACCCGGGCACCGCTACTGGTTCACCCCGGGCGGCGGGCTCGACCCGGACGAGTCCCCGGCGGCGGGCGCGGCCCGCGAGTTGGCCGAGGAGACCGGGCTGCGGGTGGACCCGGCCGAGCTGGGCGAGCCGGTCTGGTCCGACGCGACGGAGTTCCCGTTCGACGGCACGTGGTACCGCCAGGCGCAGGATTTCTTCCTCCTCCGGGTACCGTTCTGGCAGGTGGACACGGTCGGCTTCACCGACGTCGAGAAGCGCAGCATCGCCGGGCACCGCTGGTGGCTGCCCGACGACCTGGCGGCCAGCGGCGAACGCTTCTATCCGCCCGAGTTGCCCGCCCTGCTGACCCGGCTGGGGCGGTCGACCACCACCGACCGGAACGAGGCGTCGTGCTGACCCCACCGCGCACCGTCGTGCGCCGCGAGGCCGGCCTGTACGCCCTGGAGCGGGCGCTGCAACGGCGAGGCTTCCGGCACGTCGCCGGCGCCGACGAGGCCGGCCGCGGCGCGTGCGCCGGTCCGCTCGTCGCCGCCGCCGCAGTGTTGCCCGAAGGCCGGCCCGGCGAGATCGAGGGGCTGGCCGACTCGAAGCTGCTCACCCCGGCCAGCCGGGAACGGGTGTACGCCGAGGTGGTGGACCGGGCGCTCGCGTACGCAGTGGTGGTCATCCCCGCCGAGGAGGTGGACGCCCGCGGGCTGCACGTGTGCAACCTGGCCGCGATGCGCCGGGCGCTCGCCTCCCTCAGCACCCGCCCGGAGTACGTGCTTACCGACGGCTTCGGCGTGGACGGCCTGGGGGTGCCCGGCCTGGCGGTGTGGAAGGGTGACCGGGTGGCGGCGTGCGTCGCGGCGGCCAGCGTGCTCGCCAAGGTCACCAGGGACCGGCTGATGGTCGAGCTGGACGCGGTGTTCCCGGCGTACGGCTTCGCCGAGCACAAGGGGTACATCACCCCGGAGCACTCGGCGGCGCTGCGCGAGCACGGGCCGTGCCAGGAGCACCGGTTCTCGTACGTCAATGTCGCAGCGGTCTCCGGCCGCGACGGACGGCCGCCGCGCGCCAGACGTCCCGGCGGATTCGACCGGGAAGAGCCGATGGAGCGCTCCGGGGCGTCAGGGGGTACCGTCGGCGTGGCGTTGGGCGAGCAGCCTCGGCCTCAGACGTCGGTGGGGGAAGATGTGGCCATGGAAGGCGGAGTGCGATGAGCGCGGAAGATCTCGAGAAGTACGAGACCGAGATGGAGCTGCAGCTCTACCGGGAGTACCGCGACATTGTCCGCCAATTCTCGTACGTGGTGGAGACGGAGCGTCGGTTCTACCTGGCCAACCAGGTCGACCTGCACGTGCGCAACTCCGACGGCGAGGTCTACTTCGAGGTCGAGATGCACGACGCCTGGGTGTGGGACATGTACCGTCCCGCCCGTTTCGTCAAGAACGTCCGGGTGATGACCTTCAAGGACGTCAACGTCGAGGAGTTGGAGAAGCCCGACATCTCGTTGCCGGCCGACTCCGGCTTCGGCGGCTGACCGCGCCCGGCTGCAACGCGGGCCCCCCACCCGTGGTGTAGCACCTGCCGCCGATCACTCGGCCGGCACCAGCACCTCGACCCGCTGCACCAGGTTGTTGGCGAAGCCGCCCCGGTTCCATGGCTGCTCGACCGGCTGGGTCCGCCCGGACGCGTCAGTCGCCCGCGCACCGAGCACGTGCCGGCCCGGGGTGGCGGTCCACTCGTACCGCCAGCGCCGCCAGGCGAAGTCGCCTGCCGCCGCCGGGTCCAGCTCGGCCGGCGTCCAGCTCTGCCCACCGTCGGTGGTGACCTCCACGGCCACCACCGGGGCGTGCCCGGACCAGGCCCTACCGTCCACTGTGCACGGGCCGGGGCGTACGACCCGGCGACGGGACATGAAGTCGGGAAAGCCGGGCGGGCGGACCAGCGCCCGCGGCTCGATCCGGGTGACCGGCACGCCCGGGTCGTCGGCGTCGGTGCGCACCCGGTAGGCCACCGCGTTCTGGTACCCCTCGAACGGCTCGGTCCGGACCTCGATCGAGTGCAGCCACTTGACGTGCGCCATGCCGTACCAGCCGGGCACGATCAGCCGCAGCGGAGCGCCGTGCTGGGGCAGCAGGGGAGCGCCGTTCATCTCGTACGCCAGCAGCACCTCCTCGCGCAGCGCGTCGGCAACCGGCAGCGCCCGCTGGTAGTCCTGCTCGACCCCGCGCTCGACCCCGTGATCGGCGCCGGTGAAGACCACCTCGACCGCGTCCGGCCCGAGGCCCGCCTCCCGCAGCAGCGGCGCGAGGGGGGTGCCCGTCCACTCGGCGTTGCCGACCGCCTCGACCAGCCACGGCTGGCTGACCGGGCGGGGGTGCAGCAGGGCTCGACCGTTTCCGGCGCACTCCAGGGTCACCTGCCGGGTGACCCGTGGCCGCTCCCGCAGGTCGGCGAGGCTTACCGTCAGTGGGCGGTCCACCGCGCCGCCGACGGTGAGCGTGTGCGCCGCCGCGTCGACCTCCGGAATGTCGTAGTGGATCAGCAGGTAGTGCAGCCCGGCGGGCGTGACGTCGTAGCGCAACGCCTCCAACGGGATGCCGTGGTTGCGGGCGGCGAGCTGCAACTCCTCGGCGCTTATCGCCTCGTCCGGCGCCGCGAGCCGGGACGGGCCGCTCACGTCGGCCACCGTCGGCGTCCGGTCATCGACAGTGGTCATGCCTGGGCCTCCCCGGTCCACACGGCGGCACCCGCCGTACGCCACCCAGCCTAGCCAGGCAGTGCGGCAGTGGACGACCGGCCGTACGAGCGGTCGACCTCGGTGCTGACGGCCGGGGAGCGACCCAGCGCGGCCGGCGTCTCCACGGCCCGGGCATAGCAGATCAGCGAATCTTCCGGGTGGTCGTCCACAGGACCGTTTGTTGTCCACAGCTTCCTCGGCCGGGCTGGCGGACGGCCCGGCTGCGGCCCGAGGCTGCTGTCATGCGACAGCCATCCGCACCGCGCATCGGCCCGGTCCACCATCCCGGGCTGCTCCGCGCCGCGCTTCCCCTCGCGCTGATCGTCCAGCTCTGCGGGCTGGTCGTGCTGGTCACGGCGGGCCCTCGCCGGGCACCGGTGCCCACCGTGCCGGCCGCGGCGCTGACGTCCGCCTCAGCGTCCGCCGGACGGTACCGCCCGCCTGTCGACGGTCCGCCTCGTCCGGTCCGCCGGTTCGACCCGCCGCCCCGACCGTGGCTGCCCGGTCACCGGGGCGTCGACCTGGCCGCGCCGGCCGGCGCGGTGGTCCGCAGCGCCGGTCCGGGCACCGTGCTCTTCGCCGGCCTGGTTGCCGGCCGACCGGTGATCACCGTGGGGCACCCCGACGGGCTGCGCACCACCCATGAGCCGGTGCGACCGACGGTGCGTCCCGGTCAACCGGTCGCCGCCGGCACGCCCCTCGGTGAGCTGCTGCCGGGCCACCCGGGTTGCCCCGCCGAAGCCTGCCTGCACTGGGGCCTGCGCCGGGGCGCGGACTATCTCGACCCGCTGGCACTGCTCGGCCTCGGCCCGGTGCGACTGCTGCCGGTCGGTGGGGCCGGCACCCGCGGGGTCAGCGCTGGGCGAGCAGCGCCGGCAGCCGCACGGCCAGCCGCTCGTACTCGTCGGCGACGTTGTAGACCTGACCGGTGAGCCGCAACCACCCACTGCCGTTCCAGCTCATCACCGCCACCTCGGCGGCGAGCCGTTCGCCGATCCGCGCCTGCAACGCCCGCGCCGCGTCGATGGTGGCGGCCGTCCCGGCCGGCAACGGGATGAGGCGCAGAGACACCCCCGGCCCGCCGGGGTCGGGCAGCTCGGCGGGGGGCACCTTCAGCGCTTCCCCCACCACCCGCTGGCCGTACGCGGCGAGTGCGGCGTTGTGCGCCCGTACCCGGTCGAGGCCGAGACTGCGCAGCGTGAACAGCCCGGCCGGGGCGGCCAGCCAGGACGTGTAGTCGAGCGTCGCCTGCCATTCGATCCGGGCCGGGAAGCCCGACTCCTGCTCCCAGGAGACCACGAGCGGCTCGATCCGGTCCCGCCACTGCGGTGCCACAGTCAGCAGCGCGGTACCGCGCGGGGCGTACGCCCACTTGTGCAGGTTGCCCACCCAGAAGTCGGCGCCGATGCTGGCCACCGTCGTGGCCAGCATCCCCGGGGCGTGCGCGGCGTCGACCAGGACCGGTATGCCGTGTTCGCGGGCCACCCCGACGATGGCGGCGGTCGGGAAGAGCTTCGCGGTGGCCGAGGTGAGCTGGTCGACGACGAGCAGTCGGGTCCGGCCGGGGCGCAGGCCGTCGCGGACGATCTGCACGAGCTGATCGTCGGTCGCGGCCAGTGGAATCGGCAGGACCCGGCTGACCGCCCCGGTGCGGCGGCACTCGCGGTGGATGG
Source organism: Micromonospora sp. NPDC049047 (assembly GCF_040649135.1). Lineage (NCBI taxonomy): Bacteria > Bacillati > Actinomycetota > Actinomycetes > Micromonosporales > Micromonosporaceae > Micromonospora > Micromonospora sp. NPDC049047. The sequence goes on from NZ_JBEZEY010000038.1 coordinate 11,741, forward strand.
CCAGGCTCACGGCCCCGTAGCCGTGGTCGGTGCTGAGCACCTCGTCGCCGGCCCGCAGGCCCATCGACTGGAGCACCACGGCGACACCGGTCGTGGTGTTGCCGACCAGGGCGCTGCCGTCCGGGTCGGCACCCAGGAACCCGGCGAGGTGTCGGCGGGTGTGGGCGATCCGGTCGACCAGCCCCTTGGTGAAGAAGCGCAGCGGGTTGGACTCCATCTCGTCACGCAGCCGCTGCTGGGCGCGCTGCACCCCGATCGGGACCGCGCCGAACGAGCCGTGGTTGAGGTGGCTGACCGCCGGGTCCAGGGAGAAGAGCAGGCGGGCGCCCGGAATCGGCTCAGGGGGCTGCGGGACGCTCACTTGATGATCGTAACCGCCGGCGCTCCCGCTCCGCGGAGCTTGATCAGGCGCGCGGGTGGGCCTGGCGGTAGGCGGCACGCAGCCGCTCCACCGAGACGTGCGTGTAGATCTGCGTGCTGGCCAACGACGAGTGGCCGAGCAGCTCCTGCACGGCGCGTAGGTCCGCACCACCTTCAAGCAGGTGGGTGGCCGCCGAGTGGCGTAGACCGTGCGGGCTCGTCCGGGGCAGACCGGCGGCCTCGGCGTACGCACCGACGATCTGACGTGCTGTCGTCGGATTGAGCCGACCACCCTGCGCGCCGAGCAGCAGCGCGTCCCCGGAGCGGTCGCCCACCAGCGCCGGGCGGCCCCGGCGCAGCCAGTCGTCGAGCGCCCGCTGGGCGGGTACCCCGTACGGCACCGAGCGCTCCCGTCCGCCCTTGCCGAACACCCGGATCACCCGTCGACCGCTGTCGACATCCCCGACGTCCAGCCCGCAGGCCTCACTGACCCGTACGCCGGTGGCGTACAGCAGCTCCAGCAGTACCCGGTCGCGCAATGGCACCGCGGTGTCCTTCGGTGCGGCCGCCGCCGAATCGGTGCGTGCGGGGCCGGTGCGGGCGAGGTCTGTGGCTGCGGACTCGGTGCCGGCTGGGCCGGTGCGGGCTGGGCCGGTGCGGGCTGGGTGCGGTAGGTCGGGGGGTGGCGGGTTGTTGGGCGGTGCTCGCCGGGCCGGCGCCTCGACCAACGCGGCCGCCTGGTCGGCGCGCAACACGCTCGGCAGGTCCCGGTGCGCACGCGGGCTGGCCAGCCCCGCACCGACGTCGACGGAGAGCAACCCGGCTCGGTGCGCCCAGGCGCTGAACGCCCGCGCCGACGCGGCCCGCCGCGCCAACGAGGTGCGCGCCGCACCAGTGGTGCGCTGCCGTGCCAGCCAGCTGCGCAGCACCGACAGGTCAAGCTCGGTCAGGTCGACGCAGCCCATCCGGACGGCATGGTCGAGCAGCGAGACCAGATCGGTGACGTACGCGCGGACGGTGTGCGTGGACCGGTTCCGCACCCGGGACAGGTGTTCGGCGAAGTCGTCGACGGCGTCCCGCAGCGCTGGCGGCAGCGCCTGGTGCATGGCCCGGGTACTCCGGTCGGGCCGGCTCATCGCGGACGCGCCGGTTCGTCGGCTCCGGCCCCCGCACTGGCAGCTGACACACCACCAGCCTACGGCGGACGGGTGCGCTCCACCGGTCACGACGATGCCGATGTCCGGGCGAGGACGCCCTCGGGGTGGTGTCGGAGTCCGTCGAAGGCAATAAGGTCATCCGCACCCGACTGTCACCTGTGGCGCCGACGTGCTGGGCGCGGGTGCGGCGGTCGTGATCGGTAACGCCCCTGACTGTTAGTGGGGAGTTGAGATCGATGAGCACACCGACCACTACCGAACCGACGCTGGCGGCGAGAAGCGTGGCATCGAACGCCGTCGCGAAGCTCGGCGTGCCGGTCCGGTGACCGCTGACTGGGAGCAGGTGACGAGGCTCGACCGGTCGGGCCTCGTCACTTGGCTGCTCTCTGCTGAGCCCGATCACGTGCAGTGGACGGGTAACGAGTGGTTGGGCGTTCTGCAACTGTTCACGACGCAACTCACTCAGGAGGGCGCCGAGGTTTCCCCGGTAGCTTGGCGGACCCACTCCGTCGCCTACGACGTGGTGCTCCGGCGGACCCAGGACACCAACGGCATCGACGAACATGAGGCGGCCGTCCGGCGGCTGCTCCTGACCAGCGTCGCCCTCGGCCACGCCCGCCCCACACCGGAGGTCGCGCTGCTGGACCCCCGGCACGCGATCGCCGCGTTCCGGGCCTGCCTGCCGATGCCGACGGAGGTGGCGGTACGCGTCGCGCCGCAGTGGCGTGAGTTGGCCCCAGCAGACCTACGCCGGCTGGTCCGCGCCGCGGGCCTGGTCACCGCGGCTGGCGCTCTCAAGCCGTACCTCGACGAATCCGACCCCGGCAGCAGCGACTTCGCGGCAGAACTTGCGGTGTGGGAGCGCGACGTCCTCGTCCAGCTCAGATCGGGGCCTCCCTCTTGCTGACCGTCGGCAGCGCGGCGAGGGCGTAACCGTCATCGCGACGGACCACCATCGACAACTCCTCAAGCAGGGACAGCTTGCGCATCGTGGTGCGCACGTCGAGACCGGCCCGGGTCGCGAGGGCGTCCACACCCCTGGCCCCTCGACGGGGTAACGCCTCCAGCAGTGCGCGCGCATCGTCGTCGAGCGTGTCGGCGGGCCGCTGTGGGCCCCGCGCCGGCGGAGCCAGGTCCGCGCCGATCCGGCCCACCTCCTCAAGTACGTGTGCCACACCGGTGACCAGCCGGGCCCTGGGGTTGTCGCGGAGGAACTCGTGCGCGCCGACAGACATCGCCGAGGTCACCGGCCCGGGCACCACCATTGCCGCCCGACGCGTGTACAAGGCTCGCCGCGTGGTCTGGGTCGCGCCACTGCGCGCCGACGCCTCCACCAGGACGGTGCCCAGGGTGCCCGCGGCGATCACCCGGTTGCGGATCAGGAACCGGGGCCGCAACGGCTCGGCGCCGGGCGGCCACTCGCTGACCAGCAACCCGGTGTCGGCGATCCGGTCGAAGAGTGCGGCGTTCCCCATCGGGTACGGCCGGTCCAGTCCACAGGCAAGCACCGCGACGGTCAGGCCACCGGCGTTCAGGGCACCCCGGTGGGCGGCGGCGTCGATGCCGAACGCGCCACCGGACACGACTGTCCAGTCCCGCTCGGCCAGGCCGTATCCCAACTCGGTAGCGACATGCTGCCCATACCCGGTGGCCGCCCGCGCCCCCACCACGGCCACCGAACGATCCAGGGCCTCGCCCAGCGGCCAGCCTCCGCGTACCCAGAAGCAGAGCGGTGGGGCGGTCTCACCGTCCACCCGGCGGGCGACGTCCGGCAGGCGCAGCGTGGCCAGGTCGGCGACCCGGGCCGGCCACTCCTCGTCCTCCGGCGTGACAAGTCGGGCACCGAGCCGGTCGGCGCGCTCAAGCGCCTCGGCCGCCACCGCCCGCGCGTCACCGCCGGCCAGTTTGGCCGCCACCGTGCTGCGCAGCCAGCCGTCCGGGCTGCCCCCGTCGAGCAGGAGGTTCAGGGTCGCCACCGGCCCGAGCCGTTCGACCAGGTGGTAGACCACGCGGGTGCCCGGCTCAGCCAGCCAGGTCAGCGCGACCCGGGCCAGCCTGCGCTCGTCGTCGGCACTCACATCGCTTCTCCCGTCCGGAGTTGGATCGCTTCCCGCACGTCGTCCCGGTCTGGCCGGTCCCGGCCGTCCAGGTCGGTGATGGTCCAGGCCATCCGGATCACCCGGTCGAAGCCGCGTGCCGACAGTGAGCCGGAGTCGAGCCGGCCGCGCAGCTCGGCGGTGACCCGGGCGGGCAGCCGCCACGGCGGTCGACGCAGATGCGGGCCGTCCACCTCGGCGTTGAGCCTTCGGCCGAGGACGGCCCAGCGGGCCGCTGCCGCCTGTCGGGCCGCCGCCACCCGCGCGGCGACCGTCGCGGACGACTCGACGTCGCCGTCGGGTGCCATCAACTCCGCCGCCCGCACGGGCATCAGCCGCACCTGTACGTCGATCCGGTCGAGCAGCGGCCCGGAGAGCCGGCCCAGGTAGCGACGACGGACCAACGCGGAGCACTCGCAATGGGAGTCGCCGGCCGGTTTCGCGCAGGGGCAAGGGTTGGCTGCCAGAACCAACTGGGTCCGGGCCGGGTAGACGGTGCCGCCACCGCTGCGGCTGAGCTGGATGTGACCGTGCTCCAAGGGTTGGCGCAATGCCTCCAACGCGCCCTTGCTGAACTCGGGCGCCTCGTCCAGAAACAACACGCCTCGGTGGGCCAGCGACACCGCGCCCGGCCGGGCCAGCCCCGAGCCGCCGCCGACCAGCGACGGCACCGTCGCGGTGTGGTGCGGTGCCTGAAACGGTGGGCGTCGCAGCAACCGACCGCCCGGCGGCAGCAGCCCCGCGACCGAGTGCAGCGCTGTCACCTCCAACGCCGCCTCGTCGTCCAACTCGGGCAGGATCGACGGTAGTCGTTCGGCGAGCATCGTCTTGCCGGCGCCCGGGGGACCGAGCAGTGCCACGTGGTGCCCACCGGCGGCGGCCACCTCCAACGCACGTCGGCCCACCTGCTGCCCGGCGACGTCGGCGAGATCCGGCCCGCCGACGACAGGTGTCGGCGCGGCTGCCGGTGGCTCGATCAGCGGGGTGCCGTCGCGGACGAAGGAGACCAGCCGGTGCAGGTGGTCCACCGCTCGCACCAGTACCCCGGGGATGACCGCGGCCTCGGCGGCGTTGCCGACCGGGACGACCACCCGCTCGACGCCGGCCTGGGCCGCGGCGGCGACCATCGGGAGCACGCCGCGCACCGGCCGGACCGTGCCGTCGAGCCCCAACTCGCCGAGGACCACCACACCCTCCAGCGGAAGCAGCGGCAGCTCACCCGAGCCGCCCAACAGAGCGGCGGCGATGGCCAGGTCGAAGGCCGAGCCGAACTTCGGCAGCGTGGCGGGCAGCAGGTTGAGGGTGATCCGCCGGTTGGGCCAGCGTTGACCGGAGTTGACCACCGCGGCGCGGACGCGGTCGCGGGCCTCGTGCAGAGCGGTGTCCGGCAGGCCGGAGATCACCACTGCCGGCAGGCCGGCGGCCAGGTCGGCCTCCACCTCGACCAGGTGGCCGGTCACCCCGACCAGACCCACGCAGAGCACCTTCGCGTAGCTCATGACGCCGTCACCGGCCCCTTCGGCGTACGCATCTCAGAACGCGCCCTTGAGGTGGTCGACCTGCGCCGGGCCGGCCTCGGGCAGCCGCACCGACAGCACGTCGAAACGCACCTCCTCGGCGGTCGTGCCGGTCTCGGTCAGCCAGCGCGCGGCGAGCCCCCGCAGCCGGCGGGCCTTGGCCGGTACGACCGCCTCGGCCGGGGTGCCGAAACCGTCACCCCGGCGGGTCTTCACTTCGCAGAAGGCGAGCACCGGCCCGTCCCAGGCGATGATGTCGATCTCCCCGGCCGGGCAGCGCCAGTTTCGGGCGATCGGGCGCAGCCCGGCCTCGGTCAGGTGCCGAACGGCGCACCGCTCCCCGTACGCGCCGACTGCCTGGTTCCGCTTCGTCATGGACGGCACGGTGCCTGCCGGAGTGCGAACACCGCGACCCCCAGGGAAGATCGACTGTGGATAACCACTGCGCTGTGGACGACCACCCGATCAAGCCCACGCTGTGCTAGGGCGCCTCGGGCACGAACGAACCGGTCAGCGACTTCCAGCCCGGCACAGCTCGCGGACACCGCCGCCGGTGCCGGGCGGCAGGACCGGCTGACAATGGCGCCGTTCACCATGATCAGGTGATGGAAAGTAGTCGCCAGGCCGGCTGCGGACCTACTTTTCAGCACCTGATCAACGCTCGCGGAGGCGGCGGCGCGTTCCCTTTGCGGGTCGTCCGGTCGCGGTGATCATCGAACGGGAGGCCGCGGCGGGTCGGGCCGAAATGGCGCGGGCGTGGCCGGTCGCATACGGTGCCTGACGTGGACGGACGACGGAGTTTCCCGGAAGATCAGGAGTCGCGCTGGTACCCCGACGAGCGGGGTCACGGTTACGGCGAGTCGGAGTGGCGCGCCGCGGGCGAACCGCGGTACCGGGACGAGGTTCCCGAGCAGCGTGGGCCCGACGGGACCCGCTCCGTCGAGGACACCGGCGTCGGCCGACGCCGGGAGCCGGACTCCGGGCGCTTCGGCGCGGTGGACGCGGGCCGGTTCGGTGGTGCTGGGGAGTCGGACTCGGGTCGGTTGAGCGCGGTGGACACCGGCCGGTTCGGTGGTGCTGGGGAGTCGGACTCGGGTCGGTTGAGCGCGGTGGACGCGGGCCGGTTCGGTGGTGCTCCGGAGTCGGACTCGGGTCGCTTCGGTGCGGTGGACGCCCAGCCCGGCCGGTTCGGTGCGGGCGAACCCGACTCGGGACGGTTCGGCGCGGTCGACCCGTTGGCTGACGTTCGGCCGGAGACCGAGGCATACCGGGTGACCCGGTCTCGGCGGGCTGACCGGGACCCGTCGGAGATTTCCGGAGAGCTTCCCGGTCGTCGGGCCGCCCGGGAGTCGGCCGCGACGGACGCGCCGTTGACCGTCGGCCGTGAGGAGGCCGTCCGTTCGGCGACGCCGGTCGCCGAGACGCCGCCCGGTGTGCTCGCCGACCAGGTCCGTCCCGCCCCGCTCAGCGGGTATCCGATCATCGAGCCCACCCGGGGCGGCGGCGAGACGCCGCATCCGTTGGACATGCCGACCGGTCCGATGCCGGGCATCGGACCCCGCCCCGAGTTGCCCACCGCCGAGCCGTCGGTGTATCCGCCGACCGCCGATGGCGTCTACCGGACCCGTCGGCCGGTGCTGGCCGTACTCTTCGCCCTGCTGGTGTTGATCTTCGAGGTTCCCGCGCTGCGGGTGCTGCTCGCGGGCGTGACCGGCGATCCGGTGGACGCCGGGAACGTCGTGGTCGGTATCGCCCTGGTGGCGGGGCTGCCGATCTTCGCGATCGGGCTCTACGGGCTCCGAACCGGCGGTCTGGCGCTCTCCGACACCGGCCGGGGCTGGCTGCGTCCACCGACTGCCTACCTGACCGTCGGCCTGGTGCTCTTCGTCGCCGCCGCGCTCGCCGTCGGCTGACCTCTGAGCCAAGCGCCCGGGCCCACCCGGCCCGGCCGGACCGCCCTCGCCCCGCCCGCCCTCGCCCTGCCCGCACGCATGATCGACTCGGTTTCCTGGAAATCGCGGTGTCCACGCCAGGCGGTTTCAAGTGGCGGTTGCAACCAGGTGTTTGTGGAGTACCTCGGCTGGATTTTGCCAGTCGAGGGTTTGGCGTGGTCGTCCGTTGAGTTCG
>NZ_JBEZEY010000039.1:0-13761 GCF_040649135.1 Micromonospora sp. NPDC049047
CGCCGCCATCTGGCACAACCGCAACACCGGCCAACCCATCACCCGATCCCTGATCGCCTATGACCACTAACCAGGGTTAGGACTTACTCGTCTAGGGGATGTCGCGGCTCCCGGGCTCGGACTGGCCCGGGACCAGCAACGCCACCAGCTCGACGTGCTGGGTCATCGGGAACAGGTCGAACCCGCGCAGCGCCGCCAGCCGCCAACCCAGCTCGGTGAAGGTGCGGACGTCCCGGGCGAACGCCGCCGGGTCGCAGGCCACGTACGCGACAGCTCGCGGGCCGGCGGCGACGACGTCCCGCACCACCTGGGCGCCCGCGCCGGCGCGCGGCGGGTCGAGCACCACCACGTCGACCGGGCCGGTGATCCGTCGGCGGGTCAGCGCGGTCTCCACCCGGGCGGCGACCACCTCGATCTGGGGCAGGTCAGCCAGGTTGGCGCGGGCCGCGTCCACCCCGTCCCGGCTCGATTCGACAAGGGTGATCCGGGCGTCGCCGACCCGGCTGGCGAGGGCCGCGGCGAACAGCCCGGCGCCGCCGTAGAGGTCCCAGGCGGTCTCCCCCGGGCGGGGGTCGAGCAGGTCCAGCACCGCCGCACCGAGGGTGTCCGCCGCGGCCGGGTGCACCTGCCAGAACCCGGACGCGGGCAGCGTCCAGTCCCGGCCGGCGGCCACCTCGCGGACCTCGGCCGGGCCGCTCACCGGGGTGGGCACCCCGTCGCGGATCTCCGTGACGGTCACGTCCCCGCCGGTGCTGGCGACGGTCTCCACCGCCTCGGCGGCCGGCCAGCGCTCGGTGAGCACCGGCAGTTGCTGGATGTCCGGGTGGGCGATCCGGCAGCGGTCGATCGGCACGACCTCGTGCGAGCGGTGCTTGAGCAGGCCGGCCCGGTTCGCGGCGTCCACCGCGTAGCGCACCCGGGAACGCCAGCCGAGCAGCCCGCCGGGCAGCGCCTCGACCCGGACGCCGAGCTTGTCCAGCTCGGCGTCGGTGAGCCCACCCAGGCGGATCAACTGTTCGCGTACCACGGCGGTCTTCCAGGCCAGTTGCGCCTGCGGGGCGACGTGCTGCAGGTCGCAGCCGCCGCACGCACCCGGCTTCGCGTACGGGCAGGGCGGCTCGACCCGGTCCGGCGAGGCGTCCAGCACTGTCACCGCGTCGGCCCGGACGAACCCCCGGTGCACCTCGGTGACCTCGGCGACCACCCGTTCGCCGGGCAGCGCGTGCCGGACGAAGACCACCTGCCCGTCCACCCGTGCCACGCAGTGCCCGCCGGGGGCGACCGTGTCGACTGTCAGTTCGACCCGTTCCGCCTCGGCCAGACCCCGCTCGGGCACCGACAGCACCGACGACGAAGACGAAGACGACGACACGGACGACGAAGACGACGGCACCGACGGCGAGGACGACGACGGTGTGGGGGTCGCGGGCCGGCGCCCGCCGGGCTCAGTCACGGCCGGTCCCGGCCGGGCCGCCGTCGGTCGGTCGACTCTCCGGCGCCGGGGCGGAGGCGACCGGCAGACCCTCCGGCGGCAGGGCGCCTCGCGGCCCGCGCGCCGGGGTCCGGGACAATGTCGCGTCCAGCCGGTCCAGGTTCTTGCTCGCCGTCGAGGCGAGCTGCCACGGCACGCTCACCACCATCACCCCCGGTTCGAAGAGCAGCCGGCCCTTGAGGCGCAGGGCGCTCTGGTTGTGCAGCAGGTTCTCCCACCAGCGGCCCACCACGTACTCCGGGATGAAGACGGTGACCACGTCCCGGGGCGACTTACGGCGGGTGGACGCCACGAAGTCCAGGATCGGCCGGGTGATCTCCCGGTACGGTGAGTCGATCACCGTGAGCGGAATGGCCATCTCCCGCCGCTCCCAGTCGGCCTGCAGGTCCCTGGTGTCCTGGTCGTCAACGTTGACGGTCACCGCGGTGAGCGTGTCCGGCCGGGTGGCGCGGGCGTAGGCGATGGCCCGCAGCGTCGGCTGGTGCAGTTTGCTGACCAGCACGATCGCGTGGTTGCGGGCGGGCAGCACGGCCCGGCCCTCGTCCGGTGGGGTCAGCTCGGCCGCCACCCGGTCGTAGTGTCGGCGGATGGCGAGCATCAGCAGGTAGATCACCGCCATCGCGGCGATCGCGATCCAGGCGCCGAGCAGGAACTTGGTGATCAGCACGATCACCAGCACCGTGCCGGTCAGGCCCGCGCCGAACGTGTTGATGGCCCGGGAGCGGTGCATCCGGTGCCGCGCCTCCGGGTCCCGCTCGGTCCGCAGGCGCCGGTTCCAGTGCCGGATCATGCCGGCCTGGGAGACCGTGAACGAGACGAAGACCCCGACGATGTAGAGCTGGATGAGCCGGGTCACCTCGGCCTGGAAGCCGACGATCAGCACGATCGCGAACAGGGCCAGGAAGGTGATCCCGTTGGAGAAGGCCAGCCGGTCGCCCCGGGTGTGGAACTGGCGGGGCAGGTAGCGGTCCTGGGCGAGGATCGAGCCGAGCACCGGGAAGCCGTTGAACGCGGTGTTCGCGGCCAGGAAGAGGATGAGCGCGGTCATCCCGGCCACCACGTAGAGCAGGATCGAGCCGGAGCCGAAGACGGTCTCGCCGAGCTGGGTGGTGACCGTCTTCTGCACGTAGCCGTCGGGGCCGGCGACGATCTGGAGCCCCGGGTCCTCGACGAACTGCAGGTGGGTCAGCCGGGCCAGCCAGATGATCCCGACCAGCATGCTCACCGAGATGGCGCCGAGCAGCAGCAGGGTGGTGGCGGCGTTGCGGCTCTTCGGGGCCTTGAACGCCGGCACGCCGTTGGAGATCGCCTCGACGCCGGTGAGCGCTGCGGCACCCGAGCTGAACGTGCGCAGCAGCAGGAAGACCAGCGCGAACCCGGTCACACTGTGCTCGGCCTGAATGACCAGGTCGGCGCTCGGCGCCCGCAGGTCGTCGCCGAGCACGAAGACCCGGAACAGCCCGGTGAGCAGCATCCCGCCCATCACGATGACGAAGCCGTAGGTGGGGATGGCGAACGCGGTGCCGGACTCCCGCAGGCCGCGCAGGTTGACAGCGGTCAACAGGACGACCGCGAGCACCGCGATCATGACCTTGTGGGTGGCCACGAACGGCACCACCGAGCCGAGGTTGGCCACCCCGGACGAGACCGACACCGCCACCGTGAGCACGTAGTCGACGAGCAGCGCGCTCGCCACCCCGACCCCGAACTTTGGACCCAGGTTGACAGTGGCCACCTCGTAGTCGCCGCCGCCGGAGGGGTAGGCGTACACGTTCTGCCGGTAGCTCGCGACCACGGTGAGCATCACCACGACCACCGCGAGGGCGATCCACGGGGAGAAGAAGGACGCCGAGGTGCCGGCGATGCTCAGGGTCAGCAGGATCTCGTCGGGCGCGTACGCGACGCTGGACAGGGCGTCGGACGCGAACACGGGCAGCGCGATGCGCTTCGGCAGGAGGGTGTGCTGGAGTCGGTCGGACCGGAACGGCCGACCGAGGAGAAGCCGCTTCAGCAGCGAGGTGGGACTGGCCACGAACGCCAAGAGTACGACCACCACAGTGGGAGCGCGGGGGTGGGCGAGCGTGGCCGCCGGACACGACGGGGTACGGTCGATCCCCGCTTCGCGCCGGGACGTGGCAGGCTCGCACTCGTCAGGCCACCGGCAGCCGCAGTGGTACGCACCTTGGGAGGGACAGCGTGCACGTCGTGATCATGGGGTGTGGCCGGGTCGGGTCGACCCTCGCCCACAGCCTGGAATCCCGGGGGCACTCGGTAGCGGTGATCGATCAGGACGCCGACGCCTTCCGCAGACTCGGCCCCGACTTCGCCGGCATCACGGTGACCGGGGCCGGCTTCGACGGTGAGGTGCTGCGCCAGGCCGGCATCGAACGCGCGGACGCCTTCGCGGCGGTCTCGAGCGGCGACAACTCCAACATCATCTCGGCCCGGCTGGCCCGCGAGACGTTCGGCGTGTCCCGGGTCGCCGCCCGCATCTACGACCAGCGCCGGGCGCAGGTCTACGAGCGGCTGGGCATCCCCACCGTGGCCACCGTGCGTTGGACGGCCGACCGGATGCTGCGGCATCTGGTGCCGGAGGGCAACGTGGAGATCTTCCGCGACCCGACGAGCACCGTGTCGATCGTCGAGGTGCCGGTGCACAAGGACTGGATCGGTCGCCCGGTACGCGCGCTTGAGGAGGCCGTCGGCGCGCGGGTGGCCTATCTGATCCGCTTCGGTATCGGCACGCTGGCCACCGGCTCTACCGTCGTGCAGGAGGGTGACCAGGTGTTCATGCTGGTCAGCGATGACATCGTGGCGACTGTCACGTCGGTGGCGGCGACGCCGCCGGAAGGGGGGCACTGAGCCATGCGGGTCGCCATCGCGGGCGCGGGCAACGTGGGCCGATCGATCGCCCAGGAGCTGATCGAGAACGGCCACCAGGTGATGCTCATCGAACGTCAACCCAAGATGCTGCGCCCGGACCGGGTGCCGGCCGCCGAGTGGGTGCTCGCCGACGCGTGCGAGCTGACCAGCCTGGAGGAGGCGAACGTCGCCGGGTGCGACGTGGTGGTCGCGGCGACCGGCGACGACAAGACCAACCTGGTGCTGTCGCTGCTCGCCAAGACCGAGTTCGCGGTGCCCCGGGTGGTCGCCCGGGTCAACCGGGCCGAGAACGAGTGGCTGTTCACCGAGCAGTGGGGCGTGGACGTCGCGGTGAGCAAGCCGCGGGTGATGGCCGCACTTGTCGAGGAGGCGGTCACCGTCGGCGACCTGGTCCGGCTGATGACCTTCCGGCAGGGCGAGGCGAACCTGGTCGAGATCACCCTGCCACCGACCGCGCCCTATGTCGGTGAGCCGATCCACGCCGTGCCGCTGCCCCGCGACTCCGCGCTGGTGGCGATTCTGCGCGGCAAGCGGGTCCTGGTGCCCAGCCCGGACGATCCGATCGAGGCCGGCGACGAGTTGATCTTCGTCTGCACCGCCGAGGTGGAGGACCAGGTCCGCGCGGTGATCCTCGGGCCGGACAGCGTCGAGCGGACCCGCGGTTCACGCTGAGCGGGCGGCCTGGGTCGCCGGGCCCTCGCTCAGGCGCCGGGCAGCGGGGTCGGCTGCGGCTCCCGGGTGACCCGGCGCACCGTCCAGACCGTGATCAGCAGCAGCAGCGCGTACGGCGGGTAGCCCAGCGCCAGCCGGGCCACGCCCAGCGCGGTGTCCTGGTGGGCCAGGTAGAGCCCGGCCTGCACGCCCACCTTGGCCAGCCACACCACGCCCCAGAGCACGGTCAGTTGGGTGAAGGTCCGCACCAACTTCGGGTCGTTGCGCCATTCCGAGCGGCCCTTGGCGACCAGCACCGACCAGATCCAGCCCACCAGCGGCTGCCGGATGACCGCCGAGAGCAGCAGAGCGATGCCGTACCCGATGCCGTAGAGGATGCCGGGCAGGTAGAAGTCGCGCTCGTTGCCGGTGCGCCAGGCGATGGCGGCGCCGATGCCCACGCCGAACAGGCCGTTCACCGCGTGCCGGATCGGCCGGCGCTGGGCCAGCCGCAACCCGGCGATCAGCAGCGCCACCGCGACCGAGGCGATCACCGCCGGTCGCAGCTCGCCGATGACGTTCGCGAGCACGAAGACGACCACCGGGATGCTGGACTCGACCAACCCCCGCCAGCCGCCGAGCTGATCGGCCATCTGCTCGGCGATCGTCGGCAGCGGCTCCTCGTCCGGCGGGCCGGTCTCCGGCTGTGCCGCCCGGTGCTGTCCCGTCGTCATCGCCGGCCTTCCGTCCGCAGCGCCGTCACTTCGGCGAGTCCAGCTCGTAGTAGGGGTTGTAGATGACCTTGCGGTCGTCGCGCATCGCCACCCGGCCCCGCGCGGTCAGATGCCGACCCGGCTCGATCCCGGCGATGTGCCGTCGACCCAACCAGACGAGCGTGACCACGTCGCTGCCGTCGTACAGGTCCGCTTCCAGGGTGGGCAGGTTGGTGCGCGGCGTGTAGACCACGGTGCGCAGCCGACCGGCGACCGAGACCAGTTGGCCCCGCGAGCACTGCTGGGCGGGGATCCCGCCGCACTGGGCGCTCTCCCGACGCAGCTCCTGCGCGTCGATCTCGGCCTCGCTGGCGGTGAACCGCTGCAGGATGCGCCGCAGCGACACCCGGCCCTCGTCGGTCGTCATGACCTCCGTGTCACCCTCTCCACGCTTGCCGTTCCCGGGCGGCCCCGGCTGCGCCGGAACCGTGCCGCCAGCGTACGCCGACGGAACTGGTTCCGGCGGGCCGGTGCGCGCGGGTCAGACCTGGCGCGGCTCGGCGGCGGCGTCGCCCGCCGTGGCCTCGGCCTGGTCGGAGACCTCCCGGGGCAGCCGCAGCGGCAGCGGCTCGCGGACCGGCTTCGCCTCCTGGCCGCGGTCGACCACCAGGCCGTCCAGGCACTCGACGAGCGGCCCGGCCGCGGCCGGGTCGATGGCCACCGGCCCCTGGAACACGCCGCGGACCATCCAGCGCGGCCCGTCGACACCGACGAACCGCAGATTCGTCGGGCCGTCCGGGGTGGGCACCTGGGCGTGCAGCTCCGGGCCGTACTCGCCGTCGACCTCCTGCGCGCTCGCCCCATCGCGGAGCAGCGACTGGTGGATCTCCTCGCGCACCTCGGCCCAGATCCCCTCGGACCGGGGGGCGGCGAAGACACCCAGCTGCAGCGCGTTGTCGCCACACACCAGCACGACCTGCTGGATCACGCCCTGCGGGTCGGCCTGCACCCGCACCTCGACCTCGTCGATCGCCGGGATGTGCAGGCTGCCCAGATCGAGCCGCGGCACGTCGGCGTAGCTCTCGGAGATGTCGTACGGACCGCGCACCAGCGTCGGCGCCACATCGCCCTGGTCCGGGACCTCGACGGCTCGCTCGTCACGGGTGTGCCGTTCGGCATCGGCCCGCTTTCGGGAGAAGATCACTGCGCCCGCCCTCCGCTGTTCACACTCACCCTGCCACCTCTTCCGTCTGCCCGCGGCCCGGCTCGTCTGGCCGCGACTCGGCCCGGTCCTGGCCCGCCGGAGACGGCACCAGCCCGGCGTGACCACCTGTGGACCCGTGCCCGCCGGTCCCGCGCCGGGACGCGGACAGCTCGACCACCGGCTCGAACCTCGCCCGCGCGACCCGCTGGACCACGAGCTGTGCGATCCGGTCGCCGCGGGAGATCTTCGCCGGTGTGTCCCGATCATGGTTGATCAGGTTGACCAGGATCTCACCCCGGTAGCCGGCGTCGACCGTACCGGGCGCGTTGAGCACCGTCACGCCGAGCCTGGCCGCCAGACCGGACCGGGGATGGACCAGGCCCACGTACCCCTCCGGCAGCGCGATGGCCACGCCGGTGGGCACCAGGGCACGACCGCCGGGCGGCAGCTCCACGTCCGCGGCCGCCACCAGGTCGGCCCCGGCGTCGCCGGGATGGGCGTACGTGGGCAACGGCAGCTCGGTGTCGAGCAGCTGCACGGGCACGGGTACGACTTCGGTCACGGGTCCCCTCTTCCGTCCGGTTCGCGGGCTGACCCTGCCATCCTGCCGGTTCGCCGAGCCGTCGTGCGCCGTACCCTCGCAGGAGTGAGCATGTCGCCCTCTCCGTCCGCCGACCAGCCGCCGGTCGACGCCCACCCGGCGTACGCCGAACGGCTGGACCTGCCCTGGTGGCTGTGGCTGGCCGGGCTGGTGGCCGCCGCGCTGCTGGCCGTCGAGATCTGGATGGGCGCCGCCGGCGTCCGCGCCTGGCTGCCGTTCGCCGTCCTGCTCCCGCTCACCGCCCTCGGGTTGTGGTGGCTGGGCCGGATCCGGGTCGGGGTCGTCGACTCCGAGCTGCGGGTCGACGACGCCCGCCTGCCGGTCCGCTTCGTGGCCGACGTGGTCCCGCTGGACGCCGCCGGTCGCCGTGAGGTGCTGGGCGTCGGCGCTGACCCGCTCGCCTTCGTCGTGCAGCGGCCGTGGATCGGCGGGGCCGTGCAGGTGGTGCTCGACGATCCGGCCGATCCGACGCCGTTCTGGGTGGTGAGCACGCGGCATCCGGTCGAGCTGGCCGAGGCGGTGCTGACCGCGCGGGACGCGCTTGCGGTTTCCGGACCGGCGGCCGACGAGCCCCGCTGATCCGATGCCCCGGCCCGCTCAGGTGCCGGTCGGCGGGCCTGGCAGGGCCTGCGGGGGCGCGGGCCGGGCAATGCCCCGCCGACGCAGGTCCCCCTGAAGCTGTTCGGCCATCTGCTGGGTGGCCCGCCGGTTGAGGAAGCTGGCCACCGCGGCGCCGGTCAGGAGCGGCCCGAGCGTGGTGAGGTTGCGACCGAAACGCCGCAGCAGCATGTCCCGCAGCTCCTTGCGGGCGGCGGTGCCGAGCACCGCGCCCACCCCCACCCCGGGCACCATCGGATTGACCCCGCGTTGGGTGGCCCAGGAGTGCACCAGGGCGACGGCCCGTTGGCTGCCCCCGTCCGGTAGCGCGACACCGTGCAGCTCGTGCAGCTCACCGACGAGCTTCAGCTCCACCGCCACCACGGCGACGGTCTCGGCGGCGAGCAGTACCGGCGCGGAGAGCAGGGTCGGGGCGACCGTCCACTCGACGGCGGCGACTCCGCCACCGGCCGCGCCGATCGCGGCGGTGGTCCGCGACGCGTTGCGGACCAGCCGGTCGGCCAGGGCGGCGTCGTCCAGGCCGGGGAAGTGCTGGCGCAGGGTGTCCAGGCTTCGCACCGGAACGTGCGGGGCGATGTCCGCGACCGCGTCGACCATCCAGCGCACCGCGGCACGGGGCTTGAACAGGTCGGACACGCCCCGGGCACGCGCCTGCCCGACCATGCGGGTCAGCAGTTGACGGCGGCGGGCCGGCGCGATGTCGTCAGCGGTCAACGCCGCGACGGTGGCGCCGAGGTCGTCGGTGGCGCCGACGTTGCCGGAGCCACCGTTGGCGGCACCGGGGTTGTCAGTGCCGCCGTCGGTGGTGCCGCCTCGATCGCTCATCGGACCTCCCGGTGCTGTGGCTACCCGCTACGAGTCAAGCAGGTACCCACCACGGCCGCATGCCTACACCGGCAGCGGCGGCCCCGTTCAGGAGGCCGCCGCTGGTGTCGTGGTTCTCAGACGCACTCGCGGCAGATCAACTCGCCGTTACGCTCGACCGCCAGCTGGCTACGGTGGTGGACCAGGAAGCAGCGGGCGCACCGGAACTCGTCCTGCTGCATCGGAAGCACCTTGACCGTGAGCTCCTCGTCGGCCAGATCGGCACCGGGCAGCTCGAAGCTCTCGGCCACCTCGGCCTCGTCGACGTCCACCGCGCCCGACTGTGAGTCGACGCGCCGTGCCTTGAGCTCTTCCAGGCTGTCCTCGCCGAGGTCGACCTCGTCGCGACGCGGGGCGTCGTAGTCGGTGGCCATCGGTTTCACTCTCCCATATCGATGTTGTCGCTTCCGGTTGTAACGCCGGACGACGCTGTTTCGGTTCCGCTGGCCGGCCACCACTTGTGTCGGGCACCCGACCCGAGGACCGAACGGGTCGAGCTCGCTGGGGCGACTCCCCTGCGAGCGCGGAACCTTACCCCCCCTTGGGCGAGGCATGTATACCGCCCTTGCGGCTGAGATGTACGCCCCCGCACGCGAAGTTGTTCCCAATGTGATTCAGGCGACACGAAGATAGGGGTATTAGTACCCGGTCCGCGGTCGGCGCGCCGGCATGTCGGGCTGTTTCCACGCGACGGCCGGACAACCGTTAACCTCAGCGGCGTATTCGACGGCCGGCGGCTCGAGCGATCGATCATGGCCGTCACCACCCACTTGAAGTCCGGGGAGTGCCCTGATGAGTTTTGCGCGCGTGCGAGCACTCGTCGTCGTCGGCCTGCTGGCGGTCATCGCCCTGGTCTTCGTCGTCTTGGCCGTGGTCCGCGACACCCAGGGCAACGCGGGCACCGCGGCGGGTTGCCCGGAGGGCTGGCCGCTTGCGGATCTGACCCTGCGCGAGCGCAAGGACGTCAAGATCAACGTATTCAACGCCACGGACCGGCCCGGTCTCGCCCACACCGTGAGCGACGAGTTCCGCAACCGCCAGTTCCAGGTCACCAAGACCGGCGACGAGAAGAAGCAGGTCGACGACGTCGCGGTGCTGCGCTACGGCCCGAAGGGCGTCGGTTCCGCACACCTGCTCCAGGCGTACTTCCTCAACAACGCCGTGCCGGGCTACGACCCGAAGCGCGCCGACGACACCGTGGACGTGGTGCTGGGCAACAACTTCCAGCAGCTCGCCACCACCACCGAGGTCAACCAGTCGCTCGGCGACTCGGGTCCGCCGGAGGCTCCCAAGGGCTCGTGCCCGTCCCCGGCCGCCAAGTGATGGCGTAACCACGCCACCCGCCGTCCGGTCGACCGCTCAGGGTCCGCCGGCGGCGTCCAGCTCGGCGAGCCGGTCATGCAGCTGCGGAAACAGCGCGGGCGGGGCCGCGACCACCAGGTCCGGTCCCGGCGCCCGACCGGCCAGGCCGGCGACCCGCACCCCCGCCTCGGCGGCCACCAGCCCACCCGCCGCCAGGTCCCAGGCCGCGAGGCCCTTCTCGAAGTACGCGTCGAGCCGGCCCTCCGCGACCAGGCACAGGTCCAGCGCGGCGGCGCCCAGCCGGCGGATGTCCCGGACGTGTGCGATCAGCCCGGCCACCACCTGGGCCTGGTGCGCCCGACGACGGGCGTCGTAGCCGAAGCCGGTGCCGACCAGCGCCT
The DNA here is from genome assembly GCF_040649135.1 of Micromonospora sp. NPDC049047. Classification (NCBI taxonomy): domain Bacteria; kingdom Bacillati; phylum Actinomycetota; class Actinomycetes; order Micromonosporales; family Micromonosporaceae; genus Micromonospora; species Micromonospora sp. NPDC049047. Next base: position 10,730 of record NZ_JBEZEY010000039.1, read on the forward strand.
GCCCCAGGTCCACCTCGGCGGAGCAGCGCAGCCGGACGCCGTCGCGCCAGGCGCCACCCCCGGCCGTCGCCGTCCACTCCTCGCCGGTGCTCACGTTGCGCACCACGCCGGCGACCACCACCCCGTCCACCTCGGCGGCGAGCGACACCGCGCTGTACGGCAGCCCGTAGAGGTAGTTGACGGTGCCGTCGATCGGGTCGACGATCCACCGCACCCCGCCCGGCGCGACCGGCCCGGTGTCCCCGGTGCCGTACTCCTCGCCGAGCACCGCGTCGTCCGGCCGCGTCCGCTTCAGCGCGTCGAGCACCTGCCGTTCGACCGCCCGGTCGGCGGCGGTGACCACGTCGGTGACAGTGCTCTTGGTCGCGGCCACGGACACCCCCTCGACCCGCATCCGGTACGCGGTGGCCGCCGCGTCCCGCGCCACGTCGAGCGCGATCGCCAAAAGATCCCGAGGTGACGGTGCCGAACCCTGCATCCCAACGTCCCCTTCCCGCACGAGCGGGGTGTTCCGGGCCACCCGCGGGTATCATCCTTACAAAGTCCAGATCAGCGCCGAATCAGCGGTCCCACAGTCGTCACGCAGTGCGGCGCAGGATGATCGCCGCAGACGGCGTTACAATTCACCCCTGCCCACGCGCCACGGACCGCCGAACACCGGCCGGCCCGGGACGCGAGGGTCCCTCAACCACATCGCCCGGCCCGGTTGCCCCACGCTGTGCCGGACGACCCGGCCGTGCCCGCTCTTCGCCTCCGGAAGGTCATTCGTGACAGAACCCCGCCAGACCGGCGCCGACGTTCGCTCGCTCACCGACACCCTGATCGCCCACGCGCAGAGCGCCGGTGGTCAGCTGACGTCGGCCCAGCTCGCGCGCACCGTCGAGTCCGCCGAGGTGACTCCGGCCCAGGCCAAGAAGATTCTGCGGGCGCTCTCCGAGGCGGGAGTGACCGTAGTGGTGGACGGCTCGGCGAGCACCCGCCGCCGGGTCGCCGCGGCCCGGTCCACCACGCCGGCGTCCCGGGCCACCACCGCCAAGACCACCAAGAAGGCCGCCGCGCCGGCCCCCAAGCAGGCGCCGGCCGCCGACGACGCGCCGTCGACGCCGGCACCGCGCAAGGTGGCCGCCCGCAAGGCCACCGGCAGCTCCGCCGAGGCCGCCGCGACGGCTCCGGCGAAGGCGGCCAAGTCGACCCGGCCCACCAAGACGACGGTGGCCGCCGCCGGCGCCAAGCCGACGAAGGCCGCCGGCAAGGCCAAGGGCGAGGGCGCCGACGGCGAGATCGACCCGGAGGAGCTAGCCGCCGCGATCGAGGACGTGGTGGTCGAGGAGCCGGCCGAGCTGGCCCAGGCCGCCGAGACCGACGCCGCCGCCTCGGCGACCGACAACGACTTCGAGTGGGACGACGAGGAGTCCGAGGCGCTCAAGCAGGCCCGGCGGGACGCCGAGCTGACCGCCTCGGCCGACTCGGTCCGCGCGTACCTGAAGCAGATCGGCAAGGTTCCGCTGCTCAACGCCGAGCAGGAGGTGGAGCTGGCCAAGCGGATCGAGGCCGGGCTCTACGCCGCCGAGCGGCTGCGCGCCGCCGACGAGGGCGAGGAGAAGCTCGTCCGGGACATGGTCCGTGACCTGGGCTGGATCTCCCGCGACGGCGAGCGGGCCAAGAACCACCTCCTGGAGGCGAACCTCCGACTGGTGGTGTCGCTGGCCAAGCGGTACACGGGTCGTGGAATGGCCTTCCTCGACCTGATCCAGGAGGGCAACCTCGGCCTGATCCGCGCGGTGGAGAAGTTCGACTACACCAAGGGCTACAAGTTCTCCACGTACGCCACCTGGTGGATCCGGCAGGCGATCACCCGCGCGATGGCCGACCAGGCCCGCACCATCCGCATCCCGGTGCACATGGTCGAGGTCATCAACAAGCTCGGCCGCATCCAGCGCGAGCTGCTCCAGGATCTGGGTCGCGAGCCCACTCCGGAGGAGCTGGCCAAGGAGATGGACATCACACCCGAGAAGGTGCTGGAGATCCAGCAGTACGCTCGGGAGCCCATCTCGCTGGACCAGACCATCGGTGACGAGGGCGACAGCCAGCTCGGTGACTTCATCGAGGATTCCGAGGCAGTGGTCGCTGTCGACGCGGTCTCGTTCTCGCTCCTGCAGGACCAGCTCCAGCAGGTGTTGCAGACGCTTTCCGAGCGTGAGGCGGGTGTGGTGCGCCTGCGCTTCGGCCTGACCGACGGTCAGCCGCGGACGCTCGACGAGATCGGCCAGGTCTACGGGGTGACCCGGGAGCGGATCCGGCAGATCGAGTCCAAGACGATGTCCAAGCTGCGTCACCCGTCCCGGTCGCAGGTCCTCCGGGATTACCTGGACTGAGCCGGTTTCGTCAACTGGACGTGTCGTTTTGATCACCTGGTGTGCAACACCAGATGGTGATCGTCCGGATGCACGAATGTGATCGTTGACGTGGCACCCTGGGTTCACGGCACACTGTCCCTGCCATGTGTGACCTCGGTCCCCCGCGGGCACACAGGGAAGGCAGTGCCCGGCAAGGGTGTTGCACGATAGGTGAGCAACGACCGAAGAGATTGTTCATCGGTGACGACCAGAGGAGGAAGGCGATGAACTCGACCCTCACGCCGCCGCCCGAGACGGTGGTTCCCCCAGCCGCCGATGAACGGTGCGACCGCTGCAATGCTGCCGGCAAGCTCCGGATCACTCTGGCGGGTGGGAGCGAGCTGGTGTTCTGCGGGCACCACGCGAACAAGTACGCGGAGGATCTCGTGAAGATCACCGAGCGGTTCGCAACGGAGCCCGATTTCAGCTGGCGTGGCGCCGATCTGATGGCGAACTAGATCCGCTAACCGACATAGCCGGCCGGAGGCACCCCGAGGGTGTCTCCGGTCGGCTTTTTCCTGCCCAGTTTCCGGACGCCCGGCGCCCCACGCCCCACGCCCCACGCCCCACGCCCCACGCCCCACGCCCCACGCCCCACGCCCCACGCCCCACGCCCCACGCCCCACGCCCCACGCC
>NZ_JBEZEY010000040.1:0-8345 GCF_040649135.1 Micromonospora sp. NPDC049047
ACGTTGTAATATCAGTTTAGATAAAAATAAATCTTATACGAATCCTTTTACTAACAACGTTGAACAATATGATGGCGTGTTTGCTAGAGGCGGATATAAAGGTGATAAAGATTTTTATTATGCTGATGATTACACACAACGTGTGGTGCTCCTTGATAAAATCCATAATCGACGTGGTCGTGTACCCGACTTTAAATCTGATATGTTATCACTGCGTGATGTAAAAGCGGGCAATCTAAAGACCATCACACATGTTTTTAGTAGTTTTGCTGAAAGTCAAAAGTCTATTAGCTTTGATTTTGATAAAAAGCGTATGTTATTACCTCGTGAGTATTCACATATTAAAGACAGTGATTTTAAGTCTGATTATGGCTATTTTCCATCACGACCTTTTGTGGACATGGAAGAATACGAACATAACGCCGATATTCATAAAGGATTTATTACGCTCAATCACAATATTAAAACGGATGAAGATTATAAAGGTTATCAATATGCTTTAGAATACGGTTTACCCGCCTTTAAAGTGTTGCGTGAAGATAAACTCACAAAACCCGAACTTGCTGATTATAAGCGTAAATACGACCAATATCGCATACGACAGTTTTTAACTTATTTATTGTGTTTTGAAGGTCGTTACGATGATGATAATTTCTTTTTCCATTGTGGATTTGGTCGTAAAGATTATGTGGATTTGATTAAAGATGTTTATGGTATTGATTGCTTACATCAATGGAAGTCTATACAAAAACGTGGTGTTAAAGGCTATGATTATTTAAGTGCTATGAAAGTTCTGTGTGATATTGAGGATTATTTTTTAAGATTGTACGCACAACCTTTAGAGTTTGAAGATTAAACGTAAAAAAAGAGGTGACATTTATAGTCACCTCTTTTTTGAGTTCAACGACATTTGCAAAATGTCGTAACGGTTGTCATCACTTCATAATTTTTAATATTCACATGAACACTAAAACACCGACACGTCTGTGGTTTATAATGTTTTCTTTAAGGTAAGGTAAAAAGATTACATTTCATTGTTGCATTAAGTCTGATACCATGCTATACTTTAGTTGTGTTAAGGGTGTTACACTTAATAACAATTAGAAGATTAAATAGAAGCTAAAGGTGGAACAATAATGAAATTTGGATATGCGAGAGTTTCAACTGAAGAACAACATCTTGAAAACCAAATTGAATGGTTAAAAGCACAAGGAGTTGAGAGACAAAATATATTTGTAGATGAAATCAGCGGTACAACGACACCATATGAACGTGAGGGCTTTAAACAGCTATTAAAGGCAAAGATAAGAGCCGGTGATGATTTATACGTCTTTAAACTGGATCGTCTAGGACGTAAAGCACATGTAGTAGAACAAATGGTTCGAGAATTGTTAGATGAGGGCATTAGATTACATTCAAAAGATTTGCCTAATATTCCCACCGATGATGACTATGGCATTGGTGAATTGGTGCTTAAAGTGATGTTATCCGTCTTAACATTTCAGGCTGAAACTGAACGCTTATACATGCTTGAACGACAACGTGTAGGCATAGAAAGAGCTAAAAAAGAAGGCAAATATAAAGGCAAGCAAGTTAAATATTCAGCAGATAGCGACAACCCACAAGGACGCATCATCTATGCTCAAGTCGTAGAAGCATTGAAGAAGGGCGGTACAATCAGGGGTACAGCTAAAAAGTATGGTCTAGGTATGAAAACTGTTCAACGTATTAAGAACGAAATTAAATCAAAAGAGGTGCAGTAAAATGGTAAAAGAAAAAGAAGAATTATTAAAAAAAGACGAAGAATTAGAAAAGTGGTTTAAAGAACACGAAGAAATAGATAAAGAAATAGAGCGTGTGTTGAAAGAAAAAGGTATTGACTGTTTAACAAGACGAGAGAGAGAGATATCGGAACGCTATTTAAATTATGAACCGTCGATCTTTGATAAAGAATTATATAAAAAATTAGCATATACTGAAAAAATGAAAGCTTATTTTGAAGATACAAGAGCACAAGAAGCTTATGACAGTTATTTGAGTTCAATACGATATGGTTTGAGAGGCGAAGTATTTAATCCTTTTGGAAAATCATACCAAAACTTAATAGAACCACTTTCAGATGGCACACTTTTAAGGTTTGCTTTAAATGATGTTTTAAAATTAGAGCATGAACTAAAACAAAAATACAATGAAGAGGGTGAATAATAATGAATCAATCAATAGTAAAACTTAAAGAAAATTATGTAAAAGATACAGAACAGATACGACACAATATCTCTACAACACATGAGCGTATCAATAAAGAAAAGAACAAACTTGCTAACCATCAACGCAAGTTTGATAAACTACAACTTGAATACACTAACGATGTATCAATGAAGTTGTTAGATATGGTTAGCACAGGTGAAATTGATGTTAAAGATTTACCCACTATCAAATCATATTTATTTGATGATAGTGGTTCACTTGATGTATCAAGTGAGGTTGACGTTTCATCATCTACCACAGATGAAACGCCACAGTCTACATCACAACATTATGATGTAGACGATAACCCTTTCGCTGACGCTAACCGTCACAGCTAAAGGGTATCACATCGCCGGCACAATCCCGGTGATGTTGCACACCTTTGGTGTGTACTCGCTAGAGAGTTAAGAGAGAGCGCAGCGTCTCTCTTACAAGCACCCAATGTTTACATTGGGACTGCTTGCCTCAGATTTATAAGGGGTGCTATGCGTTGAGCATAGTGCCCTGCAATAAATCGCATTTGATGTGTTGCAATGGTCGCACATTTTTGCGACGCAACACATATTTTAATACACAATTAGCCCACTATTATTGGGCGTGTATTAAAATCAATCTTTTGAACTTAAAGGGGTGAACATCATGTCAGATGTAAAGCACAAATTACCCGAAACAGAACGCAAAACAAAAACGATTGTGTTTCGGGTACGTGAAGATGAATATGACCGGTTAAAGACGTTGTCAGATGAATTAAGAGGCTATAAATCGCCGAATGAGATTGCTCGGTTAATCACATTAGAATGGCTCGATAACAAGCAAACATTTAAGCCGAAACAAGTATTTGATAATGAGACATTTGAAGTGATGAAAGACCTTCAAATTTTAGCAAGTGAATTGCGAAACGATATTCAAGGTGTTGCACGAAACTTTAACCAATATGTGAAGTTATTGAACACACATCAGTTACGTGATGATTTAAGTGTATATGATTTTAAAAACATCGATGATTTCCGACAACAGATTAAGAAAACGAGAAAAAATATCACTGATTTTAACAGAAAGGTGGGGTCATTATCGCAACAATACAAGTGAGTTCAACACGTAATGTTCAAAAGTCAATCGATTATGTTTTAAGTTCAAAACCACACTACGATCATAAACATACAAATGGGCGACGGGTACAAGCTGTTTCGGGTTTGAATTTAGCTGTAACAGGTAATAGTGCGTTTCTAGCTAAACCACAAATGCGTGACGTGCAAAAACAATACAATAAACACGAAGGTTATGTACAAGGGTACTCAATCATTGATAGTTATTCAGAAGACGAGATACCTAAAAATGGTAAATATTCAACGATACAACTTGTGAATGAAATGGGTTTAGAAAAAGCCCGAAGAATTTACGGTGAAAACTATCAATGTTTAGTTGTAACACAATGCGATGGTAAGTCGGGGTTGTATCACAATCATCTCATCAGTAATGCGGTAGGTAGTGACGGTAAGTCACAAAGAGGTAACATGACAAAATGGACGAAACTAGCTGAAATTAGTGATGAAGTCATGATTGATTACGGGTATACACCACTTGATAAAGACAACTGGCGCTTAAATAAATCACGTAAAGCTGAAGCACGTTCAAAAGGTGAATACGTATCACCGAATGAGCGTAAGGCTCGTAAAAACGGTATGACATTAGCTAAAGACGAAGTGCGAGAACAAATTCAAAAGGTTATTGATGATGAAAACGTGAAGTCATTTGATGACTTTAAACAGATGTTAAATGAAGAATATCAGATAGGCGTTGAAGAAGCCGGAACTAAAGACGGTGAAAACATCAAATATAGCTTTAGTTACACCAACAAAAAGGGTGAAATATCTGAAAAGACAATTAAAGCGAAGACATTAAGTAAAGACGATTACACGTTATCGGGTGTTAAATCAAAAATTGAAGATAAGTTACTCGAAACAGGTGACTTTGAAATTAATACTGATGATTTAACACAACACCAACAACAAATGTTATCAAATTTAATTTTTCCGGAGGAGGAGGAGGAGGAAGAGGAAGAAGAACTGGAACTTGAATTTGATGATGAGAGCTTAGCATTTTTAGACCAAATTAATGAGGAGATAAAAGAATATGGCAGAGAAAAACACAGCTCAAAAGCTACTCGAAACAATCACCGAGTTGAAAAACAACATCGAGACCATCAACGACACGTCGAAAACAACGAAACAAGTACAACAAGAACTACAAACCGTAGCAAACGAGCTAAAGACAAAGACACAGGCTTTGAACTTGGATAGCAAAACACATCAAGATATTGACACTTTAGCACAAAAACTCGACGATTACGCAAAAGAAGAGCGCGATATTAAAGTGTCGTTAAAATCAAATGATGTGTACGACATCGCAGATACCGTCAAAGAAGGTTTAACCAACAACCTAGAAAAAGCAACTGATGACGTGGTAAAAGAAACCAATGAATTTAGGGTTAAGTCACAAAATGAAATCAAGGAGGCAACGGACACACTCATTTCATATTCACGTGAGTTGAAAGATGAAACTGAAAAATATAAGAAGTGGTATGTTTCGGCAATGATTGGGTTTGTTGCATTCGCTGTTGTGTTATTGGTGTTCACAATGCTTGCAGACATGCCATTTTTAGAACATGCGTATCAATTCATCGCAACAAAGATAGAACACAGTAAAACATGGTATGTAACAGGTTTGTGGTACATCGCATATCTCATCACGCCAATGTTCTGGGTCGGTGTCGTAATGGGTGTAGCGTATTTGTTGCACCGATGGTACACTAATTAAGAGGTGGTACAATGATAACAATCAAGCAACTAGCCGATAAATTAGGGGTATCAAAACCAACCATTACACGAAACAAACCGGAACACATGGAATTTACAGTTATCGACGGTGTGTACTACATCAACGAAACACTGGAACAACAGATTACTGATAAAGTGTTGCAGAATAAAACACGATACAGTAATGATACATCAACCGAAACACATGACAGTACGTTAGCACAACAGTTGTTGCAAGAGAATGCGTTTCTCAGATCACAAATTGAAGAAAAGGACGCATTACTAAAGACACAAGCGAAGTTATTAGATCAGCAACAGCAATTGAACTTGAGAACAATGGAACAACTCCAACAACCGAAAAATCACAGTCAACAATCAGAACCACAGACCACGAAAGATGAGAAGATTAAACAGGAAACAACACATGACGAACATGTTAAAACAGATGAAAAACAGGGGTTTTTTAGTAGATTATTTAGAAATCAAAAATAGCACTCGCTTTAACAAATGAAAGCGAAGTGCTACAATAAAAAGAAAAGATGTATTGCTGGAACAATACATCAAATGATAATAATAGATGACAATAAAAGATAAACCAGATGTGATGAATCTGCTTTATATTTGATAAATATATATTACCATTTGTGTACATCAAACACAAATATATTTTACTACAATACTACAAAAAGCATTTGATATAAAGTTCCAGCACATCTTTCAAAATTTTTCAGAAAGGCGTGCTATTTTTTATGAAACAAAAAGCAAAAATTGTAAATAAATTAGGAACAATAATTATAGAAAAATCTAATTCTCATTTGTACTTTGAAAAATCCAAAGTACAAATGAGAAACCTTAAAAAAGGCTCAACCGCGGGCTTGAACCATGGGGGGCACTTTTCACCTTATGGGTATCTCCCAAGTGTGCCCCCCTTTGCCCCTCGTTATGTTTTAACTTTTGATTTCTTAAATCCTAAACAATTTTTTAAGGCTGGAGACATGGTCGATTTTTATATCGACAATGAGGACAGCATCTACCCTTGTTTTGTTGGTGAAGAAATGATGATAAAACCTAAACAATGGGCACGCTTTAGACACTTGTATAAATATGCCAAGAATGAATTAGGGAACCGCCATTATTTAAGACGCAAACCGCACCCCGAGGTTGATATTCGTGATTACATTATGCGATATACCAATCGTGAAAACCTTGATTTAGGTTTTGATACTGAGTGGTACGATGATGAACAAACAGGTGAGCGTGTACCTCTTAGTTATCAATTTTCAACACACCTTGATGGTTCTGATTATGATATTGTGTTCTATCCCGATACAACACAACGTGTCAATGGTAATGGATTAGGTGAGATGATTCATTACATTGTTGATAAAGTCTTTGCTGGTCGTGGATTTAATATTGTTTATGCTGGCAAAAAAGATCATGAAAACCCTTTTTATGAAAGTTGTAACATCACGTTGATTGCACATTTCATGGGCGTTGATATTTCGATGTGTCATGATTGGCAAAGTGTTTTATCTTACATGGGGCATAGTATTTCACAGATAAAAAACATAAGTTCTTTAAAAAATCAAATCAAGTCTAAAACTGATAAAAAAGGGCGTTCCTTAAGTGATAAGGATATTGAAAAATTAAATAAACGCCTTAAAAAAATACTTGATAATCCTGTTCACGTATCTAATGTGATTATGAGTAACAAACATTGTTTAGCTACGACAAGCCCTCGTGTATATAACTATTGGTACAAGCCTTTTCGTAAGCGTTGTATGATTAATTTAAATCTACGTGACACAATGAAGTTGTCACCGCCTGCATCAGCATTATCTAAACTTGGTGAAGCCATCGGCATTGAAAAACTTGATACCTTAGGTCTCGATAAACAAGATGATAAGCCTGTCAATTTCTATAAAGAGAACATGGATCAATTACTTAATAATCACCCGCACTTTTACCATGATTATGCGGTGCGTGATGCTCGAATCAGTTATGAATGGTACCAAAACGTTAAATCAATCATTGGTGATGGTGTAACTGTAAGTGCGATTTCATCTAAGCATTTGGTTACAAATATTAAAGATGCTCTTAATGAACATGTTCGTGATGGCGTGAGTTGGTCTCATGATGTGACTGGATTTAAAGTTGTGGAGGGCGTACCCGATTATCACGGTTTATATAAATCACGTAGTCTTTTTGGTGCAATGCCCGATAATGCCTACATGGGTGGTCGTAATGAAAGTTTTAGCCATGGTTTAATCACAGGTCGTACGTATGATTATGATTTACGCTCTGCTTATCCTTGTCAGATGCAAGTGATGAGAATGATTGATTTTGAAAAAGATCCGATTGTGTTTAAAGAAGGTTACGAATTGTCTCATGATGATTGGTTGCATATAGGTCAAGCGGGCTTTGGATATGTAAAGTTTGAATTTCCTCGTTCTGTAAAATACCCCACAATCCCATTAAAATCATCGCACCCTTTATTAAAAGGTACGCCAGTATTTTTACAACGAGGTGAGGGCTTAGTCTCAGCACCCGATGTGTTCGCAGCAATCCAAGTTGGTGCTAAAGTGACGGTTGCTAAACAAGGTTTCATGTTGTTTGATTTGAAACGTGCGTCCGAGATGGAATTAGAAACACCATTAAATCCTTTAGATATTGATAATGATTTTGTGATGCACCACGTTGGCTTTGGTGTGCGTAACATGATTAAAATACGTGCTGATTACGCTAAAAAGTATGGTAAAAAATCCGTTCAAGCACAACTCATGAAAATCCTTGTTAATTCCACTTATGGTAAGACAGGACAAGGCATACATGGTAATACAGGGCGTAATATCGTTACTGATGATACGGAAATCATTCCATATAGCAAAATCACTGATGGTGTGATTGCATCAACGACTACCGCTCTTGTGCGTTGCGTGTTAGGTATTATTATGAATTACATTACAGAACGTGGTTATACAGTGCATAGTGTCACAACTGATGGCTTTATCTCCGATTATCCTTGGGAACAGATGCTTGAAATTGATGATTATTTAAGCTCAATCTCAACGGTATTTAAGAAAGTGATTAAGGCTTGCTGGGGTGAAGAACTCAATCACCAAACTGGTAAAGGCTCTATATTAGAAGTGAAACATATACAAGATGAGTGGTTCTTTAATGGATTGACACGTTGTAATATCAGTTTAGATAAAAATAAATCTTATACGAATCCTTTTACTAACAACGTTGAACAATATGATGGCGTGTTTGCTAGAGGCGGAT
>NZ_JBEZEY010000041.1:0-5402 GCF_040649135.1 Micromonospora sp. NPDC049047
GGCGGGCGGCCAACTCGGACGGGGCGAGCGCGACCCTGACGCGCACCTCGGCGTGTTCCCGCCCGGCGGCGGTGCGTACCCGCACGAGGACGGCGCGGGCGCGGCCGGCGACGTCGACCACGATTTCGTCGGAGCGGTGCTCACCGAGGCCGCAGCGGTGGTCTTTGCCGCACCACTCGGTGTGCCCGTCACGGGGTCGGCGGTTCATCGGTTCGCCTCGGCGCGCAGCCGGTGAAAGTGGTTGAACAGGCGGCGGCCGGTGCGCAGCCGGTGGCCTCGGTCGCAGCGGCGGCAGGCACGCGGCCGGCGCAGGACGCGGGTGGTGATGCGGCCGGTGCCGGCGCACCGCTGGCAGGTCTTGACGGGCTTGACCCAGCACAGCCCGGCATAACCGAGCGTGATCAGGGCAGGGATCGCGGCGAGGACGATAGCGGCAGTCAGGTGGGGGTTCACAACAGCCTCCCGGGCCGGTTTTTGGGTGCGAACGGCCGTGAGCTGCTATCTGCTAGGTCGCAGCTCATGATTCGGATCGGGTGCTAGCGAGGGTGCTAGCGCTAGCAGGACGGGCCGCTAGCGCTAGCACCCTCACGGCGGTTAGCCGGCGGACCGCTTCCGGTCACGCTCCGCAATCGCGGCGAGCACGTCGGGGTGCTTGATGCCGCGCCGGGTGGTGGCCTTACCGTCGATGCGCCGCCCGACGTCGGCAACCTTCACCAGCGGGTGGGGCTTGAGCGCGGTGGTGAGCTGCGCGGCCTCCCACCCGCCGTACACGTCGGGCCGCAGCTCGGCCAGCAGCGCGCACAGCGTCTCGTTCCACACTGCCTTCTCATCGCCCGGCCACACGCGCGCCAGGTCACCGAGCACGTCCGCGACCGGGGCCACATCGCGGGTCTGCTCGTCCAGCTTCGGCAGCGTCCCGGCCGTGGTGCGCAGCGCCACCGCGCGGGCCACGATGCGGGCGGCGGCGGTGGTGTCGACGTAGAACGACCGCACCGCCGACGCCTTCGCGCCGAAGCCGCGCAGGATGCCCCACCCGGCCTCGGCCACCGGCTGGAAGACCGTCGCCCGGTAGCCGTTCTTGTAGGCCGAGGTGCCAAGGATCATGTCGTTGGCCGTCTGGTCAGCCACGGAGAGGCAGAACCGGGAGTTGACGTTGCGGGTGATGCCGGTCGGCAAGCTGTCCTTGTCGGGGATCTGCGTGCCGATCAGGATGATCACACCCAGCGCCCGGCCGAGCTTGATGACCTTTTCCAGGATGTCCCCGGCGTCCTTGCCGTACTTGCTGGTCATCAGCTCTTGCAGCTCATCGAACCACGCCACCAGCGGGTGAAGGCCGGACCCCTTGAGCGACGCCAGTTCCGGGGTGACCTTGTTCTCGGGGGCCTTGCCCAACCGGGCGTAGTGCTCGATGCGCTTCGATCGGCGGCGGCACTCCTCGTACAGCCACTCGATGAAGGCGAAGCAGCGGGCGAGGGTGTCGTCATCGAAGCCGTTGCCGTACTCGGCCATGACCGGCTCCAACACCGCGAAGTCGCCAACGCCCTTCAACTCGTAGCCCCGGATCTCGGTGCGGGCGTCGAGGGCTGCGGCCAGGATCAGATCCCGCAGCGCGAACGTCTTCCCGGACCCGGGCTGCCCGCCGAAGAGGTAGTTGCGGAACATCAGGTCAACCGCAACCGTGTCGAGGCGGGGCGTGGTGGCGAACGGGAACGCCTTGAACACGTCCACCTTCGCCGACTCCGACAGCAGCGGCCACGCGGGTTGCTTCATCTGCGACGCCGGCTCATAGCCGACCCACAACGCCAGCCGGCCCGTGTGACCCGGTGCCGGTTCGGGCCACACCTGATCCAGCGGTAGCCGCATCGCCGAGGCCAGCCGACCGCGCCGGGCGACCACCTCGGCGGCCTCCACCCCGTACGGGAGGTCGACCACGGCCAGGTGCCCGGGGCCGTCGCGGTGGATATCGACCGGGAAGCTGATCGCCTTCGGGTCCTTGGCAACCGCGCTGTTGATCGCGGCCATCTGCAACGAGGTCAACGCCCGCCGCACCAGATCGGCGGTCAGCTTGCGATAGCGGGTGCCTTCGGTGACCCGGTCGGTGAGCGGCTTGTCCGCCGGTCGACCGAGCGTGGCCAGCAGCGGCACCACCACGGCAAGCGTGACCCACCGCCACCACGGCGGACCCATGGCCAGGACAATCGCCCCGGCGACGGTCGCGCCGACACCGGCGGCGAGCACCCACCACCGCCACACGCTCTGGCGCTGCCGGCGGGCGTCCAGCTTGAGCCACACGTCCGCCTCACCACGGGTCGCGGCAGCCTGCCGGAGGTGCCAGTTACCTTCCTCGGCGGTGGCCCAGTGCACCGCCCGGCCGAGGCCGCGGAACAGGCCGACAGGTGCCCAGACAGCGGTTTTCGCCGCGTACTTCGGCAGCCTGACAGCGTGGTAAGCGGCCACGTAGCCGGCATCCTTCGATTGGTGCCGCGCCGCCGCGCGCAGGCCGCGCCACGAACGCGCCCACTCGGCCAGGATCGGCCGGCGCTCCCGCTGCCGAGCCAGCACCTCCGGCGGGATGTCCTCGGCCGCGTCGACCAGTCCGCCGAGGCGCTCCGGCCCGTCATCGATCGTCTCGGCGTCCTCGGCGGTGTCGTCGGTGTCGGCCGGCGGGCGGGGGCGCGGCACCCGGCGGGCGCGGGCATCGTCCAGGTCGACCACCTCGGCATCCGGGCCGGCGGCGGTCGGGTCGGTCAGGTCGTTCTCGGCGGCCTGCCAGTCGAATCGGTCATCGTCTCGGGGGGACGTCATGATGGGTGTTCCTCCATCTGATCCGTGAGGGTCGGGGGTTGAGGGCCGGCGGCACGGCACAGGTTGCGAGCCAGGGGCCGTGCCGCCGGGCGGAACTAGTCGTGCGTGCGAACGAGGTGCGCGAGGGCGGCACCCATGCCGAGCACCGCGACCGGGAGGCAGGCAACGGCGGTGGTGATCCACCACGGGGCCGAGGTGACCCCGGCTGCCTCCAACAGGTGGTAGGCGACCTGCCCGAGCGCGCCGACCACGAGCGAGCCGAGCGCGGACCACTTGGCGAAGCGCCGCGCCGGGGCGGGCACCCGACCGGACAGCCACACATAGAGCGCGTACGCGCCGTACGTCTCCACGCCGATCGGGAGGGTGATCGCGCTGTTGATGGAGAAGCTGTCCCAGATCCCGGGGAGCGGGTGCACGATGCCGAATCCGGTGAGTCCGCCGAGGCCAACCCATCCGGACCAGATGGCGACGAACGCGGGCAGGGCCAGCAGCACCACCGGCCACACCACCGCCGGGCGGGTCGGAGCGGGCGGGGTGGACGTGTCCGGGCGACTGACCGGCGTGGCCTCGGCCGGCAGCGTCGGGGGCGTGATCTCCGGGGCGGGGGTCGGGTCCGGTACGACCGGCGGCGCGGGCTCGGGTGCGGCCGGCGCGGGTGCCGGGTCCGGGGTGCCCGGGTCGGTGGTGTCGGCCGGCGGCGCGGCGGGCGTGGTCTTGAGCAGCGCAAGCAGTTCCCCGGCCTTCGGTGCGCCGATGCGGAACTCCCGCATGAGCCGGTTCCGCGACGGGAACACCTCCCCGTCCGGCAGGTCCAACGCGCGGGCCGCCGGAAGCAGGTCTTCGATCGGTTGGGGGTAGCGGGTGCCGTTGATCGTGGGGGCAGTCATAACGGGGTGACCTCCTGGTCAGTCGGTGACGGTCGCGGCGATCAGGTCGCGGTGGGCGCGGAAGACGACACCGCCGTGTGCGTCGGTGAGGTGGTGCAGTAGGCAGTCCAGGTCGTTGGCGGGGACCCATTCGGCGCGGCGGGCGTCATCGCGGCCGGTCACGGCGGGCAGGACAGGGCCGAGGTTGATGCGTACGGGGGTGGTGACCATCCATGCCTCGTCCGAGGCGCGGGGATCGGGCACATAGCGGGCCGGCAGCGTTTCGTCGGCGCAGGAAGAAAACTGTTCGATCAAGCCGGTTTCCTCGGCCAGTTCGCGGAACGCCGCGTCTGTCGGGTCTTCGCCCGGGTCGACATAGCCGCCGGGCAGCGCCCATCCGTGACCGTCGGCCCGTTCGACCAGCAGTAGCCACCGGTTGCCGGCGGTGTCGATGGCCGTGACGATCGCGTCGGCGCACTGCTGCTCGCCCCAGTGGCCCAGCTCGTTGCGGCCGTAGCGGATGCCGGTCGGCGCGTATGGGTTGACCGGCCGGCCGTCCACGATCGGGAAGGGGATCGCGGCGCGGCGCTGGCGCTCGGGCCAGTCGATGCGGGTCGGGTCCATCTCCGGATCGGCCCAGCTCGCCCCGGCGGCGATGCCGGCCAGGACGGACGGGGCGGTGTAGGTGCGGGTCATGCGGCGGCCTCCATGGGATAGGCGCAGTCGACGCACTCACCGAGTGAGCGCGGGATGTAGTAGGGGCGGACCGTGCCGCAGGTCGGGCAGGTCCGGCGGGCCACCAGGGCGGCGCGGACCGCCCGGAGCTGGGCGGGCGTGGCGGTGCGCTTCGGCGCGGCCAGGTCGACCCGGTAGAGGTACGCGGTGCGGGTGCCGCCCACGCCGCGCCAGAGCACCTGAGCGGCGATCGGCTGCCCGCCGGGGCGCAGGCCGGCGGCGGTCAGTTGGCGGCGGGTGGCGTAGCCGGGCGGGGCACCGCGCCACCAGTAGGTGGGGATGCCGTACCGCGTGCCGTCCGGGTCGTGGAAGGCGGCGCGGATGCGGGCCATCAGGCCGCGCGGCGCGGGTCGGTACGGGCGGGCAGCTCGGCGGCGGCGCGGGTGACGCGGGCCTCAGCCCGGCGCAACCGCCGCCAGTCCAGCGGCGACGGGCCGCCGTGGTCCTCGGCGTAGATCAGCGTGATCTCGGCGTCCAGGGCGTCCAGTTCGGCCGCGATCAGCGGCCACTCGGCGTCGATCGCGGCCAGGTCGGCGGCGGTCGGTTCGGTGGTGACGGGGGCAAGGTGCGTGCGCACGGGGGAACCTCCGGTAGTCGATGAAGTGGGGGAAAGCCCGGGGTGCGACCAAATCGGCCGCACCCCGGGGTGCACAGGAATCAAGAGGCAGAAGTCCATGCCGCGCGCCAGATCCGGCCCGCTCGCCCCGCTCGCCCGGGAAGACACCGGGGTCGGCCACCGTGTGGCTCAAGGCGGGGATGCCGCAGACGAATCCACGCGGCGCTCCTGCTATTCGGTTTTCAACGAACTAGCGCGCAGAGGCTCGTGGGCGCGCAGCTCCGTGAGGGGCTGCCTTCCCCGGCTGCCTGCCGGCTGGTGTGACGTACGCAACCTAACAAAGGATATGCCACCGGGTCAACTGTTAGGTGCAAAGACGCGCCTGAGCTGCGGCAACAGCGGCAGACGACCTACCATCTGTTAGGCCGCTGGTAGGCTTC
>NZ_JBEZEY010000041.1:5498-7984 GCF_040649135.1 Micromonospora sp. NPDC049047
CTGATATGCCACCGGGTCAACTGTTAGGTGCAAAGACGCGCCTGAGCTGCGGCAACAGCGGCAGACGACCTACCATCTGTTAGGCCGCTGGTAGGCTTCCCGTGCTCCTGCCTGACCGCGAGAGGACTGCCATGCCCACCCCTGATCGCTCCGAGGCGCTTCATCAACAGGTGGCCCGGACCATCCGCAACGACATTGAGTCGGGCACCCTCCGCGATGGCCAGGTGCTTGATTCGACGCGTGAACTTGCCAATCAGTGGGGCGTGAGCGTCTTCACCATTACTGAGGCAATGCGAGTGCTGGCCGAAGAAGGGTTAGTGGTTAGCAAATCTCGCTCAAAGCGCGTAGTCCACGCCCCGGACCAGTCCAAGCGAAACGAGGTCCGCCTTCAATCGCCGCGCGTCCTGTTCGTCGGCGGCTACGCCGGCAGCGGCAAAACCGAGCTGGGGCGGATACTCGCTCGCGAAACGGGTTGGCCGATGCTGGATAAGGACACCTTGACACGTCCGGTGCTAGAGGCCGCGCTAGAGCTGATTGGACTCTCTCCGCATGACCGAGAGTCTGAGCAGTATCTGAAACTGCTGAGGCCACGAGAGTATGAAGCCCTGATGGAGGCCGCAGCCGAAAACGTCGCTTGCGGCAACAGTGCCATCATCACTGCGCCTTTCATCGCCGAATTCAACGATCCCGCTTGGCTGGAACGAACGCGGTCATCGTTTGTCGACAAGGGCGCGGCCGTCACGTTCGTCTGGGTCTACTGCGACGAAGGAAGCATGCAGACCTACATTCGACGTCGGGGAGCTGCCCGTGACGCGGCAAAGCTCGCCGACTGGGATGCTTACCTTGGGCGGATCAATCTAGATTTCAGGCCACCAGTTCCGCACATGCTGGTCAACAACTGCATTTCCGGCGCACCGCTAAAGGCGCAGGCGAAAACACTTCTCCGTGAGGTGATGGGCGGAGAGGTCGAGTAGTGAGAGCCGGCATCATTCTCTACGGACCGCCCGCCGCAGGCAAAGACACGGTGACGCAGGCTCTCCACAGAGCCGACCCGCGCTACTCACTCTTCAAGCGATTGAAGGTCGGTGGCGGGCGGACCGAGGGGTATCGAGTGATCAGCAAAACGGAACTGGCAGACCTGGCCGACAGAGGCGAGATCGTTTGGGAAAATCGTAGGTATGGTGCGGTTTACGCGGTCGATCGCTCCGGCCTGTCGACGCATTCGGATTCCGGGGTGCCGGTGCTACACCTCGGGCAAAGCGCGGCTGTCGATGCTGTAAAGGATGCGGAACGCTCGATCGTTTGGCTAGTTGTGTATCTCTGGTGCGCCCGAGACATAGCCGAACAACGGATGCACGGGCGGAACACAGGAGACGTGCCTGCCCGATTGAGTGCCTGGGATAGCACTGAAAGCATAGAGGCAGATTTGCGCATTGACACCGGGGTCACCGATCCCGACCGCGCCGCAGGGGAAATACTGCTTGCGATGGGGAAACGATACGCTCGCAATTAACAGCGGATATGAGTACCACATAGCGGCGGGGCATCGATACGGCAGACTTTCCAGCCGCCGTCAATGCCCCGCTCCTGCTTTGTCTTAAAGCGCCATTCGTGGCCCGCCCCGACCACGAAAATTGGCCGCCCATCGGTAGCGACTTCGGAGAAACGAAGCTTTATCGTCGCGGAAACAGTGCCGTCGCCGTCGACCCGCTTCCAATCGGATGACTCGACTTTGATGCTCCTGCCGGATGCTTTGATCACTCCACGCATTCGGCTTGTTTCTTCTAGCAGGTCCTCGCGGCGACTGTCGCAGAGGCAGCGTTCTACGCCGAAGCCGTCTCCGTACTCGGCGAACGCCGCCAGTAGGTACGCGTTCGCTGCGGCGATCGGGTCGGCTTCACCCTTGCCGGCCTGTGCCGTTTTCACGACTGCCCATCCCGCCGGTACTGCCAGGCATCCTGTAGCGACAAACGCGGCGATGATCGCGAGTCGCAGCGGCCAGGAGCGCGGGAGGTGGGGTCGCGCGATCATGGCACTGAGGTTACTAAGCCGATCAAGGTTCGTGGGACCTTCGAACGTCTGTACGATCTGCTGCTGTGAGGGAGCAGATCGGGCGATGGTGGAACGGGTCATGGGGCCGACTCACGCGCCGTGACATCTGGCTTGCTCGTGAGATCCGATGGCACGTCGTTGCCAGGTCGGGTAGCTCCGAGACTGGCGAGGTGAGGCGCTGGAACTTCGGCAGTGAGGATGAGGCACGGCACATGGTCCAGCGGCTGATTTCCGCCGACGGCGGGCAGTGGCGCGAGCAGCCCAGCAAGGCGGCAGAGCCGCCGGAGTGAGCCGCTGTGCCATATGCGTGCCAAAGTTGTCCCCACCGCCGCACTGTCGCTCGCGCCGGGCCAGGTCAGGGCGGGTATACGACCGGAAGGCACACCCCCCTCCGGAGGCGGGGGCGCAGGTTCGAATCCTGCCGGGGGCACCAT
>NZ_JBEZEY010000042.1:0-7762 GCF_040649135.1 Micromonospora sp. NPDC049047
CGAACTCAACGGACGACCACGCCAAACCCTCGACTGGCAAAATCCAGCCGAGGTACTCCACAAACACCTGGTTGCAACCGCCACTTGAAACCGCCCCCGATGGAGCCCCGGTATCAATGAAGCCGAGTCGATCACCTACCGAGCGGTGGGACTCCGACCGCCCGGGCTGACGGGTCGTGCGCTCGGGTCGTGCACGCCGGTCGGTACGATCCGACGGTGTCCGACCTCCCCGACCCGCCACGGCCGCGGCCGGTGCTCGTCGGGTCGGGTGTGCCGCTGCCCGCCGGGACCTCGGACACGTCAGCGCTGACCGACGGGATCGCGGGGTGGGCCGGTGCCGACCCGCTGCGCCGGCTGGTCGACCGTTTCGGCGGCAGGTGGCCGACCGGCGACCTCGCCGAAACGCTCGGGTTCCTCGACGACTTCTCCGCCACGCACTGGGACTTCCGGGGTGGCCGGGAGAGACCCGACGCGCGGGAGCCGGACCTCGATCAGGGCACCGTCGAGCTGGTACGCGCCACCGCCGCCGCGCTCGGGCTCGTCCGCCCCGTGCCACCGGCCCGGGCCGCGTACGCCCATCTGGTGGTGTTGGGCGGTCTGGCGCACGCCTGCCTGCGCCGCGTCGCGTACGCCGCGCACCTGCTCGACGGCGGGTTGACGGTGACCGGCGAGGTGGCGGTGCTGGGCAGCTTCCGCCCGCTCTCCGAGCGGGAACACCGGACCTTGACCGAGGCGGGGGTGCCCGGCTGCGTGACCGAGGTGGACGTCCTGGACGCGGCGGTCCGGATGGCGTTCGGCGTGCGCGCCCCGGCCGTCGAGGACGGGGTCGACGCGGATCACCCGCACCGTTCCTGGTCGTCACGCACGTATCTGCCGGCCGGCCTGCCACCGGTGCGGGTGCTCGCCGCGCCCTCCAGCGAACCGCACCGGCGGCGTGCCCACACCGCCGACACCCAGCGATTCTGGGCCGGGCACGTCCGGCTCGCCCTCGACGACGAGGTGCTGCTGGTGACCGCGCCGATCTACGTGCCGTTCCAGCACTGCGACGCGCTGCGCACCCTGGCCGTGCCGTACGGCTGCGGGATCGACACGGTGGGAGTGGACCCCGGCCTGGTCGATCTGGCCCGGCTGCCGGAGCCGACGCTGACCCCCGGCCGCTACCTGCAGGAGATCCGCTCGGCGATCCGGTCGATGCGCGCCCTGCACCGCGAGCTGACCACCCGCTGACCGGCTCGCCGCGCGGGGCCGGCGCACGGCTCGTCGCCGCGCACCGGCCCCGCGGACCGTTGTCAGTTCACGTAGACGGCGGCGTTGCCCTTGGTGCTGTCGCGCACTGGCGAGTAGGTCGCCGAGAAGTACGCGGTGTTGAAGCAGAGGGACGGGCCGGAGAACTTGGTGAACGGCTGGTTGGTGAAGGTGATCGAGTTGCTGGCGTTGGCCGCAGTGCCGGTGAGGCTGTTGGTGCTGGTCCGGTAGACGCAGTTGATCGTGCCGAGCAGCGAGTTCAGCACGACGGTGCTCTGGACCGGCGCCGCCGTGGTGCCGGAGATCGTGACGACGCCGGCACTGGTGACGGAGGTGGTGTACGGCAGGTTGTTGAGGGCGATGCTCTGCACCCCGGTGGTGCCGAACACGTTGGTGGTGCAGGTGCCGAAGCTCTGGGCGGTGAGACTCTCGGTGGCGGTGCCCGGGGCGATCGGGTTGGTCAGCACCTTGGCGCTGAAGCTGGACGCGGCGCACTTGATCCCGGTGGTGCCGGAGGTGGAGTTGTAGAAGGTGGCGTTGGTGCCGGTCTTGAGGCTGGCCTGGATGACGTCGTTGACGGCGACGGCCGTGCCGCCGGCCGTGGGGTAGGTCAGCACGTTGCCGGCGAGGGCTGCCGACGGGTCGGCGGAGGCCGGCGTGGCGGCGACGAGACCGGTCAGCAGTGCGAGGGCCACGAGGCCCCCACCGATTCTTCCGTACTTGAGCATGGTTCTTCCTTCCGGCGGTGGGACGGGAATGAGCGGACCGCACAGGCGGTCACCGCCGGGCGGGGCGCCCGGGCGGCGGTCAGGTACGTCCACAGTGGACGTTGATGGAGCCGGACGGTCGTCGGGACCGGGCGGCGGTGGCGGCGGAGTGCCGGACGGCGGTCAGGGCCGGCCGGCGGCCGGTGGGGGCGTTCAGTGGGCGGGCCAGCGTGGCGCACCGCGACGGAGTCGCCTCACCTGCGCCTTCTCGGCCTTGGGAGGGTGCTCGTGTTCGGCGATAATGACAGCCATCGAGCCCTCCTTCGACGAGTCAGGGCGGCCATCCGGGGAGATCACCATAGGTAACTGGACACCAACGGAGCGTGAAGAAAGTTATAAACCCCGGAGGGTCGCAAAGTCAACGCATCAAAAGAGGTCAATGAGTTGACCACGCAGAGCCACCCGCACCCAGCGTCGGTACCCCTCCCTGGCGCGCGTCCCGGTCGCGACCCCGACCGCGCGATCAAGCGCGGCCCGCGCCGGGTCTCCGCCGAGACGGTGGCCGCGACCCAGCGCGACCGCCTCTTCGACGGGCTCGTGCACGAGGTGGCGACGAAGGGCTACGACAACGCCCGGGTCAGCGACATCTGCCACGCCGCCGGGGTGACGCGCCCGGCCTTCTACGCCCTCTTCACCGGCAAGGAGGACGCCTTCCTCGCCGCGTACCGACACGGCATCGCAGTGGTGTCCCAGCTGATGGACAGCGCCTACAGCGAGGCCGGCCCGGCCTGGCCGGACAGCGCCCGCGCGGCACTACGCACCCTGCTGGAGGTGCTGGCGAGCGTGCCCGCGTTCGCCCGGATGGCGCTCGTCGAGGTGGACGCCGCCGGCCCGGACGCCCGCCGGGAACGGGACGCGCTGCTCGGCAGCTTCCGCCGGTTCTTCGCCGACGCCGGTCCCGGACCGGAGGTCACCGGTGTGGACCGCGACGCACTTGTGTCCACAGTGGTTGGTGGCGTCTACGCCACCATTCGCGGGCGCGTGGCGCAGGGCCGGGCGGCGGAGCTGCCGCACCTCCTGCCGGTGCTCACCTACGCCGCCACCGCGCCGTTCCTCGGCACCGAGGGCGCGGCTCGGGCGACCCGCCCGATCCGCCCGGACGACGGCCCGAGCACTACCGCGCCGTGCGTGCCGACGCCCCACTCCTGACCCCCCGGTCGGAAACCGCAGCGGTTTTTCACTTTGGCCGCATTTGACAAATGCCGCGCAACTGGCTGCTACACGCTGTTGACCCAACATTTACTCGGCGGTAACTTCGGCTCTGCGCCTAGATAAGCAGCATCCCGGGTCGCAATTCCCATTGTCGCTGATAAATGATCTCTAAGGAGAGCGCCATGTCGGAGGAGACCGCAGAAATCGAACCCGGCCCACCGCGGAGCGGTGTGCGCTGGCGCCGGTTCGCCGCCGCGTTCGGCACCGTCGCCGCGGGCGCCGCCGGCATGATCATGCTGACCGCCCAGGGCGTGCTGGCCGCGCAGTTCGCCATCTCGGGCATGCCGTTCACCGTCACCGCCGACAAGCTCACCGGCACCGGGTTCGAGCAGTTCGCCACCCTCGACCACATGATCGAGAACAGCCCCAACGAGGGCGACACCGGCGGGCAGGTCCTGGTGATGGTCTCGGCGATCGACAAGGCGGAGCTGACCAACCTGTGCCAGAGCATCAACCTGGGCGGCGTCTTCCTGAAGATCACTGCCGGCAACGGCGACAAACCGGTCAGCGCCCGGACCCTGGTGGTCGACGGTGACGAGATCGCCGGCAACGCCGCCTTCAAGAACATCGACATCGGCCAGGATGCCAGCACCCTGGACAAGGTGCCCGGCGTGAAGGGCAACCCCGGCGTCTTCTCCCAGCAGGCGGACTCGATCGTCATCGAAAACCTGCGGCAGAACAACTACGCCACCACGGCCGCCGTCTTCAACCTGCCCAACCTGCGCATGGCGTTCACCCAAGACGGATGCTGACGTGAGCGCGAAACGACACCAGGCTGCGCCGGCCGTCCGCGGATCCCGCGGGCGGTGGCGCCGCTGGCGGCGGGGCCGCCCCTTCACCGCCGCTGTGCTGATCGCCCTCGGCGGCGCGGAGATGCTGGTGACCCTGCGCGCGCCGCTCGGGGTGCTGCTGCACGTCGGGCCGCAAGGGCTCGCCGCGTACCTGGTACCCACCGTCCTGGTGCTCTGCGGGGTGCTGCTGATCGCCAACCCGCAACAGAGGGTCTTCTACTCACTTGTCACGCTGGTGCTCGGGCTGGTCTCCTGGCTGACCTCGAACCTGGGCGGTTTCGTGATCGGGATGCTGCTGGCCCTGCTCGGTGGGGCACTCGCATTCGCCTGGACCCCGAACAAGGACCGCCGCCCACCGGTCGTCGCGGCGCAGCCCGACCCACCGGAGCCGAGCGAGTCCCGGAACGACGCCGACACCGTGCTGCTGCCCGGCGTGCAGGCGCCGGACCCGACCCCGGCCGACCGGGGCTGACTCAGCCGGCGGTGTCGGCGACGGCCTGGGCGAAGACCTCGGAGCGGTGCTCGAAGTTGCGGAACCGGCCGTAGCTGGGCGCGGCCGGCGACAACAGCACCACCCCACCGACCGGGGTCACCTCCCGGGACAGCCGGACCGCGTCCACCAGGTCGTCGACCAGCTCGGTCCGCACCTTCGGCAGGCCGTCGAGCGCCTCGACGATGCGGGCGCCACTGTCCGGAATGCCGATCACGGTGAGCTCCCGTTCGGCCAGGTGCTCGGCCAACGGGGTGTAGTCCAGTCCCCTGTCGTTGCCGCCGACGATCACCGTCAACGGTCGCCCCTCGTACGCGTCGATGGCGTGCATGGCCGCGTACGGGCTGGTGGCCAGGGTGTCGTCGACGAAGGTCAGCCCGGACGGGTCGGTGATCTCGGTGAGCCGGTGGGCCAGCCCCTGGAATTCGGCTACCGCGACGGCGAGGTGGTCCTTCTCGGCCACCACGTCGATGCCGAGCGCGGCGAGCACGGCGAGCGCGACGCACAGGTTGCCCTCGTTGTGCCGGCCCACCAACGGCAGCACCGCGCGCGGGAAGAGCGGCTGGTCGCCGCTGTGGAACCACTGGGTGCCGTCGATGCCGGTGGCGACGTGCGTGGTGTCGGGACGGCCGGCCCGGACCGCTGGCAGCTCACCCAGCTCGGCGGCGAGCCGGGGGTCGCCGCCGTTGACCACTATCGTCTGCGGGTCGTGGGCGAGCAGGTTGAGCTTGTCCCGGTAGTACTCCCGTTCCCCGCCGTGTGCGTCCAGGTGTTCGGGGAAGAGGGCGGTGACCACCGCCACCCGGGGCGAGTCGGTGAGGTCGCTGCACTGGTAGCTGGACAGTTCCAGCACGTACAGCTCCGCCTCGGGCAGGTCCAGGGTCGGCACCCCGATGTTGCCGCCGAAGACGTTCGGCCGGCCGGTCGCGGTGAGCAGGTGACTGATCAGGCTGGAGGTGGTGCTCTTG
Organism: Micromonospora sp. NPDC049047; assembly: GCF_040649135.1. Classification (NCBI taxonomy): domain Bacteria; kingdom Bacillati; phylum Actinomycetota; class Actinomycetes; order Micromonosporales; family Micromonosporaceae; genus Micromonospora; species Micromonospora sp. NPDC049047. The sequence goes on from NZ_JBEZEY010000042.1 coordinate 5,474, forward strand.
CCCTTGCTGCCGGTGACCCCGACGGTGCGCGCGGCATGGTCGGCCATCCACAACGCGGTGCCCTGGGTCACCATGACCCCACGTCGGCGCAGCTCGACCAGCCACGGGTGGGTCTGCGGCACGCCCGGGGAGCGGACCACCACGTCCGCGTCGGCCAGCCGTTCGAAGCCCGCCTCGCCGGTGACCAGCGGCGCCGCCTCGGCCAGCGGGCCGTCCCAGGGCAGCGACAGGAAGTTCGCGCTGTCGTCGACGGCGACCAGCTCGGCCGGGCCGTGCGCGGCGATCGCTGTCACAGCGGCCCGACCCTCCCGGCCGGTGCCCCAGACGGCGACGGTACGTCCGCGCAGGTCAGACAGGCGCACGGGGCTCTCCTCGGGGTCACGGCGGCGGCAGGGCGGGCCCGGTCCGGACACGGCCGGACGAACCAGGGCCTAGTATGGCGTGTGCCCAACGAGCAGCTCCGGCGGATGGACGCCTTCACCTTCCCGTCCTACTCGATCGACTTCGCCACTGGCGAGGTGTTGTTCGACTACGCGCTGACCGGCAGTGGCGGCGAGCAGCGATTCACCGAGGTGATCACTCTTCCGCTGCCGGCGGAGCCACCCTCGGACGAGACGGTGGCGACCCTCAACCGGGTGCTGGAGGTGCTGCACCTCGTCGCCGGGGTCAGCTACTACAAGACCGCCGCGCCGCCCCGGCTCGTGCTGCCGGCGCCGCTGGGCGCGGCCACCGTCGACTACGTCACCGCCATCTACACCAAGGGCCTCGCCGAGTACGCGTACCGCAACCAGTTGCCGCACGTGCTTCAGTTGCGCCCGGAGGTGCCGGCCGGCTCACCGGACGCACCCCGCGTCTACGACGACTCCGATCGTCGTCCGCTCTCGGCGGTCGGCGGCGGCAAGGACTCGATCGTCAGCCTGGAGGCGCTACGCCAGGCCGGGTTGGACCCGGTGCCGTTCTCGGTAAACCCGAACCACGTGATCGTCGCGGTGAACGAGGCGTCCGGGCTGGTTCCGTTGGCCGCCCGTCGGCGGATCGACCCGGTGCTGTTCGACCTGAACGCGGCCGGCGCGCTCAACGGGCACATTCCGGTGACCGCGATCAACTCGCTGATCGCGGTGGCGACCGCGGTGCTGCACGGGCTGGGCCCGGTGGTGATGTCGAACGAGCGCTCGGCGTCCGACCCGAACCTGGTCTGGGACGGTCACGAGATCAACCACCAGTGGTCAAAGGGTGTCGAGGCGGAGGGGCTGCTGCGGGCGTCGCTGGCCGAGCACGCCGGCCTGACCGAACCGTACTTCTCGTTGCTGCGCTCGCTGTCCGAGCTGCACATCGCCCGACTGTTCGCCGAGTTCACCAGGTACGACGACGTGGTGACCAGCTGCAACGCAGCGTTCAAGCTGCGCGGCGCGACCGAGCGCTGGTGCCGTGACTGCCCGAAGTGCCGCTTCGTCTTCCTGGCCATGGCACCGTTCATGCCGCGCGAGCGGATCAGCCACATCTTCGGCGGGGACATGCTCGCCGACCCGGCGCAGATCCCCGGCTACCGCGAGTTGCTGGGCGTGGACGGGCACAAGCCGTTCGAGTGCGTGGGCGAGGTCGAGGAGTCGGTGGTGGCCCTCGGCCTGCTCGCCGAGCAGGACCAGTGGCGCGACGCCCCGGTGATCCAGGCCCTTGTCGACGCGGTGCCGGCGACGGCCTGGTCCGCGGTGGCCCACTCCGACGTCTTCACCCCCGGTGGCCCCAACCACATTCCCCCCGCCTACGCCAAGGCCCTGACTCCCCTCCTCTGACCCGGAAAGTAGACCTACCTCCCGGTCAGCGGCCCTGCGCGAGGCGACGCAGCCCGGGCCAAACCCCTACCCCCACCCCGCCCCAGCCCGGGGCGGGTGTCGCCGCCCAGCCCATCACGGGTGCCGGTGCACTACGGCATTCATCCAGCCCACGACGCGCGCCGCCGCCCCGGCGTCCATCCAGCCCGGGGCGGGTGTCGCCGCTCCAGCATCCACCCCGGGCCACGACGCGCGCCGCCGCCCCCGGCATCCACTCCGGCCCACGACGCATGTCGGTGCTCCTATGGAGCTGATGTCGTAGACGAATCGGGGCGTGGTCGACCTCGACAGCACCGATTCGTTTGCGACATCAGCTCCAAAGCGCGCTCGACCCACCTGCCCACCCAACCGCGCGGGCGGTCGCGGGAGTATGGATCTAACGGTGTTTCCGGCCTGACCTGCCAGGCGTTGTGCCTGGTGAGGAGGGTGCCGTGATGACCGCGACACTGAACGACCA
>NZ_JBEZEY010000043.1:0-6672 GCF_040649135.1 Micromonospora sp. NPDC049047
GGCGGGGGCGCAGGTTCGAATCCTGCCGGGGGCACCATCCACGACCAGCACGAAAAGGCCCTTGACCAGGGGAAACCCGGTCAGGGGCCTTACTCGTGTGTCCGGCTGTGTCCGGCCGTCACCGGCCCGTGGCGGGTGTCTGTGCCATATCCGTGCCAAAGTTCGGAGGCTCGGTCAGTCGTGGCCGAACGCTCGTTCGACGCGCTGCCGGAGAGCGGCCTCACCGCCGTCTAGGCACTTGGCATAGATCCTGAGCAGCACCTCCACCGACTGCCCGGCCCAGTCGGCTACCTGAGTCGGCGGCACTCCCCCGTTGAGCTGTGTCGACACGGCAGCGTGCCGCAGGTCGTACGGGGTGCGTGCCAGCGGGGAGGCGTAGACCTCGGGGGTAAACACGGCGGCACGCGCCCACCGCCATACGCGGTTGATTGTCCCCTTGGGCAATTCCTCCTTGTTGCGCTCCCCCACGAATAACCGGCCGTCCGGGCCGTAGCCGAATAGCTCGATGTGGGTGTTGATGATTGCGGTTAGTTCGGGTGGGCAGGGAACCGTTCGCGTCTCCCCTCGGGCGCGTTGTTTGAGTTGGCGGCTATCCCGGTTCTTTCCGCTGTCGGTCCATTCCCGGCCCGCGTGCGGGTTGGCTCCGTCGAGAGTGAATTCTCCCCAGCCCTTCTCCGGTAGGTGAAGGTTCGGCTTTGCGAGGCGAACGGCTTCCTCTGGTCGCATAGCCGCGTAGTAGAGGCAGGCGTAGAAGGCGACCATGCGCGGCCCGATTCGCCCCTGTTCCCGCACCCCGTTCAGCAGTGTTCGCACCTGAACCGGGTTGGCCACTGATCGCCTGTCGATGGTCACAACGGTTTTCGGTGGCTTCCACTTCAGTTGCGGCAGCGGGTTTGCCAGCAGCGCACGTCTTTCCACTGCGTATTCGATTGCCGTGTTGAAAATCTTCCGGCGGCGACTGATGACGCTCGGCGCGGCCGGTGCACCGTCGAGTCGCACTGTGAGGCCATCCAGCACCGGCCGTAGCACTTCCGGGCGGCTAAGGCTTGCTACGTCACGAGTGTTCCGCTTCACCCAACTGAGTACCTTCGCCACGTTGGCGGGCATGTCTTCGGCGTTGCGGCGGGCGGTGTTGAATGCCCAACGGCCGAGGGCGTGGCGAAGTAGCTTGCCGTCCGGTCGCCCTTTTCCGCTGGTTAGCATGAGCACGGTAAGCGCGGTCAGCGCTTCGGCGTGAGTGCGTCTAGTCGTGGCGGCCACGTGCGGCCATTTCATGTCGGCAAATGAACACGCAAGCTCGTACCACGACATGGCAACTGTCTCTCGCCGCATGGTTACCGGACGTCCCGATTCGACGTCGAATGCTTCACCCTTCCGGGAAGCCGTTAGCAGTTCAGACCGGAAGCTTTCCGCGAGTGCCTTTGTCTTGAACACCTCTTTACGTGGCTGACCGGCAACCTGCCAGCGAACACGGTAGGTGCGCCCCTTCTTTCCTTCGTACGTTTCGGTCGTCCAGATGCGTACGTCATAGGTGGTGTTCAAGCGGCCTCCTCATAGAGCGATTCAAGCCAGGATTCGTAGTCGCGTCGTTCGATCCGGATCTCTCCGTTCGGCAGCTTGCGGGCGGGCGGACCTTTGCGCTTTGCACGCCAGTCGTAGAAGGTGGACCGGCTAATTCCAAGGTCGTCGCAAACATCGGAGATGGTGAGGTGTCGGTTTGCGGGGGTGGCCATAGGGCGTCCTTTCAGGAAGGGGCGCGCAACGCCCCGATTCGAACGCTGATGGCCCTCCGGCTCACATGGGCAAGCCGAGAAGGGTCGGGGTAGCGGCGCGGCAGAGCGGCGTAGGACGGCCCGCTGAGAGCGCCGTAGACGCAAGATCCGGGCAGGGTCGGGGTAAGGCATAGGGCCGAACCGGCTGTGTGGCTCTCAGCGGGCCGCGTACGTGGCCCGTCGCGGCCGATGGGTTGTGCTGCGCCAGAGCGGCTGAACCATCTCCGCATCTCCGCATCTCCGCAAACATGGCTGTGAGCTGGGCAAATGCTTGCGGAGATAGAGCAGGGTGGTGAGGGACCATCTCCGCAAAGAGCCGGGATCTCCGCAGTTGGTTGCGGAGATGCGGAGATCGATGATCCTCATGGTTCTGATCTCCGCAGAGTGTTTCCCCAGGTGGTGAGGGGTCGGTGCGGCGTTGCGGAGATGCGGAGATGGTTCAGCGGGTTTCACCCCTCGTGCCGCTCCACCCAGAACACCGACCGGTCGCCCCGGTCGTTGCGGCCGGCACGCACGACGTGCTCACCGCGCCACCGCCCGGCCTGCCCGGTCAGGAGTCGGCCGAGTTGCAGCGGGTTTGCCAGCAGCGCACGTCTTTCCACTGCGTATTCGATTGCCGTGTTGAAAATCTTCCGGCGGCGACTGATGACGCTCGGCGCGGCCGGTGCACCGTCGAGTCGCACTGTGAGGCCATCCAGCACCGGCCGTAGCACTTCCGGGCGGCTAAGGCTTGCTACGTCACGAGTGTTCCGCTTCACCCAACTGAGTACCTTCGCCACGTTGGCGGGCATGTCTTCGGCGTTGCGGCGGGCGGTGTTGAATGCCCAACGGCCGAGGGCGTGGCGAAGTAGCTTGCCGTCCGGTCGCCCTTTTCCGCTGGTTAGCATGAGCACGGTAAGCGCGGTCAGCGCTTCGGCGTGAGTGCGTCTAGTCGTGGCGGCCACGTGCGGCCATTTCATGTCGGCAAATGAACACGCAAGCTCGTACCACGACATGGCAACTGTCTCTCGCCGCATGGTTACCGGACGTCCCGATTCGACGTCGAATGCTTCACCCTTCCGGGAAGCCGTTAGCAGTTCAGACCGGAAGCTTTCCGCGAGTGCCTTTGTCTTGAACACCTCTTTACGTGGCTGACCGGCAACCTGCCAGCGAACACGGTAGGTGCGCCCCTTCTTTCCTTCGTACGTTTCGGTCGTCCAGATGCGTACGTCATAGGTGGTGTTCAAGCGGCCTCCTCATAGAGCGATTCAAGCCAGGATTCGTAGTCGCGTCGTTCGATCCGGATCTCTCCGTTCGGCAGCTTGCGGGCGGGCGGACCTTTGCGCTTTGCACGCCAGTCGTAGAAGGTGGACCGGCTAATTCCAAGGTCGTCGCAAACATCGGAGATGGTGAGGTGTCGGTTTGCGGGGGTGGCCATAGGGCGTCCTTTCAGGAAGGGGCGCGCAACGCCCCGATTCGAACGCTGATGGCCCTCCGGCTCACATGGGCAAGCCGAGAAGGGTCGGGGTAGCGGCGCGGCAGAGCGGCGTAGGACGGCCCGCTGAGAGCGCCGTAGACGCAAGATCCGGGCAGGGTCGGGGTAAGGCATAGGGCCGAACCGGCTGTGTGGCTCTCAGCGGGCCGCGTACGTGGCCCGTCGCGGCCGATGGGTTGTGCTGCGCCAGAGCGGCTGAACCATCTCCGCATCTCCGCATCTCCGCAAACATGGCTGTGAGCTGGGCAAATGCTTGCGGAGATAGAGCAGGGTGGTGAGGGACCATCTCCGCAAAGAGCCGGGATCTCCGCAGTTGGTTGCGGAGATGCGGAGATCGATGATCCTCATGGTTCTGATCTCCGCAGAGTGTTTCCCCAGGTGGTGAGGGGTCGGTGCGGCGTTGCGGAGATGCGGAGATGGTTCAGCGGGTTTCACCCCTCGTGCCGCTCCACCCAGAACACCGACCGGTCGCCCCGGTCGTTGCGGCCGGCACGCACGACGTGCTCACCGCGCCACCGCCCGGCCTGCCCGGTCAGGAGTCGGCCGAGTTGCAGCGGGTTGGGTAGCCGCCCGTTGTGGGTGGTGATGAACTGCCCATCCCACGGGTCGTTCACGTCGCTGCCGAGGTGCATCGGCTCGCCGTCTTGCCGCAGTTCGGCGGCGGTCATCGCGCGACCGCCGTGGCGGTCGTGCCAGCAAGTGAGGAACGCGCGCCAGCGCGTTTCGTCTTCATCGATCTCACGAATGTCCGCCGCGTTGGTCAGGAACCCGTCGATCCCGTGATGCGTCAGGAACCCGCCGAGGGCTTGCGCCCACGGGGTGAACTGCCGCATCGACAACCCCGACACCCGAGGTGCACCCCGTCGGGTCCAGTCGAGCACCAGCACCAACAGGTGCCACAGGACGGTGAGTTGGTTCGCCGGGTCGGTGATCCACTGGTCAAGGTGCGGGATGCCGAACCCGCGCTGGTCGCGCAGCTCGGGGCGGGGCATGTCCGGGTCAAGCCGCACCCGCACCGTGCGGGATGCCATGTCCCCGCCGACCTGGAGGTTGTTGCCGGTGGCCATCCATAGCCGGTCGTTGACGGTGGCGACGTTGCGCGACGCGCCGAGCTGCCGGTCGGACCAGACACCGGAGGTGACGAGCTGGGCGAGAACGGCGGAGTCGATGACGGTTCCTTCGGCCAGGTTGTCCCAGATGACCACCCCGACCTGTTCGGCCAGCACGGCCGTGATGGACTTGCGCAGTTCTTCATCGGAGTATGCCCAGGTCATGACGCGTTGGCCGTAGAGCATGCCCGGCCCGGCGGTGAGGATCGTCTTGCCCGATGACGGCATGGTCGCGTCGATCAGCGCGAACGGGGTCAAGCTGCGGGTGAAGTGCCGCAGGATCGGCGTGGCCAGCAGCGCAACGTAGTTGGCCCGGTCGGCGGCGGATGCCCACGGGAAGTCCCGCAGGAACCGGCCAAGCAGGAACGTGCGCGCCTCGCCGACCTGCTCCGGGGTCGGTTCGTCCGGCACCGGGGGAAGCGCGACTTTGGATGCCAGGTAGAGGCCGGTTGCCGGGTCGTAGCCCGGTTGCTGCAACAGGGTGCCGTCACGGCGCAGTACCGGGGCACCGATGATCCCGCGCAGCGGCGGCACGCCCGGCCACGTCTTCCCGGCCAGCACCGACGACAAGATGTCCCGAGGTGGGGTCACTTCGTCTTCGTAGACCTCGGGATCTCCGGTGTCGGACTTGCGGGTCTTGAGCCGATACACGTAGGCATGCTCGGCCAGCAACCCGGCCAACCCGGCGGGGTTGACCATGCTCGCGGACACCGGCAGCGGCGAATCCTCATCAGCGGCGGTCGCCAACCCACCGGACACGGCCTCCATGTGCACGAGCGAACCGGCGGACACGTACGTGTCGGGTAGCAACCCGTCGACCAGCGCGGCTTTGAGTACGCGGATCGTTTCGGGGCCGGACCCGATCTGCAACCGGGTGCTCATGCCGCCGCCCTCCCCACCCCGGCGAGGGTGCGCGGGTTGTTCGCCCCGGTCCGCAGCCCGGACGCGATCGTGCGAGCGACCTCCCCGGCGGGCAGGCCGAGCGACAGCGCGGCCGGTTCCAACACGGCGGTCACGTCGGCGTCGGTGAGCGCTCCCCCGGCCACGAGCTGCCCGAGCGCTACCGCCGAGGCGAATAGGGCGTGATTGCGCTGGCCCTCGGGGGCGGCGGTGAGGTGGTCGACCTGCCGGCGGATCGCGGCGGCGAGGTACGCGCCGCGCCGGTCCGGCGGCAGCGCCACCGGGGCAGGCCGGTGAGCGGGTCGCGGGGCGGGGGCGAGCAGCCCGGCCAGCCACGCGGACAGCGGCGCGGGGTCGCAGTCCAACGCCACCGCGTACGGGTGGCCAGCGGCGGTGCTTGCGGCGCCCACGACGTAGCCACCGTGGGCGCGGGTGTCGACCTTCCAGCCCAACCCGCCCCGGTCGCCGGTCGTGTTGCGCAACGCCGGGCCGGTGGTGGGGTGGCGGTAGTAGAGGTGACTGCCGCCGCTGGCCGTGGTCACGGTGTACGTGGCATCGATCCCGCCGTGTGGGTTGGCGAGGGTGGCGAACACGTCGAGGCCGTCACACGCGCCGGCCCACTGTGGCGGCGGGGTGTCGTCGGGGTGCTTGGGCACGTCGAGGTCGACCACGACCAGCCCGGACGGGCCGCACGCGATGCCGATCCCGTAGGGGCGGGTCGACCACGCCCGGCGGATACGGCCGGGGTCGGTGGTGGCGCGTTCCTCCCAGCCGACGTGACGGCCAGCGGCACGGCAGCGCGGGTCGATGCGGGGGCAGTGCTCGGCGGTGCAGCGGTTCGGGAACGCGGGCCGCTTGGCCGCATCCGGGTTGTCGGGCTGATCGTCGGGACGCAGCGGAAAGACGTGCCAGCCGCGCGCAGCGTGCGCGAGCGCGGCGGTCAACAGGTCAGACATGGGGCATCTCCCAAGGCTCGGAAGGATGGAGGTCACGCCGGGCGGCGTGACGCGCGCTCGGCGGCGAGGTCGACCACCGCGCCACGGCCGGTCGACCGCCGTCCGGCGGCGACGCTCAAGCGCAGATAGAGCCGGTAGCGGCCGGCATCGGCACCGGTCAGCGCGTGGCGGGTGCCGCGCTGAACCACGTGCCCGACGTCAGTCAGCGCGGCCGTCGCGGCGTCCAACTCGGCGCGGGTGCCGACTAGCCACACCTCCAGGCCGTGAGGCCCGGCCATCAGGCAGCCCGCCCGGGTCGGGGGCGACTCGCGATGGCGGCGCGGGTCACGGCCTGCCGCAGGTCACCGAGCAACCCGACCAACTGCCGGCGGGCGGCCAACTCGGACGGGGCGAGCGCGACCCTGACGCGCACCTCGGCGTGTTCCCGCCCGGCGGCGGTGCGTACCCGCACGAGGACGGCG
>NZ_JBEZEY010000044.1:0-6385 GCF_040649135.1 Micromonospora sp. NPDC049047
TGAACGCCTTCGCCATCACCTTCAGCGACCGCTTCCCAGCCGCTGAAACCTACTAACCAAGATCGCCGGAAACACCGTTAGCGAGACAGCCCCGCGGTCGCCCGCAGGCGTGGTGGGGTCGGGTGGGAGGTCAGGGAGTGCGGACCGCTTCCAGGGCCAGCAGGGCCACGTGGAGGGAGAGGCTGGCTTCTACCGAGTCGAGGTCCACGTCGAGGATGCGGGCGATGCGGGCCAGGCGTTCGTAGAAGGCCGGTCGGGACAGGTGGGCGGCGGCGGCAGCGGCGGACTTGTTGCGGCCCTGCGCCAGGTAGGTGCGCAGGGTGTCTAGCAGTCGCTCCCGGGGGTGGCGGGCGTCGTACTCGAGCAGTGCGCCGAGTTCGCGCTCCACGAAGGTCTGCAACCGGGGCTCGTCGCGCAGCAGGTGCAGCAGCCCGGCCAGACCGACGTGGGGCAGCCGGAAGATCGGCAGGTCGCGCGGATCCCGCCGGGCCGCCTCGGCGATCTGCCGCGCCTCGACGAGCGAACGGCGGGCCTCCCGCGGGGTGCCCACCCCCGATCCAGCGGCCACGATCACGGCACCTGGACCACCACCCCGGGATCCGTCGACCCCCGCCGGCCCGGCGGACGGGTCGATGCCGGCCGCCGACCGGGTCGTGTCACCGACGGAGGACGCGCGAGCGGCGCCCGCGTCGAGGCGTACCCGGCGAAGTGCGCTGGCGAACGCGGACAGCGCGCGGTCCTCGGCGGCCGGGTCGGTCAGGGCCAGCAGCACACCTACCGAATTGTCGTCGACCGCGCTGGTGAGGGCGGTCAGTTTCGCCTCGCGCAGCGCCTGGCCGACGGCCTCCGACAGGTCCCGCAGCCGGGCCTGGGCGGCCTCCGGGCCACTGTCCCCGGCCAGGTCCTCGGTCCGGTGTCGGACCATCACGCCCACCAGGTGCCGACGGTCGAGCACCACGCCGAGCGCCTTGGCCCGCAACGTGACCTCGTCCACCGGTCGGGAGTGGTCTAGGAGCGCGGTGAGCAGGGTGCGGTGGATCTGCCGTTCCAGCCCTTCGGCGTCGCGGCGGATCAACCGGCCCAGCGCGAGGGTGGACGCGGCCCGCTCGATCAGGATTGTCAGCCGGGTGGGCGGGCCGGCGGTCGGCGCGCTGGACTGGGCGCTGGGCACGTCGCCGCTGGCCGGCCAGCGCAGCAGCAGCCGCCCCCAGTCCTGCCCCCGGGCGCCGACGACTGTCACCAGCCACCCGCTGTCCGGGTCGTACGCGGTCCGACCGGCAGGTCGGATCCGCCGGGAGTGCTGCTCCCAGCCGTCCAGCAGCAGCTCGGCGCTCTCCCCGGCCGGGTCGTACCCCAGCACCTGACGGGACAGGTTCTCCAACACCACAGGGCAGCCGGAGAGCTCGGCGGCCTGCCGGATCACCTCGGCGGCGTCGGCGCCCTCGACGGACAGGTCGTTGAACCGCTGGTGGATCTCCTCGGTGGCGCGCAGCTCGGTGAGCTGCGCGTCGACGATCAGCGCGTGGACCGCCTCGGTGATCCGCACGAACGGGGTGGCGCGGCGCAGCTCCACCAGGGGCAGCCCGCGCCGCTCGGCGGCGGCGATCATCACCCGGGGCACCCCGCTGACGTAGCGGCGGCCCAACTCGACGACCAGCCCGGAGACGCCGACGTCGGCCAGGTCCCCGATGAACGCGCGGAGCCCGGCGTCGTCCCCGGGCAGGCCGATGCCGGTGGTGAGCACCAACTCGCCACCGCCGAGCAGGGTGGCGATGTCCGGCACCTCGGCGACGTGCACCCAGCGGACCGGTCGGTCCAGCCCGGCGTCCCCGGCGACCATGCGTGGTGCGCCGTGTCGGACCGGGTCCAGGGCGAGGACCTCACGCACGGTAGGGAACACGGCCGACACGCTACCCTCCGTGACGCCGGATCTCGACTTTCGCCGGGCGACGTCACGCAGGGTCGGCGCGGGTTGGCTCAGTCGACGCCGAACTCCATGGCGGCCCGGTCGAGTGCCTCGTCGTCGGCGGAGGTGACACCCCGGGAGGCGATGGCTTCCGCGCCGCCCTCCGGCATCGCACCGATCAGCCCGGTCGAGGCCGCCTGCGCGGCGCCGACCATCCGCTGCGGGCTCGCCCCGCCAACCATGCCGAGGTTGGCGTACTGCTCCAGCTTCGCCCGCGAGTCGGCGATGTCCAGGTTGCGCATGGTGAGCTGGCCGATCCGGTCCGACGGGCCGAACGCCGAGTCCTCGGTACGCTCCATCGACAGCTTGTCCGGGTGGTAGCTGAATGCCGGGCCGGTGGTGTCCAGGATCGAGTAGTCCTCGCCCCGCCGCAGCCGCACTGTCACCTCGCCGGTGACCGCGGTGCCGACCCAGCGCTGCAACGACTCGCGCAGCATCAGCGCCTGCGGGTCCAGCCAGCGGCCCTCGTACATCAGCCGGCCCAGGCGGCGGCCTTCGCTGTGGTAGTTGGCCAGGGTGTCCTCGTTGTGGATGGCGTTGACCAGCCGCTCGTACGCGGCGTGCAGCAGCGCCATGCCCGGTGCCTCGTAGATGCCCCGGCTCTTGGCCTCGATGATCCGGTTTTCGATCTGGTCGGACATGCCGAGGCCGTGCCGGCCGCCGATGGCGTTTGCCTCAAGCACCAGGTCGACAGGGCTGCCGAACTCCTTGCCGTTGATCGTCACCGGGCGGCCCTGGTCGAAGCCGATGGTGACGTCCTCGGTCGGGATCTCCACCGCCGGGTCCCAGAACCGGACGCCCATGATCGGGCTCACCGTCTCGATGCCGGTGTCGAGGTGCTCGAGGGTCTTCGCCTCGTGCGTGGCACCCCAGATGTTGGCGTCGGTGGAGTATGCCTTCTCGGTGCTGTCCCGGTAGGGCAGGCCACGCTCCAGCAGCCACTCCGACATCTCCTTGCGCCCACCCAGCTCGGTGACGAAGTCGGTGTCGAGCCACGGCTTGTAGATCCGCAGCTGCGGGTTGGCCAGCAGGCCGTAGCGGTAGAACCGCTCGATGTCGTTGCCCTTGAAGGTGGAGCCGTCGCCCCAGATCTGGACGTCGTCGGAGATCATCGCCCGCACCAGCAGGGTGCCGGTCACCGCCCGGCCGAGCGGGGTGGTGTTGAAGTACGCCCGGCCGCCCGAGCGGATGTGGAAGGCCCCGCAGGTCAACGCTGCCAGGCCCTCCTCGACGAGGGCGGCGCGGCAGTCGACGAGTCGGGCGACCTCGGCGCCGTAACTGAGTGCGCGGCCGGGCACCGAGGCGATGTCAAGCTCGTCGTACTGGCCGATGTCGGCGGTGTAGGCGCAGGGCACAGCACCCTTGTCGCGCATCCACGCGACCGCGACCGAGGTGTCGAGGCCGCCGGAGAAGGCGATGCCGACACGTTCGCCGATGGGCAGGGAGGTAAGAACCTTGGACACAGGGAAAATTATGCAACAGAGCGCATGGGCATGCAAGCCGGAGTGAATTATTCGCTGTCGTCCAACGGATCGTCGCGGCCCAACTCCCAGAAGGCGACCGCTGCGGCGGCGGCGACGTTCAGCGAATCCACCCCGCGTCGCATCGGGAGCCGCACCCGTACGTCACTGGCGCTCTGCGCCGCGCCGGTCAACCCGGGGCCCTCGGCACCGAACAGCAGCGCCGACCGTGCCCGCTGCTCCGCGGAGAGCCGCTGCATCGGCAACGCCTCCGCCGCCGGGGTCAACGCCAACACCGTGAAGCCGGCCTCCCGCACCTGCTCCAGGCCCGCCGGCCAGCGGGTGAACTTGGCGTACGGGACCGCGAAGACCTCGCCCATGCTGACCCGGACGCTGCGCCGGTAGAGCGGGTCGGCGCAGGTCGGCGACAACAACACCCCGTCGATGCCGAGCGCGGCGGCGCCCCGGAAAACGGCACCCAGATTGGTGTGGTTGTTGATGTCCTCCAGGATCACCACCCGGCGCGCGGCGGCGAGCACCTCGGCCGCCGTCGGCAGCGGCCGGCGGTGGAACGACGCCAGCACCCCCCGGTGTACGTGGAACCCGGTGGCCCGTTGCAGCACGTCCTGCGTCGCGGCGTAGACCGGCGCGTCGCCGGTGTCCAGGTCGGCGAGTTGGTCGATCCGCTTGGCGTCGACCAGGTACGACCGGGCCGGGTAGCCGGCCCGCAACGCCCGGCGCAGCACCAACTCACCCTCGGCGATGAACAGGCCGTGCGGCGGCTCCCAGCGGGTACGCAGTTCGACGTCGGTGAGCGCACGGTAGTCGGCGATGCGGTCGTCGTCGGGGTCGGTGATCTCGTGGACGGGCACCCGACGATTCTGCCGGACGGCGCGGCTCGCCCACCGATGCCACCCGTGGGTGTTTTGTCCGGAGGAGAAGGGGAAAGACGGCGGAGTAGCGGAACCGACGGGAAGGACCAGTCAGGTGAGCACAGCGCACCCCGGACCGGGCGAAGTCGGCGCTCTGCCCCGGCACCCCACCGTCGCGGACCACATCGTGTCGCGACTGTTCAGTTGGGGCGTACACCGCTACTTCGGCTACCCCGGCGACGGCATCAACGGCCTCACGTCCGCGCTGCAACGCACAGGTGGTCGCGCCCAGTTCATCCAGGTCCGCCACGAGGAGACCGCTGGCTTCGCCGCGTCGGCACACGTCAAGTACGGCGGCGGGCCGCTGGGCTGCGCCCTGGTGACCAGCGGGCCGGGCGCCATCCACCTGCTCAACGGTCTGTACGACGCCAAGCTCGACCACCAACCGGTGGTCGCCCTGGTCGGGCACACCGCGACCACCGCCGAGGGCGGCGGCTACTACCAGGAGGTCGACCTGCTCGCCCTCTACAAGGACGTGGCGGCGGCCTTCCTCGCGCAGCTCGACCACCCCGCGCAGGTACGTCACCTGGTCGACAGGGCGTGCCGCACCGCCTTGGCCCGGCGTACGGTCACCGCCCTGATCCTTCCCCTGGACATCCAGGACGAGCCGGCGATCGTGGACCCGCCGCACGCGCACGGCTACTACCAGACCAGCAACGTGCCGAGCAGCACTCCCACAGTGCCGCCGGAGGCCGACGTGCGCCGGGCCGCCGAGGTGCTCAGCGGTGGGCAGCGGGTGGCCATGCTCGTCGGGCAGGGCGCGCTCGGCGCGCAGGAGGAGGTCCGCGAGATCGCCGATCGACTCGGTGCCGGAGTGGCCACCGCCCTGCTCGGTTTCACAGTCGTCGACCATCGCGAACCCTGGGTCACCGGGGCGATCGGACTGCTCGGCACCCGACCGAGTTGGCAGTTGATGACCGGCTGCGACCGACTGCTGATCGTGGGCAGCAACATGCCGTACTCGGAGTTCTACCCGCCACCGGGACAGGCCCGCGCGGTGCAGATCGACCTGGACGGCACCCAGCTCGGACTGCGGTACCCGACCGAGGTGAATCTGACCGGTGACGCCCGTCCCACGTTGCGGGCGCTGCTCAACGAGCTGGGCCCCGGCCCCGGACCGACCGCCTGGCGGGCGGAGATCGCCGAGGCCACCTCCGCGTGGCGTCGCGTGCAACGGGACCTGGCCGAGCAGAGCGCCGACCCGGTCAACCCGCAACTGCTCTTCCACACCCTCAACGAGCGGCTCCCCGAGGACGTGCTGCTCGCCGTCGACTGCGGCACCACCACCGCCTGGTACGCCCGCCACCTCCAGGTCCGCCCGGGGATGCTGGCCAGCCTGTCCGGCACGCTGCTGTCCATGGGCGGTGCCATGCCGTACGCGCTGAGCGCCAAGTTCGCCCACCCGGACCGGCCGCTCGTCGCGCTGATCGGGGACGGCGCCATGCAGATGAACGGCGTCAACGAGCTGATCACCGTGGCGAAGTACTGGCGCGGTTGGGCCGATCCCCGGTTCGTGGTGCTGGTGCTCAACAACCGGGATCTGGCGTTCGTCAGCTGGGAGCAGCGTTCCAGCGAGGGAACGCCGATGTTCCCGGACAGCCAGCAGTTGCCGGACATCGCCTACCACAAGTGGGCAGAGGTGCTCGGGCTGCACGGCGAACTGGTCGACGCACCGGAGCAGGTGCCGGCGGTCTGGGAGCGGGCGCTCGCCGCCGATCGACCGGTGGTGATCAACGCCCTGGTCGACCCGGCCGAGCTGATGCTGCCACCGCACTTCACCGCCGAGCAGGCCCGGAAGACCGCGGCGGCGGTGCTGCGCGGCGACACCGACTGGGCCGGCATCATCCGCCGCGGCATCCCGTCAACGCTAGCGACCTACCGCCCCCGCCGCCCCAAAAACTAACCCCAACCCTCAACCCCAACCCTCAACCCCAACCCCCCCAACCCCACCCCCACCCCAACCCCCCCCCCAACCCCCCCCCCCCCCCCCCCCCCCCCCCCCCCCCCCCCCCCCCCCCCCCCCCCCC
>NZ_JBEZEY010000045.1:1819-5348 GCF_040649135.1 Micromonospora sp. NPDC049047
GGGATGTGAGCACCCTGTTGGGTCCTGAAGGAACAACCATTGGTTGTTGTTTCAGAGACTGGTCTGGCCCCTGCGGGGGTTGGAAGTCTGCCAGGCATGGCTTGGCCTCGCATACCGCTGGTCTGAGGACTGGGTTTGGTGTGGGGCGGATCGGGTTGTGGGTTGGTCGTTTGTTGAGAATTGCACAGTGGACGCGAGCATCTTTGTGGTCAAGTTGTCAAGGGCGAACGGTGAATGCCTTGGCACCAGGAGCCGATGAAGGACGTGGGAGGCCGCGATAGGCCTGGGGGAGCTGTCAACCAAGCTGTGATCCCAGGGTGTCCGAATGGGGAAACCTGGCACCAGTCATGTGGTGTCACCCACACCTGAACACATAGGGTGTGTGGAGGGAACGCGGGGAAGTGAAACATCTCAGTACCCGCAGGAAGAGAAAACAATTTAGTGATTCCGTGAGTAGTGGCGAGCGAAAGCGGATCGAGGCTAAACCGGCTGCGTGTGATACCTGTCAGGGGTTGCGTGGTCGGGGTTGTGGGACCCTGCTGAACAAGCTGACACTTGTTCGAGAAGTTACAAAGTTGGTGGCTAGTCGAACAGTCTGGAATGGCTGACCGTAGACGGTGAGAGTCCGGTAGGTGAAAGTTGCTGACCTTCTGTGGGTGTTCCCGAGTAGCGGCGGACCCCTGAAATCTGCCGTGAATCTGCCAGGACCACCTGGTAAGCCTAAATACTTCCTGGTGACCGATAGCGGACGAGTACCGTGAGGGAATGGTGAAAAGTACCCCGGGAGGGGAGTGAAATAGTACCTGAAACCGTTCGCCTACAATCCGTCGGAGCCTTGCGGGGTGACGGCGTGCCTTTTGAAGAATGAGCCTGCGAGTTAGTGGCATGTGGCGAGGTTAACCCGTGTGGGGGAGCCGTAGCGAAAGCGAGTCTGAATAGGGCGATTCAGTCGCGTGTCCTAGACCCGAAGCGGAGTGATCTAGCCATGGGCAGGCTGAAGCGCGGGTAAGACCGCGTGGAGGGCCGAACCCACCAACGTTGAAAAGTTGGGGGATGACCTGTGGTTAGGGGTGAAAGGCCAATCAAACTCCGTGATAGCTGGTTCTCCCCGAAATGCATTTAGGTGCAGCGTCGCGTGTTTCTTGCCGGAGGTAGAGCACTGGATGGTCTAGGGGGCCCACAAGCTTACCGAAATCAGCCAAACTCCGAATGCCGGTAAGTGAGAGCGCGGCAGTGAGACTGCGGGGGATAAGCTTCGTAGTCGAGAGGGAAACAGCCCAGATCACCAGCTAAGGCCCCTAAGCGTGTGCTAAGTGGAAAAGGATGTGGGGTCGCATAGACAACCAGGAGGTTGGCTTAGAAGCAGCCACCCTTTAAAGAGTGCGTAATAGCTCACTGGTCAAGTGGTTCCGCGCCGACAATGTAGCGGGGCTCAAGCACACCGCCGAAGCTGTGGCATTCACATTTTATCCTCGCTTGGACGTGATTCCTTGTGCAGGTGTGTGGATGGGTAGGGGAGCGTCGTGCCGCGAGTGAAGCAGCGGGGTGACCCAGTTGTGGACGCGGCACGAGTGAGAATGCAGGCATGAGTAGCGAAAGAAGGGTGAGAAACCCTTCCGCCGGATGACCAAGGGTTCCAGGGCCAGGCTAATCCGCCCTGGGTGAGTCGGGACCTAAGGCGAGGCCGAGAGGCGTAGTCGATGGACAACGGGTTGATATTCCCGTACCCGCGAAAGAGCGTCCCTGATGAACCTCGTTGTGCTAACCACCCAAACTGCTGGAGACCTTCGGGTTGATGGTGGGGAGGTTGGGAACCTGATGGGTAGTAGTCAAGCGATGGGGTGACGCAGGAAGGTAGCTGAGCCCGGCCGGTGGTTGTGCCGGGGTAAGCGTGTAGGCCGTGGTGTAGGCAAATCCGCACCGCATGAAGGCTGAGACGTGATGCCGAGCCGATTCAGGTGAAGTCAGTGATCCTATGCTGCCGAGAAAAGCCTCTAGCGAGTTCTTAGCGGCCCGTACCCCAAACCGACACAGGTGGTCAGGTAGAGAATACCGAGGCGATCGGGCGAACTGTGGTTAAGGAACTCGGCAAATTGCCCCCGTAACTTAGGGAGAAGGGGGGCCGGAGACGTGAAGCCCCGCGCGGGTGGAGCGTTGTATGGCCGCAGAGAGCAGGGGGAAGCGACTGTTTACTAAAAACACAGGTCCATGCGAAGAAGTAATTCGATGTATATGGACTGACGCCTGCCCGGTGCTGGAACGTTAAGGGGACCTGTTAGCTCTTCGGGGCGAAGCGGAGAACTTAAGCGCCAGTAAACGGCGGTGGTAACTATAACCATCCTAAGGTAGCGAAATTCCTTGTCGGGTAAGTTCCGACCTGCACGAATGGCGTAACGACTTCCCCACTGTCTCAACCACAGGCCCGGCGAAATTGCAGTACGAGTAAAGATGCTCGTTACGCGCGGCAGGACGGAAAGACCCCGGGACCTTTACTATAGCTTGACATTGGTACTCGAATTAGCTTGTGTAGGATAGGTGGGAGCCGGTGAAGTCCATACGCCAGTATGGGTGGAGGCAATCTTGAAATACCACTCTGGTTGATTTGGGTATCTAACTTCGGACCGTTATCCGGTTCAGGGACAGTGTCTGGTGGGTAGTTTAACTGGGGCGGTTGCCTCCTAAAAGGTAACGGAGGCGCCCAAAGGTTCCCTCAGCCTGGTTGGCAATCAGGTGTTGAGTGCAAGTACACAAGGGAGCTTGACTGTGAGACTGACAGGTCGAGCAGGGACGAAAGTCGGGACTAGTGATCCGGCACTTGCGAGTGGAAGCGGTGTCGCTCAACGGATAAAAGGTACCCCGGGGATAACAGGCTGATCTTCCCCAAGAGTCCATATCGACGGGATGGTTTGGCACCTCGATGTCGGCTCGTCGCATCCTGGGGCTGTAGCAGGTCCCAAGGGTTGGGCTGTTCGCCCATTAAAGCGGTACGCGAGCTGGGTTTAGAACGTCGTGAGACAGTTCGGTCCCTATCCGCCGTGCGCGTAGGATACTTGAGAAGGGCTGTCCCTAGTACGAGAGGACCGGGACGGACGAACCTCTGGTGTGCCAGTTGTCCTGCCAAGGGCACGGCTGGTTAGCTACGTTCGGAAGGGATAACCGCTGAAAGCATCTAAGCGGGAAGCCTGCTTCAAGATGAGGTATCCCACCCACCTTGGTGGGGTAAGGCCCCCAGCTAGACGACTGGGTTGATAGGCCGGAAATGTAAGCCCGGTAACGGGTTCAGTTGACCGGTACTAATAGGCCGAGGACTTGACTACTAAGCTGCTACGCGTCCACTGTGCAACTCTGAACAAGCGAACACCCGTGAGTGTGTGCCGGTGTTGTTTGATATGTTCATAGAGTTACGGCGGTCATGGCGGAGGGGAAACGCCCGGTTACATTCCGAACCCGGAAGCTAAGCCCTCCAGCGCCGATGGTACTGCACTCGTGAGGGTGTGGGAGAGTAGGACGCCGCCGGACAATCTTCCAG
>NZ_JBEZEY010000046.1:0-4641 GCF_040649135.1 Micromonospora sp. NPDC049047
CCGAAAAAGGCTTAATTGAAAAAGGTAAAAGCTCTTGGAAAGACGAAATTAGAGATGCGATTGAACAATCACAAGCGACAAATTTTGAGGAGCTTGAGAGAGAGTTGAACCAATTAGACATCACAATCGAT
The DNA here is from genome assembly GCF_040649135.1 of Micromonospora sp. NPDC049047. Lineage (NCBI taxonomy): Bacteria > Bacillati > Actinomycetota > Actinomycetes > Micromonosporales > Micromonosporaceae > Micromonospora > Micromonospora sp. NPDC049047. The sequence goes on from NZ_JBEZEY010000046.1 coordinate 132, forward strand.
CGTGTCACAAACAAAACAATCACTTACAGACACTTGAAAGAAAATAAAAAAGTGAGAGGTAAAAATTTAGGTGAACAATTCGATAAGGGGGCATTAGAAAATGAGTTTGCGGTCGCAAATGAACGGAGAGAATTCGAGCAACAGTTATCAAAACACGAGCCAACCGAAACCGAGCACAGATTTAGAGACACAGAAACGCATTTTGAACGTCCTAGAAAACTTAGAATCAAATCACGAGAAGACGACTTTGAACTTGAGTAATGAAGACAAGTTATATCTCACTAGATTAACTGAACGGATAAAACGCTCAAATGAGCATAAAATCAATATTGAGATGGATGATAAGTTAGGCAAATTGATACAGCAAAAAATTGATAAAAACCTCGATAAAAAAATTCCAGATTTTCATTCAACGCAAACAATGGAGCGATTCAAGCAATCTTTGTTAAGTATTGAGCAGAAACAAGAAAGACTAGATGATAGCCTTAAAAGCGTACACAAATGGGCGACTTACTTTAAGTCAGCGTTGATGTTGACACTATTTGCCGTTTTATTGATTAGCGTTGTCGCTACATTCATGGGTGGTTTATTCAATGTTTTAGGATTTGACCACATGTATCAAGGCTTAGAATACCAAATAAAGCACTCAGAGGGCTTTGTAGCGTTTTTATGGCATTTAGGATACTTGATACCTTATTTACTATTAGCGACGCTTATATGGCTTCTATTTGCTTTGAATGACAAATTTAAATATTAGCACGCATTTATGCCGAGAAAATTTATTGATGTTGAGAAGAACCCTTAACTAAACTTGCAGACGAATGTCGGCATAGCGTGAGCTATTAAGCCGACCATTCGACAAGTTTTGGGATTGTTAAGGGTTCCGAGGCTCAACGTCAATAAAGCAATTGGAATAAAGCAATTAATGCGATGTTCCGAAAATGTTTAACGAAACTACGCCGACTATGATTAAAACTATAGATACTATAGTTATTAGATTTATTTGTTCTTTGAAAATAATTATTGAGACTACGGTTGTTAAGACTAAACCTAGTCCCGCCCAAGTTGCATAAGTTATATTTAGTGGTAGGTGTTGCATTGTTTTACTTAAAAAATAGAAACAAATTCCAAATGAAATTATTGTTCCTAAGGATGGTATAAATTTTGAAAAGCCTTCTGAAGATTTAAGAAATGCACTTCCAATAACTTCAGTACTTATGGCTATTATTAAATAAATATAAGGCATTTTTAACTCCTTTTAATTTTCGTATTTTATTTAATTTTATTCTAAGTATTTTTTAATTGTAGTCTTGTATTTTGAGTGTCATTCGCGTGGTATTTTTGTGGATTGATGGTTTTTGAAAGGTTTTTGAAACGAGTTGAAAACGAGTTTCTTCTTGTCTTGATCTGATTAGACCAAGCCTTTTGATAGTGTTATATTAATAACAAAATAAAAAAAGAAGTCGCTCACCCAACCGACCAAAGTTTGTGAACGACAAAACCAAAAGAAAAAACACTGAGTTGTTTTTTTATATTTTGTATATCTAGATATTAAACGATATTGAGATATACATCAAGATATATATTTGGGATTTGGGTGGACGACTTCTTAAATTAAATTAAGGAGTCGATTTTTTATGAGTAAAAATAATCAAGCAAATCATTCAAGTCATTTAGAAAATCACGATTTAGATAATTTTTCTAAAACCGGATACTCTAATAGCCGGTTAAGTGTTCAAACTTTGGGACAATCTGAACCAAAATTAAGTTTTGACGCTATGACAATTGTTGGAAATCTCAGTCGTGACAATGCTCAAAAACTATCAGAATTTATGAGTATTGAACCACAAATTCGACTTTGGGATATACTACAAACGAAATTCAAAGCTAAAGCTCTACAAGAAAAGGTTTATATTGAATATGACAAAGTAAAAGCAGATGCATGGGATAGACGTAATATGAGGGTTGAATTTAATCCGAATAAATTAACACACGATGAAATGCTTTGGTTAAAGAAAAATATTATCGACTACATGGAAGATGACGGTTTTACAAGAATAGATTTGGCTTTTGATTTTGAAGATGATTTAAGTGATTACTACGCAATGACTGATAAATCAGTTAAGAAAACTATTCTTTATGGTCGTAACGATAAGCCAGAAACAAAATATTTCGGTGTTCGTGATAGTGAAAGATTTATTAGAATTTATAATAAAAAACAGGAACGTAAAGATAACGCAGATATAGAAATAGACGCAGAACATTTATGGCGTGTAGAAATTGAATTGAAACGAAATATGGTTGATTACTGGAATGATTGTTTTAACGATTTGCATATTTTGAAACCTGCTTGGTCTACCTTAGAAAAAGTTAATGAACAAGCTATGGTTTATACTTTGCTACACGAGGAAAGTATGTGGGGAAAACTAAGTAGGAATACTAAATATAAATTTAAAAAGATAATTAAAGAAATATCTCCAGTTGATTTAACTGATTTATTGAAATCAACTTTAAAAGCGAACGAAGAACAATTACAAAAACAAATAGATTTTTGGTTGCTTGACGCAAAAAGGGAGGTGTGACCTATTCAAAGGTCACGCCTCCTTCGTTTTGCTTTATGGTTTTAAGTTTATATCTGAGTTCTTCATCGTCTCTAAAACCATTGAAATCAATATAGGCATTCTCATTTACGTGAGTGAGTAATTCATCTAAAAGGTTGGCTTTTACTCTGAATGCCTCAACGTCTGATTTGAGTGCCTCGTTGTCCTTTTTGAGCTGTTCATTGACTTCATGCAAGTTATTCGTAGATTCATCATCCTCAATTGTTGTTTGTTCTTGAGGATATTCAATCACTGTAGGCTTAATCCGATTACCTAAAGCAACATGCTTGGTATAGCTAGTTGGGTTGAGATGACGAATTTCTGCTAGCTTTTGTATTTTGTTATACTCATCTTGAGTGAGGTTGAGATGAATTGCTTTTGCTTTTTTATTAAATGCACTTGGCATATTTAATCCCCCTTTAAATAATTAACGTTTACTTATTAAATATTATCATAAAATAATAAGTAAACGTTAATTAAATGATGCGGTATTTGTGCTTAGTAAACATTAAATATTATATCGACATTTAAATTTAATGTTCACTAAGTTTTTAACGCTCAAATTTTTGAGCGTTAGGGTTTAACAATTACTAAGTAGTAATTGTTATTTTTTTCGTCAGAAAAAAATCATAAGGGGTTTGGGGATTTCCCCCAACAAGCCGGTATTTTTAGCACGAAGTGGCTATAAAATACGACGCTTGCCAAACCACAAAATTACTTGATAAAATCTGGCTTACCCTGTAAGCTAGATTTATATTAAGTAATGACTTTCGAAGAAAGCGTGGTGGGATTTAATGAGCGAACAAAACGATTTTGCGAATGGCGACGAAACTGTTGGGCGAAACCGTAAACCCAACCGTAAGGAGCCAAAACAAATTAGTTTTCGTGTGAGCGAATCCGAATATTTAAAGTTACAACAATCTGCGGAAACTTTAAATATGAGTGTGCCTGCTTTCGTAAAGAAAAAGGCACAAGGCAGTCGATTAGTCGCACCAAAATTTGATAAAGAAACGCGACAATCGATTGCTAAAGATTTGAGTAAATTAGGTGCTAATGCAAATCAAATCGCAAAGTACTGTAATCAACATCAACATGAAACGCCGAACTATGAAGCATTAGAGCGTAATATCAGCGAATTACGTGAAAGGTTAGATGAGGTATGGAACAAAATAAATTAAGAAGATTGCTGTTTGGTATTTGGATTTTAACTGTTATATCTTTAATGATTTTGATTTTATTTTTTAATTTTTCATTCCTAAAGCAATGGTGGTTTATCATCATCTGTTTCTTATTTTGTGCTTTTGGTGGTCTTTTGATTGATTATTTTATCCCTAAACAAAGAAAGGGGGATACCAATGGCAACAACTAAATTAGGTAATACCAAATCGGCAAGTCGAGCAATCAATTACGCAGAAAAGCGAGCAGAAGAAAAAAGTGGCTTAAATTGTGATATAGATTATGCAAAATCATCGTTTAAGCAAACACGAGCTTTATATGGCAAAGAGAATGGTGTTCAAGCACATACAGTGATTCAATCGTTCAAGCCTGGCGAAGTAACGCCAGAGCAATGTAATCAATTGGGTTTAGAATTGGCAGAAAAGATTGCACCTAATCATCAAGTAGCCGTCTATACGCACGCAGATACAAACCATGTACACAATCATATTGTGATTAATTCAATTGATTTAGAAACTGGGAAAAAATATCAAAGCAATAAAAAACAAAGAGAGTTCGTAAAACAAAAAAATGATGAAGTATGTAGAGAACATGGATTGTCTGTACCTGAACGCAACGCATCAATGCGATATACTCAAGCCGAAAAAGGCTTAATTGAAAAAGGTAAAAGCTCTTGGAAAGACGAAATTAGAGATGCGATTGAACAATCACAAGCGACAAATTTTGAGGAGCTT
>NZ_JBEZEY010000047.1:0-4445 GCF_040649135.1 Micromonospora sp. NPDC049047
TAGATGCGTTGGTCACGGCGGTAGCGCGGGCGGCGGTCGCGGGAGTCGACCTCGACTGGAACGCGTTCTATGGTCCGGCCGCCGAGCACGTCGACTTGCCCACCTACGCGTTCCAGCGGGAAAGCTACTGGCTGCTGCCGACCGCCGCGGCCGGGGATGTGACCACCGCCGGACTCGTCGCGGCGGACCACCCGCTGCTCGGCGCCGGGGTGCCGGTGCTCGACTCGGGCGGCTGGATCGCCACCGGGCGCCTGTCTGTGCGTACGCAGCCGTGGCTGACCGATCACGCGGTCGGCGGGGCGGTGCTGCTGCCCGGCGCGGCCTTCGTCGAGCTGGCCCTGCGGGCCGGGGCTCAGGTCGGGGCGACCATCCTGCGGGAGCTGACGATCGAGGCGCCGCTGGTGCTGCCGGAGTCCGAGGCAGTGCTGTTGCAGGTCGCGGTCGGCGGGCCGGACGAGACCGGGCAGCGTAACGTGAACATCCACTCGCGACCGGAAGGTGACGGCGGGCAGTGGCGCCGCCACGCCGCAGGCCTGCTCGCGGCGGGCGAACCGGAGCCGCAGTTGTCCGGCGGGCCGGTCGTGTGGCCGCCTGCCGACGCGGAGGAAGTCGACGTCGACGGGCTCTACGATCGGCTCGGCGGAGTGGGGCTCGCGTACGGGCCGGTGTTCCGCGGCCTGCGCCACGCCTGGCGCCGGGGCGAGGACTTATTCGGCGAGGTCGCGCTGCCCGCCGGGGAACCGGCGGAGCGGTTCGGCGCGCACCCGGCCCTGCTCGACGCGGCATTGCATCTCATCGCCGCGTCGAGTGCGGCCGGGACCGGGGCCAGCCTGCCGTTCTCCTGGCGGGACGTGGCCGTGCACGTGCCCGGCGCGCGGGTGGTGCGGGTGCGAGCCACGGTGGCGCCGGGACGGGTGGCGCTGGAGCTGACCGACCCGGCCGGGCGTCCGGTCGTGACGGTCGGCACGGTGGCGCTGCGGCCGGTCTCGGCAGACCAGTTCGGCGGCGCGGCCCGGTCCATGTTCGCGCTGGACTGGGTACCCGCGTCCGCGCTGGTCCCGGTGAGTGCGATGGTCGTGTCCGTCCCGGGTGAGCTGTCGTCCTCGGGCGGCGGATCGCCGGACCTGGTCTGCGCGGTGCTCGACCTGGTGCAGGGCTTCCTCGCCGAGCCCGCCGATCCGGCGTCGCGGCTGATCCTGGTGACCCGAGGCGCGGTCGCCGCGGCGGCCGGCGACGAGGTCGACCCCGCCGTGGCCGGGGTGTGGGGCCTGGTCCGTTCGGTGCAGTCCGAGCACCCGGGCCGGATCGTCCTGGTGGACGCGCCGGGCCCGGTGGACGTGTCGGCGCTGCCCGCCGAGCCCCAGCTCGCCTGGCGCGGCGGAGCCTGGCTGGCGCTGCGCCTGGTCCGCGCTTCCGCAGCCGCATCGGCGGTCCCCACGCTGGGGGTAGCCGCACCGGCGGTTCCCGAGCTGGGGGAGGGCACGGTCCTGGTCACCGGGGGTACCGGCGATCTCGGCGCACTCGTGGCCCGCCATCTGGTCACCGCGCACGGTGTGCGTCATCTGTTGCTGGTCTCCCGCCGGGGTGCGCAGGCACCTGGCGCTGGGGAGCTGGCGGAGTCGCTACGAGCCGCGGGTGCGCTGACGGTGGGCATCGCCGCGGCCGACCTGGCCGACGCATCCGCGCTGGACGCGGTGCTCCGCGCCGTCGAGCCGGCGTACCCGCTGGTGGGTGTCGTGCACGCGGCGGGCGTCGTCGACGACGGCGTGGTGGAGTCGCTGACCCCGCAGCGGATGCGCGGGGTCTGGGGGCCGAAGGCCGAGGCGGCATGGCGCCTGCACAAGCTGACCGAGGGCCTCGACCTGCGCCTGTTCGTGCTGTTCTCCTCGGCCGCCGGGGTGCTCGGCAACCCGGGCCAGACGAACTACGCCGCTGCCAACGCATACCTCGACGGCCTGGCCCAGTACCGGCGGGCCTGCGGGCTGCCCGCGCTGTCGCTGGCCTGGGGCCTGTGGGACAGCGCAGGCGACGTGACGGCCGCGCTCGGGGACGCTGACCGGCAGCGGCTGGCCCGCTCCGGAGTTCGGGCGCTGCCGCCCGCCGAGGGCCTGGCCCTGTTCGACGCCGCACTCGGCATCGACGCGGCCGTGCTGGTCCCGCTCGGACTCCAACCGCAGCAGCTCAGCCACGACACCGCGCCGCCGATCTTGCACTCGCTCATCCCGGCCCGCCGCCGCACCACGCCCGACGCTGGCGCCGCCGGACAAGAGCACGCGCTGGTCAACCAGCTCAGCGCGGTCCCGGCCGACACCTGGCTGCCGATCATCCGCGAGTACGTGCTCGGCCGGGTGGCCAACGTGCTCGGCCGGTCCTCGACGGACGGGCTCGACCCGCACCGCGGCCTGCTGGAACTGGGGTTGGACTCGCTGGCCGCGGTCGAGCTGCGCAACCAGCTCGGCGCGGCGACCGGGCTGCGGCTGTCGGCGACGCTCGTCTTCGACTACCCGACCCCGCACGCCATCACCGAGCATGTGCGGGCCGAACTCGCCGCCGAGCACGCCCAGAACGCGACCGCGCCGCTGTTCACCAAGCTAGACGAGTTGGAGCTCTCGCTGCTGGGTGTCGCGGCCGACGACGAGGCCCAGGACCGGGTGGAGGCACAGCTACGCGGCATGCTCGCCCGGCTCGCCGAGGCGCGCAAGCCCGCCGACGACTACGAGGTGCGCGACCAGCTCGACGCCGCCAGCACCGACGAGCTCTTCGACTTCATCGATCGTGAACTCGGCGAACTCTGACCCGGACCGTGACCATCGAGAGGCCAACCGTGTCAACTCCGGAAGAGCAGAAGCTCGTCGACTACCTCAAGCGTGTCACGGTCGAGCTGCACCAGACGAGGCAGCGCGTCCGCGACGTCGAGGAGTGCGACCGGGAGCCGATTGCGATCGTCGGGATGAGCTGCCGCTATCCGGGCGGGGTCGGCTCGCCGGAGCAGCTTTGGCGGCTGGTCGCCGACGGCGTGGACGCGGTCGACGGCCTGCCGACGAACCGGGACTGGGACGTGGACGGGCTCTACCACCCCGACCCGGACGCGGCAGGCCACACGTACACCCGGGAGGGTGGCTTCCTGCACGACGCCGACCTGTTCGACGCCGACTTCTTCGGCATCAGCCCGCGTGAGGCGCTGGCGATGGACCCGCAGCAGCGGCTGCTGCTCGAGGCGTCGTGGGAGGCGTTCGAGCATGCCGGCATCGACCCCGGCACGGCGCGCGGCAGCGCGACCGGCGTCTACGCCGGAGTGATGTACGCCGACTACGGCGCTCGGCTGCACGGTGCCATCCCGGACGGGTTCGAGGGGCTCGTCGGCGCGGGCAGCGCCGGGTCGATCGCGTCGGGTCGGGTGTCGTACGTGTTCGGCCTGGAAGGGCCCGCGGTCACCATCGACACCGCGTGCTCGTCGTCGCTTGTGGCGATGCACCTGGCCGCGCAGGCGCTACGCAAGGGCGACTGCTCGCTGGCGCTGGCAGGCGGGGTCGCGGTGATGGCCACCCCGGCGGCGTTCGTCGAGTTCAGCCGCCAGCGCGGCCTGGCTCCGGACGGTCGCTGCAAGGCGTTCTCCGCCGCCGCCGACGGCACGGGTTGGGGTGAGGGTGTTGGCGTGCTGGTGCTGGAGCGCCTGTCCGACGCCCGTCGGCACGGCCGCCGGGTGCTCGCGGTGATCGCCGGTAGTGCGGTCAACCAGGACGGTGCCAGCAGTGGACTTACCGCCCCGAACGGGCCGTCGCAGCAGGGTGTGATCAGGGCGGCGCTGGCGAGTGCGGGCCTGTCGGCGGCTGACGTGGACGTGGTCGAGGCGCATGGCACCGGCACCAAGCTCGGTGATCCGATTGAGGCGCAGGCGTTGATTGCGACGTATGGGCAGGGGCGCCCGGCGGGCCGTCCGTTGTGGATCGGGTCGTTGAAGTCGAATGTTGGTCATACTCAGGCGGCTGCTGGGGTCGGTGGTGTGATCAAGATGGTGATGGCGATGCGGCATGGTGTGTTGCCGCGGACGTTGCATGTGGATGAGCCGTCGCCGTTTGTGGATTGGTCGGCGGGTGCGGTGCAGTTGTTGACTTCGGCGCAGGAGTGGCCGGTGACGGGTCGTCCGCGTCGGGCGGCGGTGTCGTCGTTCGGGTTCAGTGGCACTAATGCGCATGTCGTTTTGGAGGCCGCTCCTGTGGCTGTGCCGGCGGTCGCCGGCACGGCCGGAGAGGTGGTGGCCGGTGTGGCGGTGCCGTGGGTGGTGTCGGGCCGGTCGGAGGTTGCCGTGATGGCTCAGGCGCGGCGGTTGGCCGATTGGGATTGTGGCGGGGTGTCTGCGGCCGCTGTGGGTCGGGCGTTGGTGACGCGGCGGGCGGGGTTTGAGTTTCGGGCGGCGGTGGTTGGTCGGGATGTCGCTGAGTTGA
>NZ_JBEZEY010000048.1:0-4247 GCF_040649135.1 Micromonospora sp. NPDC049047
TTTTTCGCTTTATTTTTCATATTTTCAACACTACTTTTATTGTTTTTATAAAAGGCAGATAAATTTAAGTAATAAAAAAGCGCTCAAACTGAGCGTCTTTTTATGTTTTTTGAAACGAGTGGAACGAGTTTCTTCTTGTCTTGAATAGACAAGGTGTCACAATCATTATGGCTACACACAGCCAAAACTTTTTTGATATAGGTACAGAATTGATTGATTTAGATGTTCAAAATGCATAACCTATACAATTCCACTACCTATAATTAACTAATTATGTAAATTAAAAATGAGGGAAAAGCTGTATAACTGCTTTTTTCTCATTTTTATATACAGTTTAAATTATTATCGCCTTGAGTTAGATATTAAAGATGCAATACCAAATTCAACTAATAGCATTGGAAATATATATACAGCATAGACATCTGTTTTTATATAGAATTTTCCATTAAATCACTCCAAATTCTTAGTCAGGTTTTTATCGATTATAGACGTGCCATCTTATTTGTAAAAACATTTCAGTTTGTAAACTTTCAAAAAATTATTTATCAAAATAAATATTAACTAAATCTTTTAGTATTATATAGGGCTCTTTGATATATATTTAAAGGAAATTGAGAAATCCGTAACAATTCAATAGCGTTACGGGTATCAGCTTTACCTTCTTTAATCTTATAATCAAAGTAAATATGATTTTCTTCTATGGATTCATTGAAGTGATAATTTTTATAATTACCTTCTAAATATTTTGCTAATTCAATATCATGAGTAGCTGCTATCACTTTATAATTTTCATAAGTATTTAGATAACTTAGTACGGACTCAGAAGCAGCAATACGCTCAACGGTATTTGTACCTTTGAAAATTTCATCAATAAAACAATATATTGCGTTTTTACTCTTCGTATTTAACAATCGATGAATAGATTTTAGTTCTGCCATAAAATAACTATATCCTGATAAAACGTCATCTTTATTAGCCATGGATGTATAAACTTCTCCAGGATGATAAATAAAGGAGTCTGCTGTAACAGTGTTTAATGTTTGAGCGAGAATAAGATTACTTGCTACTGCTTTCATAAAAGTTGATTTACCAGATGCATTTGATCCAGTTAATAATATATTATTATTTACTTTTAAGCTATTTGATACTGCATTTTCGAGTAAAGGATGTACTAAATTTTCAAAGTCTATTTCTTTCTTTTCTACAGTAATAGTTGGTTCACAATAATTATCTAATGTCTGTCTATACATTGCTAATGAATAGTGATTATCTAGAGTACTTATATAGTCGTAACAAGTCAGTAATTCTTCTTGATATTTGGAGTATGTAGATTGAATTTTATGAAAGAAAAAGTAATCTAACATAAACACTTTTTTAAAGAACATGATAAAGGCGCCACCTATATTTTGTTCATCTGCTTTTCCAAGAAAGCCACTCAATAATCGAACTATATTAAAATGTCTAAAGTTTACATTTGTTTTTGGAGTATTTTCCAAACGATTCAGTAGATAACTTTGCTTAAGCACTTTAGCAGTATAAAAAAGCGATTTTAAATCTTGATTATAATTTCTTTTTAAAACTGCAGATAAAATAAAATTAAGTAATACAGAGAAAAACAATGTAAAGACGCCTATAGCTGGATTAATAAGAATAATAATGATACTCAATAACGGTAAAAATGGACATAACATAAATAACGTATTTTTATTAGCAGGTTTGATTTGATCAGGAAAAATGGGATAAACTACTTTTCCTATTAAAGCAAGGTGATAGGAAACTTCTTTTCTAAATCGTTCATTATTCGTAAAGAGATTTAAAAGATTATGATGTTCAATGTGAAACATATTTCTCAATGTAGCATACCACCTCATTTCACCAATAGCCGTAAAATTAAAGTTACTTTGGTGAAATAGAGCGTCAAAGTTTAAATCAGACCACGTTTTATCATCTACTAGAAAGTTAAAATTGTTATTTCGTCGAAGTTTAAATTGATAATTAAATCGCGAATTAGGACGTATAAATTCTTCTAATGCTTTCTTCTCTTTCCATAAATTATCTATTTTAGAAATCAAATGTTTTTTGTTTAAAAAAGAAGATATCATACTTGTAACTATAGTTAATAGAACTATTCCTAATACAAGATATATGTATACTTGATAACTATTCATAATAATCCTTCCCATATTTAAATTCATTTAATTTTAAACTTCATATTATCATTCAACAGTATCTCTCTCAATGTTATGAGAATTATATATAAGGATCTATAAAAGTTGTGGTAAATGAATCACCTATACAAAAGTACTACCTATAATAGTTAATTATGTTACTTTTCTTTGATTTCATCGTTTATTACCGGCTACTCTAATAGCCGGTTAGGTGCACAAATTCCGGTACAAACTTATCCGAATTTAAGTTTTGATGCTATGACAATCGTTGGGAATCTTAATAAAATTAATGCTCAAAAGCTATCTGAATTCATGAGTACTGAACCACAAATTAGACTTTGGGATATACTACAAACGAAATTTAAAGCTAAAGCGCTGCAGGAAAAAGTTTATATCGAATACGACAAAGTAAAAGCAGATACATGGGATAGACGTAATATGCGTGTTGAATTTAATCCAAATAAACTTACACATGAAGAAATGATTTGGTTAAAACAAAACATCATCGACTATATGGAAGATGACGGTTTTACAAGATTAGACTTAGCCTTTGATTTTGAAGATGATTTAAGCGACTACTATGTAATGTCAGATAAAGCTTTGAAGAAGACTGTATTCTATGGAATTAATGGAATGCCTGAAACAAAATATTTCGGTGTAAGAGATAGTGATAGATTTATTAGAATTTATAATAAAAAGCAAGAGCGTAAAGATAATGCAGATGTTGAAGTTATGTCTAAGCATTTATGGCGTGTAGAAATTGAACTTAAAAGAAATATGGTTGATTATTGGAAAGATTGTTTTAATGATTTACATATTTTGAAACCAGATTATACGATGATTAATAAAACTTCTGAACGTCATACAGTTATGGCTTTACTGTTTGATGAGAGTGAATGGGGAAAATTAAATAGAAATACTAAATATAAATTTAAAAAGATTTTTAAAGAAATATCTCCAATTAATTTAACGGAATTAATGAAATCGACTTTAAGAGAAAATGAAAAACAATTACAAAAGCAAATAGAATTTTGGCAGACAAAAAGTAAGAAGCTATTTTAAAAATGGCTACCATTTGGCTCCCTTTTAGCTCCCAAATGGCTACCTAATAATGTAGCTATTTGGTATCCATTTTTGATTTTAGGTATCCATTTGGGAGACATTTTTGATTTTGGGTAGCTATTCGGTAGCTTTTGTGTAGCCGTTCGGGAGACATATAACAATTTTTATCGCATAATTAGGAATCCCATTTGACACTGTCAAATCAATATTTTGCACAGAAATGGCTACCGAATGGAGACATTTCTGTGCAGGATTCCTCTTATGCTCTTGAATTACCTATAGTGTTATTATACACTATGATTTCGGACTGTTCAACCGCAGTTTTTAAGATTTCAGAAGAGGGGAGCAACGATAAATTTTTCATTTCTTCAATATTTTTATGTCGCTTCTCGTGATTTTTTTCATCGAACTTTTGAAAAAAGTTTACCGTTTTATTTCATTTTCTCGTTTAGTTTTGTCGAAGTTGCTCTTATAAATTTTTCATTTCTTCAATATTTTTATGTCGCTTCTCGTGATTTTTTTCATCGAACTTTTGAAACTTATTTTTACATTTAAAATAAAAAAGAGACTTAGAAAGTCTCTTTAAAATTAAATATGATAATCACCTGCAAAAGATGAAATAACATAAAATGATGTGACATCTTTTTCGTCAAGTTCCCATTTTAATGATTGAATTAACTGTTCCATCGTTAAACAATCATTCATGATTTCTTCATCTACATTGATGAATAATCCAGCTGTTTCATTATTTTCCATGTGAGTTAATTGATTATGATTATCTACCAACGATTCAGTGAACTACTCAACACTTAGCTAAACCTAAAGGTTTGACGCTTGAAGTGTGAGCTTCTCGGAAACAAAGCATACTTGATAACGTATTTCTTTGTTATCAGCGGTGTCTTTTTACTACCCGAGCTATCCCCGTAGTCCCTACGGTTCTTCTTTCTAGTTTTGACTTTGTAATCTCATACCTTCGGCCAATATATTCTGACTTGCGTTGATATCACGGTCATGATG
>NZ_JBEZEY010000049.1:0-3681 GCF_040649135.1 Micromonospora sp. NPDC049047
GCCCTCACCCCAACCCGTGCCATCGGCGGCGGCGGAGAACGCCTTGCACCGGCCGTCGACCGACAAGCCCCGCTGCCGGCTGAACTCCACAAACGCGCCGGGAGTAGACATCACCGCGACCCCACCCGCCAGGGCCAGAGTGCAATCGCCCTTGCGTAGCGCCTGCGCGGCCAGGTGCATCGCCACAAGCGACGACGAGCACGCGGTGTCGATGGTGACCGCCGGGCCCTCCAGCCCCAGGGCGTACGCGACCCGTCCCGACGCGATCGATCCGGCCGTGCCCGCGCCGAGGTATCCCTCCAGGTCGTCGGGAAGCTCGCCCGGCCCGGTGGCGTAGTCGTGGTACATGACACCGGCGTAGACACCGACCGAACTGCCCCGCAGCGTTACCGGGTCGATCCCGGCCCGCTCGAACGCCTCCCACGACGTCTCCAGCAGCAAGCGCTGCTGCGGGTCGGTTGCCAGCGCCTCACGCGGGCTGATCTCGAAGAAGTCCGCGTCGAACAGGTCCGCGTCGTGCAGGAAGCCGCCCTCGCGGGTGTAGCTCTTGCCCACCGCGTCGGGGTCGGAGTCGTACAGGCCGTCGACGTCCCAGCCGCGCCCGGCCGGGAACGGGCTGACCGCGTCCACGCCGTCGGCGACCAGCCGCCAAAGCTGCTCCGGCGAGCCGACCCCGCCCGGATAACGGCAGCTCATCCCGACGATCGCGATCGGCTCCCGCTCGGCCGCCGCGAGGCCGCGGTTCTCGCCGCGCAGCCGCTCGTTCTCCTTGAGCGACGTGCGCAGCGCTTCGATGATCTGCTCGTTGTCCAGTGCCATGGTGTCTGTGTCTCCGTCGGATCAGGAATCGGTGCCGCGCATGGCGAGGCGGACGAGGGCTTCGGCATCCAGGCCGTCCACGGCGGTGGCAGCCGGTTCGGGGGCCGCGACCACCTCCCGCTCGCTGCCCAGCCGCAGGACGGCGTCGAGCAGCCCGGAGGCCCGCAGCCGGGCCGGCGGCACACTCGCCAGCAGGCGGCGCACGTCGGCGTCGCTGAGTTCGCCGTCCGCGCCGTCCCCGAAGAGCGTCTCGTCGACGTACCGGGCCAGGGCTGCCGGCGTCGGGTAGTCGAAGACGAGCGTGGCGGGCAGCCGCTGCCCGACCGCGTCCGCCAGCCGGGTCCGCAGCTCCAGCGCGAGCAGCGAATCGAACCCGAGCTGCTGGAATGTGCGCGCGGGGTCGACCGTGCCGCCCGCGCCTTGGCCCAGCACCTCGGCGGTAGCTTCCATGAGGAGGGCGACCAGGCGCTCCTGCCGCTCGGTGGCGTTCAGGCCGGACAGTTCCGTGCGCAACGAGCTGGCGCTGCGGTCGCGACCTCGCTGGGCAGGCGCCGGGGCAAGGCCGCGCAGCGCGGGCGGCAGGCCACCGGTCCGCGCACGGCTGCGTACGGCTGCCAGATCCAGGCGTACGGGGACGAGCATGCCGTCGCCGTCCGTATCCGACAGGGCGGCATCCAGCAGCGCGAGCCCGTCGGCGACCGGCAGCGACCTGATGCCGTCGCGTTCGGCGCGGCGCCGGAAGACCTCGTCGCGGTCGACCGCCATGCCGTTCGGGCCGTCCCAGGGCCCCCAGGCCAGCGACATTCCCGGCAGGCCCCGTGCGCGGCGGCGCCGGGCCAGCGCGTCCAGGAACGTGTTCGCGGCGGCGTAGTTGCCCTGGCCGGGACCGCCAAGCACGCCCGCGACCGAGGAGAACAGCACGAACGCGGCCAGCGGGGCGCCGGCCGTCAGCGCGTCAAGATTGAGTGCGGCGTCGACCTTCGGGCGCAGCACCCGCTCGATCCGATCCGAGGTCAGCGAGGCCAGCACTCCATCGTCCAGCACCCCGGCCGCGTGGATCACGGCGCTGAGGGGACGCTCCGCCGGGATCGACTTGAGCAACGCGGCCAGCGCCTCGTAGTCGGCGGCGTCGCAGGCCGCCACGGTCACGTCCGCGCCCAGCGCGCGAAGTTCCCGCTCCAGCTCCGCGTCGCCGCGTCGGCTCAGCAGCAGCAGGCTGCCCGCACCGTGCGCGGTGATCAGATGCCGGGCCACGGCCCGGCCCAGCGCACCGGTGGCACCGGTGATCAGGATGGTCCCGGCCAGTGCCGAGGCACGGCCGGCGACCGGTTCCGGGCGGGTCAGCCGCGGCGTACGGGCGACGCCTGCGCGCAGCGCGACCTGCTCCTCGCCCTGTCGCGCCGCCGCGACGAGCACCGCCAGCGACTCCTCGGTGCCGTCGTGGTCCAGCAGCAGGAACCGGCCCGGATGCTCCGACTCGGCCGAGCGGACCAGGCCCCACACCGCGGCGGCCGCGAGATCCACAGTGGGCTCGCCGGGTAGTGCGGCGCCCCAGCGAGTCACCACCCCGAGCCGAGTCCCGGCGGTCCGATCGTCGGCCAGCCACGCCCGAAGCAGCTCCGCGACCGCGACCACCGCCGCGTGCACCCCGTCGGCGGCGTCGCCGGTCGTGGCGACGACCTCGGTGAGCACCAGCTCCGGCAAGATGGCGGGCAGGCCGGCGAGGCTGGCGTGCCGGTCGAACCCGAGTTCGGGCAGCGTGCCTGCGCCCAGCAGCGCCACGTCCCGCCCGGTCGGCGCGGTGAGGGCCAACTCCGGCCAGGCCAGGCGGTGCATCCGCAGCTCACGGCCCTCATCGCCAGTGATCTCGCGCAGCGTGAGCTCGGTGACGCTGAGCACCGGGCGGCCCGCCCCGTCGGTCGCCGACAGCGCGAACGCGGTCGGGCCGGTCGGGCGCAGCCGCACCCGCAGCCGGGTCGCGCCGCCGGCGCCGAACGTCTGCACCCCTGCCCAGGCGAACGGCACCCGCGCCGCCGGTGCCACGTCGAGCAGCACCAGCGCGTGCAAGCACGCGTCCAGCAGGGCCGGGTGCAGCTCATACCCGGGCTCGGCGCCGCCGCCCCTCGCCCCGTCGGGTAGCTCCACCTCGGCGTGCACCTCCGCCCCGACCCGCCACGCGTGGCGCAGTCCCTGGAACACCGGGCCGTAGCTCAGCCCGGCGTCGGCCAGCCGGGGGTAGAGGTCTGTCACATCCAGTGCCGTACCGCCGGGCGGCGGCCATGGGAGCTGCGGTGCGTCGTCCTGATCACGGACGGCCAGGTGCCCTTCGGCATGCCGGGTCCAGCCGTCGGCACCACGCGTGTGGAACGCGATCGCCCGACGACCGTCGGCCTCGGCGGCCCCGACCGTGACCCGCAGGTCTAAGCCGTCGCCCAGCACGACGGGTACGCCGAGGGTCAGCTCCTCCACCCGCGAGCAATCGACCTCCTGACCGGCGCGCAGCGCCATCTCGACCAGCGCCGTGGCCGGCAGCAGCACCGCCCCGCCGACCGCGTGATCGGCCAGCCACGGCTGCGTATGCGGGGACAGTCGTCCGGTGAAGACGACACCCACTTCCTCAGGCAGCACGATCGCGGCGCCGAGCAGCGGATGGTCGGCGGGGTCCAGACCGATGCCCGCCAGATCCCCGGCGCCCGCAGGCACCTGCAGCCACGTCTCCTGCTGCTGGAACGCGTAGGTGGGCAGGTCGACGTGCTCGGCGGCCGGACCATAGAACGCGTTCCAGTCGAGGTCGACTCCCGCGACCGCCGCCCGCGCTACCGCCGTGACCAACGCATCTACCTCACCCGCATCCTGCCCCAC
>NZ_JBEZEY010000050.1:0-3522 GCF_040649135.1 Micromonospora sp. NPDC049047
AGCGCGGGCGGCGGTCGCGGGAGTCGACCTCGACTGGAACGCGTTCTATGGTCCGGCCGCCGAGCACGTCGACCTGCCCACCTACGCGTTCCAGCGGGAAAGCTACTGGCTGCTGCCGACCGCCGCGGCCGGGGATGTGACCACCACCGCCGGACTCGCCGCTACCGGCCACCCGCTGCTCGGCGCGGTCATCGTGCTGCCCGACGCCACCGGTGCCGTCGCCACCGGCCGGATCTCCCTGGCCGCGCAGCCGTTCCTGGCCGACCACACCGTGCTGGATCAGGTCTTTCTGCCGGGCACGGCGCTGGTGGAGTTGGCGCTGCGTACGGGCGAGGAGGTGGGCTGCACCACGCTGCGCGAGCTGATGATGCGGGCACCGCTGCCGATCCCGACCGACACGGCGGTGCTGGTCCGCGTCGTCGTCGGCGAGACCGACGCCACCGACGCCCGGCCCGTCCGGGTCCACTCCCGTCTGGAGACCGAGGACGACGCATCCTGGCGCCTGCACGCCGAAGGCATGCTCAGCGCGGACGACATCACCGCGGCGACAGACCCCGGACCATGGCCGCCCGCCGGTGCCACACCGATCGAGACCGGGTACGCGCACCTGGCCGAGCGCGGCTACGGCTACGGCCCGGCCTTCCAGTGCGTACGCGCCGCCTGGCGTCACGGCGAGGCGGTGTACGCCGAGGTGACCCTGCCCGGCAGCGCCCCGGCCGACCGGTTCGCGATGCACCCCGCCCTGCTCGACGCGTGCATGCACGCGCTGCTCATGGCCGACCCGACGGGCGAGACGGTGCTGCCGTTCGCCTGGCAGAACGTCGCCGTGCACGCCACCGGCGCGACCGCGGTCCGGGTGCGGCTGACCCGCCCGGCGCCGAACACGCTGTCCATGGCGATCACCGACGCGGCCGGGCAGCCCGTGGCGACCGTCGGCTCGCTGACGGCCCGTCCGGCAGTGCTCGACGCGCCCGCCGACCCGTCCCGCTCGTTGTACGGCCTGGACTGGGTCCCGGTGCCCGTACCTGACGGCGCCGACCCGGTGACCGTCGTCGACGTGGCCGACCTCGCCGCCGGCGCGGCGGCCGGATCGGCCGACGCGGCCGCTGCCGTGCTCGCGTACGTCCAGGGTTTCCTCAATGGACCCGGCGCCGCGTCGACGCTGGTGCTGCGCACCTCGGGTGGCGTCGCGGCGATCGACGGCGACACCGTCGATCCGGTGACCGCCTCGGTGTGGGGCCTGGTGCGTTCGGTCCAGGGCGAGTTCCCCGGCCGGATCGTGCTCGCCGACGCGCCGGCCGATGTGCCCGTCCCTGCCGGTGACGAGCCGCAGCTCGCCTGGCGCGACAGCACCTGGCTGGCGCCGCGCGTGGTCCGGCTGCCAGCACCCGATCCGGCCCGGCTCGACCTCGCCGACGGCACCGTGCTGGTCACCGGCGGCACCGGCGGGCTCGGCGCGCTGGTGGCCCAGCACCTGGTCATCCGGCACGGCGTCCGGCACCTCACGTTGCTGTCGCGCCGCGGTCCCGACGCACCCGGCGCGGCCGACCTCGCCGACCGGCTGCGGACCTACGGCGCGGACAGCGTCGACATCGTCGCCGCCGACGTTGCCGACCGCCACGCGCTCGCCCGTATTCTTGGCGCGCTACCGCAGCCGCTCGTTGGCGTCGTGCACGCCGCTGGCATCGTCGACGACGGCGTCGTCGCGGCCCTCACCCCCGAACGCCTGCACCGGGTGTGGGCGCCGAAGGCAGCCGCCGCCTGGCACCTGCACGAGCTGACCGCAGGCATGGACCTGAGCCTGTTCGTGCTGTTCTCCTCGGCCGCGGGCGTCCTCGGCAACCCGGGCCAGGCAAACTACGCCGCCGCGAACACCTTCCTCGATGGGTTGGCAGCGCACCGGCATGCCGCCGGGCTGCCCGGCCTGTCCCTGGCCTGGGGCCTGTGGGACCGGACCAGCGACGTCACCGCCGCGCTGTCGGCCGCCGACCGGCAGCGGCTGGCGCGCACCGGTGTCGTGCCGCTCGGCGAGGCCGACGGCCTCGCCCTGCTGGACGCCTCGTTGGCCGGGGACCGGGCCCTGCTCGTCCCGATGGGCCTCAACCTACGGCAGCTCAACCCGGACGCTGTGCCGCCGATGTTGCGCGCCCTGGTGCGCCCGGCCCGGCGCCGGGCCGCCGCCGGTGCGGACGGGCTCGCGGCCCGGCTGCGCGCGCTGGCCCCCGCCGAGCGCATCGCGTTCGCGGCCCGGCTCGTCGCCGAGCAGGCCGCGGCCGCCCTGGGCTACGCCGGAGCCGACCAGGTCCGCACCGACCGCACCTTCGGCGAACTCGGCTTCGACTCGCTGACCGCGGTCGAGTTGCGCAACAGCGTCGCCGCCATCACCGGGCTGGCTCTGCCCGCCACCCTCGTATTCGACTACCCGCGCCCGGACACGCTGGCCGCGTACCTGGTCGGCGAGCTGGTCGGGGTGGCGGAGCAGCAGGCCGCCACCACCGTGATCGCCATCGACGAACCGATCGCCATCGTCGGAATGGCCTGCCGCTACCCGTCCGGCATCACCTCGCCCGAGGACCTGTGGCGGCTCGTCGCCGCCGGCGGGGACGCCATCAGCGAGTTCCCCAGCGAGCGCGGCTGGGACGTCGACCGCCTGTTCGACCCGGACCCCGACCACGTCGGCACGACGTACACGCGTCATGGCGGGTTCCTGCATGACGCGGGCTTGTTTGATGCGGAGTTCTTCGGGGTGGGGCCGCGGGAGGCGCTGGCGATGGATCCTCAGCAGCGGTTGTTGTTGGAGGTGTCGTGGGAGGCGCTGGAGCGGGCTGGGGTGGATCCGGTGTCGTTGCGGGGCAGTGCGACGGGTGTGTTCGCGGGGGTGATGTATCACGACTATGCGTCGCACGTGGGCACTGTGCCGCCGGAGCTGGAGGGGTATCTGGGTTCGGGCACGGCGGGTTCCGTCGCGTCGGGTCGGGTGTCGTACGTGTTCGGGTTGGAGGGTCCGGCGGTCACGGTTGATACGGCGTGTTCGTCGTCGTTGGTGGCGATGCATCTTGCGGGGCAGGCGTTGCGGCGGGGTGAGTGTTCGTTGGCGTTGGCTGGTGGTGTGACGGTGATGGCGACGCCGTTGACGTTTGTGGAGTTCAGCCGGCAGCGGGGCTTGTCGGCCGATGGTCGGTGTAAGGCGTTCGCGGCTGCTGCCGATGGGACGGGTTGGGGTGAGGGTGTCGGCATGCTGGTGTTGGAGCGTCTGTCGGATGCGCAGCGCCATGGTCGTCGGATCTTGGGTGTGATCCGGGGTAGTGCGGTGAATCACGATGGCGCGAGTAATGGTTTGACGGCGCCGAGCGGTCCTTCGCAGCAGCGGGTGATTCGGTCTGCGCTGGCCGGTGCCGGGCTCACCACCGGGGACATCGACCTCGTAGAGGCGCACGGCACTGGTACGCGGTTGGGTGATCCGATTGAGGCGCAGGCGTTGATTGCGACGTATGGGCAGGGGCGCCCGGCGGGCCGTCCGTT
>NZ_JBEZEY010000051.1:0-3021 GCF_040649135.1 Micromonospora sp. NPDC049047
CCAGCGGGAAAGCTACTGGCTGCGCGACAGTGGCGGCGGTGCCGACTTGACCGGCGCCGGGTTGACCGCCGCAGACCACCCGCTGCTGGGCGCGGCGGTGCCGCTGCCCGATACGGGCGGCTATCTGTTCACCGGGCGCCTGTCCGTGGCCCGGCAGCCCTGGCTCGCCGACCACGTCGTCGGCGACGCGATCCTCCTGCCCGGCACCGCCTTCGCCGAACTGACCCAGCACATCGGTGACCAGGTCGGCTGCCCCGCCGTCGACGAGCTGACCATCGAGGCGCCACTCGTGATCCCGGCCGGGTCCGGGGTCCGCGTCCAGGTGAGCGTCGGCGCGGTGGACGAGGCAGGCCGCCGCGAGTTGGCCGTCCGCTCGTGCCGCGAGGACGGCGAGACCTGGACCCGCCACGCGGCCGGGCAGCTGTCCGGCACGCCGGTCACCGCTCGGCAGGCACCCGCGCAGTGGCCACCCGCGACGGCGGTCGAAGTGCCCGTCGACCACCTCTACCCCCGCCTGGCCGAGGCCGGGCTGCGCTACGGTCCCGTCTTCCAGGGCCTGCGCCGTGTGTGGCGATCCGACTCCGACGTGTACGCCGAGGTGGCCCTGCCCGCATCGGCGGCCGGTGAGGCAGCCCGCTACGGCATGCACCCGGCCCTGCTCGACGCGGCCCTGCACGCGAGCGGCCTCGGCGCGCTCGCCGACGCCCCTGAGGCAGTCCGGCTGCCGTTCGCTGTCAGCGGCCTGACGCTCACCGCTACCGGCGCCGACCGGTTGCGGGTCCACCTCGCGCCGGCCGGACCCGACACGATCACGGTGTCCGCGTACGACACCAACGGGCAGCCCGTGCTGCGGATCGAGGCGCTGACCCTGCGGCCGCTGCCCGCCCCGGGTGCCGCGCTGGTGGCCGCCGACGGTCTCTTCCATACCGTCTGGGAATCGGCGACCCTCGACGTCACAGCCGACGCAGACGTGCACCTGGTCGACCTCACCGAAACCGAGCCCGCCGACGGGGCGGCCGAGCGGGCGCACGCGCTCACACGCCGTGCGCTGGGTCTTGTCCGCACCTGGCTAGCCGAGGACCGTGACCCCCGGCTCGTCCTGGTCACCCGCGACGCCGTCGACACCGCGACCGTGGACCCCGCAGCTGCCGCCGTGTGGGGCCTGGTCCGGTCGGCGCAGACGGAGAACCCTGGCCGGTTCGCCCTGGCCGATGTGGACGGCCCGCTCACCGGCGAGGTGAGCAGGCTGGTAACCGCAGGGGTGGCGGCAGGGGAGGGGCAGTTCACGCTCCGGGCCGGGCGGATGCGTGTACCCGTGCTGCTGCCGCTGGCCACCGACCCGCACCGGGAGGTGCCGCTCGACCCGCACGGCACCGTCCTGATCACCGGCGGGGCCGGCGCGCTCGGCAGCCTGGTCGCCCGGCACCTGGTCGCCGCGTACGGCCTGTGCCATCTGCTGCTGGTCGGCCGCCGCGCCGACGCCCCCGCCGACGTGCTCGCCGAGCTGGCCGCACACGGCGCCCAGCCCATCTACGCCGCGTGCGACACCGCCGACCGAGCCGCGCTCGCGGCGCTGCTCAAGGCGATCCCGGCCGACCGCCCGCTCACCGCGGTGATCCATGCCGCCGGGGTGACCGAGGACGGCGTCGCCGCCGCGCTCACCGACGACCAGCTCACCCGCGTGCTCCGCCCCAAGGCCGACGCGGCCGTGCACCTCGATGAGCTGACCCGTGACCATGATTTGGCCGCGTTCGTTCTCTTCTCCTCGATCGCCGGGGTCGTCGGCGCCGCCGGGCAAGCCAACTACGCGGCGGCCAACGCGTTCCTCGACGCCCTTGCCGCCACCCGTGCCGCCACCGGTGCACCCGCGACCTCCATCTCGTGGGGAGTATGGGCCCGGAGCAGCACCCTCACCGCCGCCCTGGACACCGCTGATCGCCACCGGATGAGCCGCTCCGGCATGCGCCCCCTCGACGACGCCGACGGGCTCGCGCTGTTCGACGCCGCGCTGCAGACCGGCGCGTCCGCCCCGACCGCCGCCCGCTTCGACCGGGCCGCCCTGCGCGCCCGCGCCCGCGCTGGGGACCTCACCCCCGTCCTGCGGCGGCTCACCCCGACCACAGCCCGGCGCAGCGCCACCGCCGGTGTGGACGGCACGCTGGCCGCCCGCCTCGCGGAGCTCACCCCGGACCAGCGCACCCGGCACCTCACCGACCTCGTCGCGGCCGAGGCTGCCACAGTGCTCGGCTACGCCGACGCGGCGGAGGTCGTCGCCGACCGCGCCTTCCAGGACCTGGGGTTCGACTCGCTCACCGCAGTCGAATTGCGCAACCGCCTCAACACGGTGACCGGGCTGCGGCTGCCGGCGACCCTCGTCTTCGACCACCCCAGCCCGGCCGCGGTTGTCCGGCACCTGCTCGGCGAACTCGGTGGCGAACAGCGCGCCGCCGTCGCGGTGCGCCGGACCGCCGACCTCGATGAGCCGATCGCCATCGTGGGTATGAGCTGCCGCTATCCGGGTGGCGTCAACTCGCCGGAGGATCTGTGGCGGCTCGTGGCCACCGGCGGCGACGCGATCACCGGCTTCCCCGCCGGGCGAGGCTGGGACGTCGAGCGGCTCTACGACCCGGACCCCGACGCCGTCGGCCGCACGTACGCCCGCGAGGGCGGGTTCCTGCACGACGCAGGGCGCTTCGACGCCGAGTTCTTCGGGATCAGCCGGCGTGAGGCGCTGGCGATGGACCCGCAGCAGCGCCTGCTGCTCGAGGTGTCATGGGAGGCGTTCGAGCGGGCGGGGATCGACCCGGCGTCGGTACGCGGCACGGCCACCGGCGTCTACGCCGGAATGATGTACCACGACTACGGCACCCGGGTCGTGGCCACTGCGGGCGAGTACGAGGGCTACCTGGGCAGCGGCAGCGCCGGCTCCGTCGCGTCGGGTCGGGTGTCGTACGTGTTCGGGTTGGAGGGTCCGGCGGTCACGGTTGATACGGCGTGTTCGTCGTCGTTGGTGGCGATGCA
>NZ_JBEZEY010000052.1:0-2715 GCF_040649135.1 Micromonospora sp. NPDC049047
TACATGACAATTCGGACACGTCCATTGACGGACATTGAGTGGTTTCTTGCCGTCTTGGTGACCACATTCAGAACAGATTTGACTTGATGGATACCATCTGTCTATTTTGATAACTTTTCGTCCATACCATTCTGCTTTATATTCTAACTTTCTAATAAAATGCGACCATGATACATCTGAAATGCTTTTAGCCAGTTTACGATTACGCATCATTCCTTTTGTATTTAAGTCCTCAATACAAATAACATCGTGATTTTTGATGATACTTGTACTTAACTTATTTAAAAAGTCTGTGCGTTGATTTTTAACCTTTTCATGTAATCGAGCTACTTTTTGTTTTTGTTTTTGATAATTTTTAGCGTCTAATAAATTCACATTTCGTTGTTTAGCTAACAATAAACGTCTTGATAATTTACGTTGTTCTCTCGCTAATTTTTGTGACATGCTATGTGTAAATTGATGATTATCATATTTTTGACCGTCTGAACATATCGCAAAATCACTAATACCCAAATCAATACCGATGGACTGATTGGTTTTTGACATAGGTTGAATATCTTCTTTACACAATAGGGCAACATAATATTTACCACTCGCATGTTTTGAAATCGTGGCAGACCTAATATCGCCTTTGATTTTTCTGTGAAGTTTAATCTTAACGACTGACTTTAATTTAGGTAGTTTAATATATTGATTGCCAATCAACGAGATAGAACCTTTTTGATTATTCGTTGTATAACTTTGAATCGGGTGTTTTTTACTTTTGAATTTAGGAAATCCTACGGATTTATCACGGAAAAAGTTTTGATAGGCCTTATCTAAATGTTGCTGGGCATTAGCTAAAGCTAGACTGTCTACCTCTTTTAAGAATGGATAGTCTTTTTTGTACTTGGCAGGTGTCGGTAACTTATTTTGTTTTGACGTGTCTGATTTGTACTGTTGATACGCCTTGATGCGTTCATCTAACATCAAATTATAAACTTTACGAACACAACCAAATGATTTGGCGAAAAACACTTCTTGCGTCGTCGTTGGATATATTCTGAATTTATACGCTTTGAGCCTTTCCATCAATGCCACCCGCTTTCTATCTATGATTATTTCCTTGATTTCGTATTTTAGAAATCATCTTGATACTTTTCTTCTTCCTTTTCCATCAAAATTTCATAATATTCTTCATCTACATTGACTAATTCATCAAAGTGAATATGTGAAGTGAAATCAACGACTTCTTTTGTATTTTTAAAAACATCAGTTTGTAATTTCTTACATTGTCTGTGCTCATCAAACCGGAATATTACTTCTCTAACTATTCTCATATTTTCAAGGTCTAAAGTGACTTGAACTTCAATATTTTCTTCTTCTCCAATTGTTGTGTAAGCCAAAGGACATTTCAGATTTGAATCAAATAATCCTTCTTATATATTCAATGTCTCTTAAAATTCTCGCAATTTATAATTTCTTATATTTTTACATATGAGCAAATAATCATTAATAAATTCCTTAGTATTTGTCATACTCCACACACCTTTTACAAAAATATATTAATTATTTTCATGTTCATTAAGTAATGAAAACTCTAATAACAAATTGAATAACGCTAATAAAACACTTACCACTTTTAATAGAGTTATAATCTTTTCTTTCATTGTAAATACTCCTTTATATGATATAATAAAATTAAATTGAAGGAGGAGCCCAATCTCCTCCTTACAGAATTATCTTAGTAATTCTGTAATTAAAGTCACGATAGCTCTTAATAAGTTTATAATACTTATTAGGAGCTTTTTCGTGGAGTTCTTCACGAGAAACCACCTCCTTCAATTTCTCTTTCAATACCCAACCAACCGCCACATCTCGTTGGACATCACCTCCTTTACTTTTTTATTATTTATTTATTTTTTTCTGTGTTGCAAAGCCACAACAACAAGTCGTCATGAGAGATGACAAGGAGACAAGCTAAAATATTTTTCGACTGGCGTATGCCTCAAAGAAAAATTTTTGCGCCTTGTCAGATCGAATAGACTTGTTAATAGCATCATCTTTGATGATGCGTGTGAGCGTGCAACACGAAAAAATAAATAATAAAATTCCAAATAAATAGGGAAGTGATTCCTCACTTCCCTTCATTTTCATTAGCATTTTCTTATAGAAAATGCACAAGTGGCTAATGAAGCACATTAGCCACTTGCCAAAAGTATTAATCAAACTTTTTTCTCTTGATTGATCTTATTATATGTATTATGTTTTAGGTGTGCTCCATGTTTGAATTACACTACAAAAGCCTAATGAGGAATTCATTAGGCTTTTTCCTTTGTATATACTGTGGCCAAAACTAACCTATAATACAAAAAGCGTATAGTATGAATTTGTGATGACTATATGCTATATTATCGTTACCAAACAAATTATTTCAACATTTAAGGGGGGTACAATGATGGCTGAAGATAAGTTTGAACAAGCTAAAGGTAATATTAAAGAAACAGTTGGTAATGCAACGAATAATGAAGATTTAGAACAAGAAGGTAAAAAAGATAAAGCGTCTGGCAAAGCAAAAGAGGTTGTTGATAACGCTAAAGATAAAGCATCCGAAGTTATTGATAAGTTCAAAAAGTAGAGCTTTGCAATCTTTTTTAACGTAACAAGGCAGAAGTCTACGACCTCTATAGGTGGTAGATGAATGCCTATTATTTTTATATATGATATAATCAGTCT
>NZ_JBEZEY010000053.1:0-2012 GCF_040649135.1 Micromonospora sp. NPDC049047
AGATGTTTTATTATTATTGAAGGTAGGGAGCAATTCATATATTATTTATTATCCAGTTATATTATTTAATATGGCATTCACATTCGGTATAAGTAGGTTGTTTTTTCAAATTTTTAAATTCAGAAAATATGTTTAATATATTCGACTAGTGGTTAAACATTGTTATAGGAAAGACATTAATTATTAATTAAGGAGGAATTTTATTTATGAAAAATACTAAAACTAATATTGTACAAAGAAAAGGGTTAAGAAAATATAACAACAAGTTAATAGCAGTTACTATTTCTTCACTGGCTTTAGTTGTACCTCTAGCTTTTGGTAATGCAGAAGCTGATGCAGCACAAACAAATGATAATTCAGGGCAACAAAAGACTGTTCAAAGTAATGAAAACCATGGTAATGGTTTCCTTAATGGTGGATTACAAGGTAATAAAAATAATGGCGGATCAGCTGATCAAAGCAATGCCCACGAAGGTAATGGCATATTAAACGGTGGCGCTCAAGGCAATAAGAGCAACGGCGGTGACGCTAACCAAAAAAATGATCATGAAGGTAACGGATTCCTTAATGGTGGTGCTCAAGGTAACAAAAATAATGGTGGAAAAACTGATCAAAGCAATGCCCACGAAGGTAATGGTATAAAGAACGGTGGACTACAAGGCAATAAGAGCAACGGCGGTGACGCTACTCAAAAAAACGAAGATCAAGGTAATGGCTTCAAAAATGGTGGTGCTCAAGGTAACAAAAATGAAGGCGGAAAAGCTGATCAAACAAACGCTCATCAAGGTAACGGTGTACTAAATGGCGGTGCGCAAGGCAATAAGAGTGAAGGCGGCGACGCTACTCAAAAAAATGACAACCAAGGTAATGGCGTAGCTAACGGTGGCTCACAAGGTAACAAAAATGAAGGCGGAAAAGCTGATCAAACAAACACAAATAAAGGCAATGGTATTTTAAATGGTGGGAGCCAATCCAACGTAAATAAAGGTGATCACCAAGATGCATCAAAGCCTTCAGATAATGATCATAAAGATCACAGTGACGACCCAAAAGATGACGGTAAAGACAATCATCATAAAGGTGACAAAGATGATCACCACCAAGGTAAAGATGATGGTCAAGATAACCACAAAAAAGATAAAGCCCATAACGACAAAGATCATCACAAAGGTTCAAAAGATGATGATACTAAAAAACCAGATCAATCTGACAAAGATGATCACCACCAAGGTAAAGATGATGGTCAAGATGATTCAAAATCAGAACCATCTAAAGACACTGACAATAAAGGCAATCACAATACAACATCAAAAGACGGTAAACACAATGGCAAAAGTCCAGTAGCACCCATTACAGCTGCTACAATAACACCAGCTATGACACATGCACATGGTTATGGTCAAGGTTATGGTCAAGGTTCTGCTTCGGAATCAACTGAAACTCCAAAAACAATAACAACAAGCACAACTGAAACAACACCAGATAAAAAAGAAGTAACACATGGCGAAAAAACTGAACACAGTGCAAATGAACTTCCTGAAACAGGTGAAGAAAACCAAGAAAGCAAGGGCTTATTAGCTAGCATTGCAAGTATATTAGGTTTAAGCGGACTTGCGACATTATTTGTTAATCGCAAACGTAAAACAAATGAATAATAAAATATAAATCTTTACAATCATTGTTAACTATTAAATAAGGTGTATAGAAGATAACGACAAAAGAAAGGGGACAAACGCTGAAATGACAGCGTTTGTCCCTTGTTGTTTGGATTATCGATTATTCATATTTTATACATGGTTCTGTTGCAAAGTAAAAAATATAGCTAACCACTAATATATCATGTCAGTGTTCGCTTAACTTGCTAGCATGATGCTAATTTCGTGGCATGGGGAAAATCCGTAGATCTGAAGAGACCTGCGGTTCTTTTTATATAGAGCGTAAATACATTCAATACCTTTTAAAGTATTCTTTGCCGTATTGATACTTTGATATCTTGTCTTTCTTACTTTAAT
>NZ_JBEZEY010000054.1:0-1596 GCF_040649135.1 Micromonospora sp. NPDC049047
GTGCGCTGCAGGTTCGAGTCACGCCGCCCACCGCTGCCACCGTCGGCGAACGCCTCGTTCACCACGTCCCACGCGTAGATCTTGCCCCGGAAGTGGGTAGCGACCTGCGTGACGTGGTTGATCGCCGCGTTGCGCAACGTGGTACCGGACATGCCCTGCGCCCAGCCCGGCTGCTGCTGGTGCCACAACAGCGCGTGGCCCCGCACGCTCATGCCGTTGGCCTGCGCGTGACTGACCAGCCGGTCACCACCGCTGTAGTTGAACCGGCCCTGCTGC
The DNA here is from genome assembly GCF_040649135.1 of Micromonospora sp. NPDC049047. NCBI lineage: Bacteria > Bacillati > Actinomycetota > Actinomycetes > Micromonosporales > Micromonosporaceae > Micromonospora > Micromonospora sp. NPDC049047. The sequence goes on from NZ_JBEZEY010000054.1 coordinate 277, forward strand.
TGCTCGGTCGCGTCCCACTTCATCTCGTTCTCGGCCACGACACTGTTGAACTCGCGGTTCAGGACCGTCGCATACGTGTTGTCGGAGAGCTTGTTCGTCGCGACGGCCGCACCGAAGTAGCGGCCCTTCTCGGCAGCCGACGCCCTCAGGGTGGTGCCGGCACTGGCCGTGGAGGTGAGCGTCATCGTCATTCCGGCGGCGAGTGCGCCGGTGGCTGCGACGGTCACCGCCAATCGCAGGACTCTCTTGTGATTCATGCGAATTCCTTGTCTGTGGTGGTTCGGTGATGGAGATGCAGCGCCCGAATCTGCTCCTGCGGAGTCGGTGACATCAGCACCGGCGAGATCGACGCCGAGGCCAGTCCAGCCGCGGGGTCGGCTCGCAGCGGCGCGACAGTGACTGACGAAGACCTGTCGCCAGCACGGCACCGGTGGTGGGAGACCCCGACACGACGTCCGGCATGCCCTGGGCGGACGTCGCGCTCCGAGGTGCGGCCGGCAGGCTCGCCCGGTGAACCACAGGTGCGGCCGCCCTCAAACATCGACTGTGAGCGATAACATGCCGTTCGTCAAGTCGTAACGAATCGCGCCGAGGGCCTGTCGCTTCGGTCGTACCGTCCGGGTGCGGCGCTGCCGGAGCCGTGCTCGGACGGCTCCGGCAGCACCCGTCACTGGAACGAGGCGTCGTCGACGAGCAGGCTGTCGGTGCCGGCAGCCGTCTCGACGTAGAAGGTCGCGTTGGACAGCGTGCCGCTCCACGAGACGGTCGTCGTGCCGGTGAGCAGGGTCCAGCCGTTGACGTTCACCCCCACGGCCGGGGTGAGCTGGAGGTAGCTCGTCGTGCCGTTCACTGTCATCGAGAGGGTCGCCTTCGCCGAGGGCGTGCCGCTCTGCGCCCGTACCCAGACGTTCGTGGTGTAGCTCTTGCCGTTCGTGAGCTTCGAGGTCACGTCCTGACCGGGGCCGTTCCACGCCGCGGTCCGGCCGGTGATCGACAACGACCCGCTGCCGCCGTGCGCGACGGCGGTGTTGCGGGAGAGCGTGCCGCTGCCGTGCACACCCCAACCCGTCGTGCCGTTCTCCACGTCACCGTTGGTGAGCACGGAGCCGCTGCCGCCGGTGCCGCTGAACTGCCACCAGTTGATGTTGAACAGGGTGCCGGTGCCGCCGGCGAAGCGGAGATACAGGTCATGGGTGCCGGTGGCGCCGTTGACCGCGCAGGTGGCGGTGGTCCAGGCCTGCCAACCACCGGTACCAGCGACGGTGCAGGTCCCGACCACCGCGCCGGTGGCGCTGTCCAGGCGTACCTCGATGCGTCCTC
>NZ_JBEZEY010000055.1:0-1393 GCF_040649135.1 Micromonospora sp. NPDC049047
CGGCGCCACCGGCACCCATGACCTGTATCTCCGCTTCGCCGGCGGCACCGGCACCCTGTTCAACATCAACTGGTGGCAGTTCAGCGGCACCGGCGTCGATCCCACCCCCACGCCCACCCCCACGCCCACCCCGACGCCTACCCCGACGCCCACTCCAACTCCGACGCCCACCACCACGCCGACGCCGACGCCGACGGTTCCGGGTGGTCAGTCCTGTGGGGTCGCCAACACCGTTGTCAACTCCTGGCAGGGCGGCTTCGAGGGCAGGTTCACCATCACCAATTCCGGTTCCACCCCGACCACCGGATGGCAGGTGACCGCCACCTTCCCCTCCGGGCAGACGGTGTCCCAGGTCTGGAACGGTAGCTTCAGCCAACAGGGCAACCAGGTGACAGTGACCAACGCCAGCTACAACGGACAGCTCGCGGTCGGAGCGTCCACCACCGTGGGCTACCTCAGCGCCGGCAGCCAGCCGCCGACCAGCCTGAGCTGTACGGCCGACTGACAGCCGCAGCGGCCCGCCCCGACGGATGGGGCGGGCCGCTGCGGTTTCCAGCCAGACGCCGGCCGGTCGTTATCCGATGCGGACCAGCTGCCACTGTTGGTTGGTGCCGCCCCAGTCGCTGTACTGGACGATGTTTCCGCCGTCAGCGGTGGAGGCGCCCTGCACCTCGACGGCCTTGCCGCTGTTGCGGTTGATCACCCGCAGGTAACCGTCGGCCGACTGGGCGAGCCGGAACTGCTGGTTCGTGCCGTTGCCGTCGCTCCACTGCACGATCGCCGCACCATCGGCGGTGGAGAAGTTGTAGACGTCCAACACCTTGCCGGAGAGGCGGGACTTCAGCCGGTAGTAGCCGCCCCCCGAGTCCACGAACTGCCACTGCTGGTTGGTGCCGTTGTTCCGTGACCACTGACTGATCCGGGCGCCGTCGTTCGTTGCCGAGGCATACAGGTCCAACGCCTTTCCGCTGTTGCGGTTCAGCAACACGTACCAGGCGCTGGTGTCCACCCCGCTGCTCGGCGGGGGCGTGGTCGGCGTGGTCGAGCCGGCGTTGAGGGCGTTCAGGACGCTCGTGTACGCCGCCTTCTTGTTGCCGCTGCACTCGAAGAGCAGGGCGTTGTCCGACCCACGCCACGAGTCGCAGTCGCGCACGCCCCAGGTGGTGATGCCGGTGCAGCGTGAGACGGCCAGGCAGGCGCGGGTCACGGCGCCGTAGATGTTGGCCTGGTTGCCGCCGGTCATCACGTCCAGCTCGGTGATCTGCACGTCCACGCCGAGGTCGGCGAAACGCTGCAGGTTGGCCTGGTAGTCCGACGCCAGCGTGGTGCCCAGGTGCGACTGGAAACCCACGCAGTCGATCGGCACACCACGGGACTTGAAGTCCCGCACCAT
>NZ_JBEZEY010000056.1:0-1351 GCF_040649135.1 Micromonospora sp. NPDC049047
GTTGTGCCTGGTGAGGAGGGTGCCGTGATGACCGCGACACTGAACGACCAGACCGGACGTAAGAAGCGACCCGAGCCGTCGGCGGAGGCGAGAGCCGCCGCCGAGCTGGTCCGGGCAGCTAAGGAACAGGGCCTGTCGTTGACCGGCCCGGACGGGTTGCTCAAGCAGTTGACCAAGACGGTCCTGGAGACCGCGCTCAACGAGGAGATGACCGATCATCTCGGCTATGAGAAGCATGAGCAGGCCGGTGCCGGGTCGGGCAACGTCCGCAACGGCAGCCGGTCGAAGACGGTCCTGACCGAGGCCGGCGGACCGGTGCAGATCGACGTGCCGCGGGACAGGGCAGGCACGTTCGAGCCTCAGATCGTCAAGAAGCGGCAGCGGCGCCTGTCGGGGGTCGACGAGGTCGTGTTGTCGCTGTATGCCAAGGGTTTGACGACCGGGGAGATCAGCGCGCACTTCGCCGAGATCTACGGCGCGTCGGTGTCGAAGGAGACGATCTCGCGGATCACTGACAAGGTGATCGAGGAGATGACCGACTGGTCGCATCGCCCGTTGGATGAGATCTACGCGGCGGTGTTCATCGACGCGATCGTGGTCAAGGTGCGTGATGGGCAGGTGGCGAACCGGCCGTTCTACGCCGCGATCGGGGTCACCCTCGACGGCGAGAAGGATGTCCTCGGGTTGTGGGCCGGCTCGGGTGGTGAGGGCGCCAAGTTCTGGATGAGCGTGCTGACCGACCTGCGCAACCGCGGCGTGAAGGACGTGTTCTTCCTCGTCTGCGACGGTCTGAAAGGCCTGCCGGAGGTCGTAACGAACGTATGGCCCCGGACCGTGGTGCAGACGTGCGTGATCCACCTGATCCGCAACACGTTCCGGCTCACCTCGCGCAAGTACTGGGACGAGATCAAGCGGGACATCAAGCCGATCTACACGGCCGTCAACGCCGACGCCGCCCGAGCGGCGTTCGACGACCTGGCCGACAAGTGGCGTGGCCGGTATCCGGCGGTGATCCGGTTGTGGGACAACGCCTGGGCGGAGTTCATCCCGTTCCTCGACTACGACCTGGAGATCCGCAAGGTCATCTGCTCCACGAACGCGATCGAGTCGTTGAACGCCCGCTACCGGCGGGCCGTGAAAGCCCGTGGCCACTTCCCCAACGAGCAGGCCGCGTTGAAGTGTCTGTACCTGGTGACCCGATCCCTGGATCCCACCGGAGCAGGCAGAACCCGATGGACGATGCGCTGGAAACCCGCCCTGAACGCCTTCGCCATCACCTTCAGCGACCGCTTCCCAGCCGCTGAAACCTACTAACCAAGATCGCCGGAAACACCGTTAGCGAGACAGCCCC
>NZ_JBEZEY010000057.1:0-1150 GCF_040649135.1 Micromonospora sp. NPDC049047
AAAAAATACTAACAATAGAAATATAAAACAAAAGCTTACTACGCTCATTATTAGTAATTTAGCCATTTTGACACCTTCTTTCAATTATTTATAATAAACAATTGACACCAATATTACAATTGTAATATTATTAATTTGTAAAAATTACAACTGTAATATTGGAGGGTTTATTTTGAAAAAGTTAATATTTTTAATTGCAATTGCTTTAGTTTTAAGTGCATGTAATTCAAACAGTTCACATGCCAAAGAGTTAAATGATTTAGAAAAAAAATATAATGCTCATATTGGTGTTTATGCTTTAGATACTAAAAGTGGTAAGGAAGTAAAATTTAATTCAGATAAGAGATTTGCCTATGCTTCGACTTCAAAAGCGATAAATAGTGCTATTTTGTTAGAACAAGTACCTTATAATAAGTTAAATAAAAAAATACATATTAACAAAGATGATATAGTTGCTTATTCTCCTATTTTAGAAAAATATGTAGGAAAAGATATCACTTTAAAAGAACTTATTGAGGCTTCAATGGCATATAGTGATAATACAGCAAACAATAAAATTATAAAAGAAATTGGTGGAATCAAAAAAGTTAAACAACGTCTAAAAGAACTAGGAGATAAAGTAACAAATCCAGTTAGATATGAGATAGAATTAAATTACTATTCACCAAAGAGCAAAAAAGATACTTCAACACCTGCTGCTTTCGGTAAGACTTTAAATAAACTTATCGCAAATGGAAAATTAAGCAAAGAAAACAAAAAATTCTTACTTGATTTAATGTTAAATAATAAAAGCGGAGATACTTTAATTAAAGACGGTGTTTCAAAAGACTGTAAGGTTGCTGATAAAAGTGGTCAAGCAATAACATATGCTTCTAGAAATGATGTTGCTTTTGTTTATCCTAAGGGCCAATCTGAACCTATTGTTTTAGTCATTTTTACGAATAAAGACAATAAAAGTGATAAGCCAAATGATAAGTTGATAAGTGAAACCGCCAAGAGTGTAATGAAGGAATTTTAATATTCTAAATGGTTCTGTTGCAAAGTTGAATTTATAATATAATTTTAACAAAAAGGAGTCTTCTGTATGAACTATTTCAGATATAAACAATTTAACAAGGATGTTATCACTGTAGCCGTTGGCTACTATCTA
>NZ_JBEZEY010000058.1:0-1148 GCF_040649135.1 Micromonospora sp. NPDC049047
CACTAATTATAATTCGATTCAAAAATCCATCAGATCATAAGTTATTATAATTGACGTATGTCATGGAATCATAAACATTATCCTTTCGAGTCTTGGAATAAGGAACAAGATTTAAATACAGCAATGCAAAATTCAGTTAATTGGTACTTCGAACGTATTAGTAATCAAATACCAAAGAACTATACTGCGGCTCAACTCAAGCAATTAAATTATGGTAATGAAAACTTGGGAAGTTATAAAAGCTATTGGATGGAAGATAGTTTGAAAATATCTAATCTTGAACAAGTAATAGTTTTTAAAAATATGATGGAACAAAATAACCATTTTAGTAAAAAAGCAAAGAATCAATTATCTTCTTCATTATTGATTAAGAAAAATGAAAAGTATGAACTGTATGGGAAAACAGGTACAGGTATAGTAAACGGGAAGTATAATAATGGGTGGTTTGTAGGTTACGTAATTACAAATCATGATAAGTATTATTTTGCTACACATTTATCAGATGGAAAGCCGTCTGGGAAAAATGCTGAATTAATCAGTGAAAAAATATTAAAAGAAATGGGTGTTTTAAATGGCCAATAAGCAAGTTGAAATATCTATGGCTGAATGGGATGTTATGAATATAATATGGGATAAAAAATCAGTATCAGCTAATGAAATTGTAGTTGAAATTCAAAAATATAAAGAAGTTAGCGATAAAACGATTAGAACATTAATCACAAGACTATATAAAAAAGAGATTATAAAACGATACAAATCAGAGAATATTTATTTTTACTCATCAAATATTAAAGAAGACGATATTAAAATGAAAACTGCTAAAACCTTTCTTAATAAACTGTATGGAGGGGACATGAAAAGTTTAGTGCTGAATTTTGCGAAAAATGAAGAATTAAATAACAAAGAAATTGAAGAATTGCGAGACATTTTAAATGATATTAGTAAAAAGTAATTAGAGATATGTTTCAAACATAATACATATGTAAACTATGCTTGACTCTTATTAAATTAGTTTTGTTAATAACATTTAAAATATTTTATTAAATATGAGAGTGTCCAGAAAATAACCATTTTCTGTACACTCTTGTTTTATGTCTAAATAAGTAAGTATTACATAGAATTATGTGTTCAAAAACCCAACAAAAAAT
>NZ_JBEZEY010000059.1:0-1017 GCF_040649135.1 Micromonospora sp. NPDC049047
CGAGGTGGTCAACTCGTCGGGGTTGCCGTTGCGGTTCGGCTATGACGACGAGGGTCGGTTGGTCCGCTGGCAGGACCGCAACGCGCAGGAGTACCGCTACACCTACGACGAGCAGGGCCGCTGTGTCGCCGCCACCGGCTCCGGTGGATACCTGTCCGCGCGGCTGCACTACGACCTGGCAGCGCGGAAAACCGCTGTGGACGACTCACTCGGCCACACCACCATCTACGACTTGACCGAACGCGGGCAGACCGAGCGGGTCACCGACCCGCTGGGACATGTCACGGCCTTCACCTGGGATCGTTTTGATCGGAAGCTGTCCCAGACCGATGCTCTCGGGCGGACGACTCGTTGGTCCTACGATGACGACGGCAACCTGGTCGAGCTCACCCGCCCGGACGGCAGCCGGGCGACGGCCGCGTACAACGAGCTGCGTCAGCCCGTCGTGGTCACCGACGTCGACGGCGCGATCTGGCGACGCGGGTACGACGAGCGCGGCAACCTGACGATGGTCACCGACCCGACCGGCGCTGTCACCCGCTACGCCTACGACGAGGCCGGCCACCTGGCCGAGGTGACCGACGCGCTCGGCAACACCGTGGTGGTGGCCACCGATCCGGCCGGGCTGATCACCCAGCTGACCGACTCGGTGGGGGCGGTGACGACCTACCGGCGCGACCGGGCCGGGCGGATGACCGAGGCGACCGACCCCGTCGGCGGCACCATCCACCTCGGCTGGACCGCCGAGGGGCGGTTGGCGTGGCGGCGGAGCCCGGACGGGGCCAGCGAGGAGTGGACCTACGACCCGGAAGGCAACCTGGTCACTCACACCGACCAGATCGGGGCGACCACCGAGTTCGAGATCGGGGCCTTCGACCTGCCGGTGGCGCGTACCGGGCCGGACGGCGCCCGGTTGTCCTTCGCTTACGACACCGAACTGCGCCTCACCACTGTCACCAACCCGCAGGGGCTCGTCTGGCGCTACGACTACGACCCGGCCGGGCGGCTGGTCGCCGA
>NZ_JBEZEY010000060.1:0-1013 GCF_040649135.1 Micromonospora sp. NPDC049047
GGTCGTGTGGTGGGTGGTCGGTTGGGTGTGTTGTTTGCGGGTCAGGGTGCGCAGCGGTTGGGGATGGGTCGGGAGTTGTATGGGGTTTTTCCGGTGTTCGCGGCGGCGTTTGATGAGGTGTGTGGGTTGTTGGGTGGGTCGGTGCGGGATGTGGTGTGGGGTGGTGATGGGGGGGCGTTGGATGCGACGGGGGTGGCGCAGCCTGCGTTGTTTGCGGTGGAGGTGGCGTTGTGGCGGTTGTGGCAGTCGTGGGGTGTGCGGGCGGATGTGGTGGCGGGTCATTCGGTGGGTGAGGTCGCGGCGGCGTTTGTGGCGGGGGTGTTCAGTTTGGGGGATGCGTGCAGGTTGGTGGCGGCTCGGGCGCGGTTGATGGATGCGTTGCCGGTGGGTGGGGTGATGGTGGCGGTTGAGGCTGGTGAGGTGGCGGTGGCGTCGTATGTGGGTGAGGCGGGGGGTGTGGTGCAGGTGGCGGCGGTGAATGGGCCGTCGTCGGTGGTGTTGTCTGGTCCGGAGCGTGATGTTCTTGCGGTGGTGGGTCGGGTTGTTGCGGGGTTGGGTGTGCGGGTGCGTCGGTTGGGTGTGAGTCATGCGTTTCATTCGGTGTTGATGGAGCCGATGTTGGCGGATTTTCGGGCGGCGATTAGTGATGTGCGTTTTGATCTGCCGCGGGTTCCGGTGGTGTCGAATGTGACGGGTGCGGTTGTGGGGGATGTGATTGCTTCTGTTGATTATTGGGTGCGGCATGTGCGTGAGTCGGTGCGGTTCGCTGATGGTGTGGTGGCGATGTATGGGCAGGGTGTTCGGACGTTTTTGGAGGTGGGGCCGGGTGGTGTTCTGACGGGGATGGTCGCGGGTGTGCTGGCGGGGATCGAGGGCGTGGCGTCGACGGCGGTGATCGCGTCGTTGCGTGTCACGAGGGTGGGGCAGGATGCGGGTGAGGTAGATGCGTTGGTCACGGCGGTAGCGCGGGCGGCGGTCGCGGGAGTCGACCTCGACTGGAACGCGTTCTATGG